>NZ_LBJZ01000188.1:0-170574 GCF_028128935.1 Bradyrhizobium sp. CCBAU 11361
GGCGCGGCAGGCTTGGGAGCCGCCTCTTCCGCCGCCTTGGGCGCGACCGGCTCGGCCGGCTTCGTGGCGGCCGCCGGCGGGGCCGGCGTCACCTCCGGCACCGGATCGGGCCGCAGCGCCGGAGCGTCGCTGCTGCGCGGCTCGACCTTGGCGCTCTCCGGCTTCGGCTCGACGGGTTTCTCAGTCGCCTTCTCTGGCTTGGACTCATCACGACCGGGTTCGACCTTGGCGCTCTCGGGCTTGGACTCCGGCTTGGACTCGGCCTTCGGCTCGCTCTTCTTCTCTTCAGTGGCCGGCGCGGCGGCGTCGACCTTCGGCGCTTCCTCGGTCCCGGGCTTGCCGCGACGCTTGGCTTTGCGCCCCTCAGGCGCTGCCTGGCCCTCGGGCTTTAGACCGCCCTCCTCGGCAGGCCGCGCGGCGCGCTTCTGGCGCGCGCCCTCGGTCGCGGGAGCTGCAGCCTCACCTTCCGGCTTGGCGGCCTCCTGGGAGCGCTGGCGACGGCCCTGATGCTCAGGCGACTGCGCAGGATTGGTGCTCGCTTCCTTGTCCTTGGCGCCGTCCTTCTTGTCCTTGCCGTCCTTGCCACCATCCTTGGCCTGGTAGCGCGTGTCGGTGGCGCCGTTCGAAACAAGGTAGGAGGCCAGCACGCCGGCCATGTCGGAGCTGGTGGTGTAGTGCTGACGCAGGAAACCCGGCAGCGAACCCGGCGCAACAGTCTTCAGCAGTCCCCTCGGGCTCTTGTGGCAGGCATTGCAGGTCTGCGCGAAGAGCTGGGATGGGGCCTTGCCGGCCTCGAGGTTCGTTGCCTGCGCAAGAACGGCATCGGTCGCGCCGAAGCCGATCAGAAGCACTACCGTCGCGAGGCTGAGCGCTCGGCTCGACATTCCCATCTTCTCCATTGAATTTCCGCGAATGCAGCCGGCGTCCGGTGCGGCGGCGGTCACCTTTTAGCCGATTGAGCCGCGAATGGAAGCAGGCCCCGCGCGCAAGGATGTGATTAAGCGCTTTTGGAATATCGGCTTTGAATACAGCGCAATAGCGGGAGGGGACGACCATCCCTAGATTTGGATGCAAACGCATAGGAACCGGAGCGGGACCTGAGCGTCTGATGTGAAAGCCGGGTTAGTCGCATCTTTTCGGGTTCGCTCGAGAGGAAAGGGTCGATGGACCGTTTGTTGCGTCAATTCCTGTCTCAATTCATTCGCCGCGGGTCGATGACGGTGACCACGGCGAAAGGGGCGAAGTTCACCGTCGGCGACGGCTCGGGCGAGCCGATCGCAGTCCGTTTCGTCACTGCGGACGCAGAACGAAAGATCCTCATCAATCCCGAGCTCGGGCTTGGCGAGGCCTATATGGACGGCGAGTTCGTCGTCGAGCGCGGCACCATAGCTGATGCCCTCGCGATCCTGCTCGATCAACCCGACCTATTGCCGCAGTGGGCAAAGCCCTGGTGGCACCTGCGCTACCTGACGCGGCACCTGAAGCAGTTCAATCCGCGCTCGCGCGCGCGTCGCAATGTCGCGCATCACTACGATCTCGACGCCCGGCTCTATTCGCTCTTCCTCGACGCCGACAAGCAATATAGCTGCGCCTATTTCGAGATGCCGGAGAGCACGCTCGACGATGCGCAGCTCGCCAAGAAGCGGCACATCGCCGCAAAGCTGCGCGTCACGGCTGGCCAGCGCGTGCTCGACATCGGCTCGGGCTGGGGCGGGCTCGGGCTCTATCTCGCCGAGATCGCAGACGCCGACGTCACCGGCATCACGCTGTCGACGGAGCAGTTGCAGATCGCCAATACGCGCGCGGCCGAAAAGGGCCTGACCGGATCGGCCAAATTCCTGCTCCAGGACTATCGCGACATCGACGGGCCGTTCGACCGCATCGTCTCGGTCGGCATGCTGGAGCATGTCGGGGTCAGGTTCTACGACGCTTACTTCCAGCGCTGCGCCGAACTCCTGAGCGAGGACGGTGTCATCCTGCTGCACTCGATCGGCCGTTCGCAGGGCCCGGATTCCACCAATCCCTGGATCGCCAAATACATCTTCCCGGGCGGATACATCCCCGCTCTGTCCGAGGTGCTGCCGGCGATCGAGCGTGCGGGCCTCCTGGTCTGCGACATCGAGATCCTGCGGCTGCATTACGCCGAGACGCTGAAGGCCTGGCGGGAGCGCTTCATGGCGCGGCGCGAGGAGGCCGTGCAGCTTTACGACGAGCGCTTCGCCCTGATGTGGGAATTTTATCTGGCGGCCAGCGAGATGACGTTCCGCAAGCAGCACATGATGAACTTCCAGATCCAGCTCACCAAGCGTCAGGGCGTGGTACCGATGACCCGCGACTACGTCGGGCACGAAGAAGCCCGCCTGCGGGCCATCGAAGGCGGCGCGAGGCCACGGCTGAAACTGGCTGGTGAATAGGGGCTAGTGACGCAGGGTCGAAATCGGGGACGAGCGGAAAGAAGCCGTTAACGCCAACTGCGCCCGCAGTTCCACCAGGATCTCGGGCGCGACCGGCTGGCGGCGCACTTCGGGGCGCTCGGCGTGCTGCATGGCCGCGATCAGCCCGGACAGCCAAAGGCGGCTGCCTGCTTCGCTTCGCCAGATCTGGTGCTGCCGTTCTGGCCGCATCGCTTGCCTCGTCTCCCTGATGGCGGGTTACCGGGGACAATCCCCTGTCTGCCCGCCTGTTCCGGCGCTACCCCGAAAGAATCCGGAGAGATGTGATCTGCTTCACATAAGTCTGGTCGGGCCTGGCCTAGACCGTCGCCATGAGCAAAGAGACCCGAACCTCATTCGACGTGCAGGACGACCTCCGCACCGACTACGCCCTGATCGCTACCGGCGTCGGGGCGGCCCTGGTTGCGCTGGTCTACCTCCTGCTGGTCTGAGCCCGAGCCGAAAACGGCCAGCGTGCGTCATTTCGCGCGCTCTTCATACGTCTGCACGCCAATCCAATAGGTTCACGCTTCCAGGATATTTCCATGGCGCGGTCGCGGCCGCTTCCGGGCCGGGGCGAGTTCCGGAAAAATCCGTCAAGCGCGGTGCATGCTGCGGCTGCTAGTCATCCACCATTTTAACTGAGCGGTTGATAGCGGTCAGCTTTTGCTTCCGCTTTGGGCGCAGGCGGCGCTTTATCCCGGCCCCGCATCCGCCCAAGAAAATTGCTAAGCACGTCCGACCATGGCCCTGACTGATTCGAACGTTCTCAAACTCGCGCCTGACGCAGGAACTCCGACCTATCGGAGCGCGCCGCATAATATCGAGGCGGAACAGAGCCTTCTGGGCGCAATCCTGGTCAACAACGATGCCTTCTACCGCGTCTCCGACTTCCTGGAGGCGAAGCATTTCTTCGAGCCGCTGCACCAGACCATCTTCGACACCGCCGGCAGCCTGATCCGGATGGGCAAGATCGCCACGCCCGTCACGCTGAAAACGTTCCTGCCCGCCGATACCGATGTCGGCGGCATGACCATCGGGCAATATCTGGCGCGCCTCGCTGCCGAAGCGACCACCATCATCAACGCCCAGGATTACGGCCGCACCGTCTACGACCTGTCGCTGCGGCGTGACCTGATCGGCATCGGCGAGGACATGGTCAACGTCGCCTACGACGCCCCGGTCGATTTCCAGCCGCGCGCGCAGATCGAGGACGCCGAGCGAAAGCTGTACGAACTCGCCGAGTCCGGCCGCTATGACGGCGGCTTCCAGAAGTTCTCGCAGGCGCTGACGGTCGCAGTCGATCTTGCCGCGAAAGCGTTTCAGCGCGACGGAAAGCTGTCGGGCATCTCGACGGGTATGCGCGACCTCGACACCAAGATGGGCGGCCTGCAGCACTCCGATCTCATCATCGTCGCTGGACGCCCCGGCATGGGCAAGACGTCGCTCGCCACCAACATCGCCTACAACGTCGCGCAGGCCTATGTCGCCGAGCTCCAGGCCGACGGCACCACGAAGGCCGCCAATGGCGGCGTGATCGGCTTCTTCTCGTGCGAAATGTCGGCCGACCAGCTCGCCACCCGTATCGTGGCCGAGCGCACCGGCATCCCCTCCTCCCACATCCGCCGCGGCGGCATCACGGAAGCCGATTTCGAGAAGATCCGGCAGGTCTCGATCGAGCTGCAGTCGCTGCCGTTCTATGTCGACGCCACCGGCGGCCTGTCGATCGCTCAGTTGATGGCGCGCGCGCGCCGCCTGAAGCGTCAGAAGGGCCTCGATCTCCTCGTGATCGACTACATCCAGCTGCTGTCGGGCTCGGGCAAGCGCGCCAGCGACAGCCGCGTGCAGGAAATCACGGAGATCACGACCAGCCTGAAGGCACTGGCGAAGGAGCTCAACGTTCCCGTGATCGCGCTGTCGCAGCTCTCGCGCCAGGTGGAATCGCGCGACGACAAGCGGCCGCAACTTTCCGACTTGCGTGAATCCGGATCAATCGAGCAGGACGCCGACGTCGTCCTGTTCGTTTATCGCGAGGAATATTACCTCGCGATGAAGGAGCCCCGCCCAGGCACGCCCGAACACGAGAAGTGGCAGCTTGACATGAGTCTTGCGCACGGCAAGGCCGAAGTCATCATCGGCAAACAGCGCCACGGCCCGACAGGCACCGTTGACTTGGCCTTCGAGGCCTCGGTCACGCGGTTCGGTGACCTCGCGCCTGACAGTCAGCTGCCAGCTCGCAGCGGCAACGACTACTGAGTTCCTTGAACCAGACCGGTCTCTTGCGTAAAACGGCGCCATGACAATTGCGTCCGACCCGAAAATGATCCCGCAATCCGGCCTTCCCTCTGCGGAGGCCAACGAGGCCGCCGCGCTCGCAACCTTCGGCGGCGTGCTCACCGTCGACCTCGACGCGATCATCGCCAACTGGCGCAAGCTCGAGAAGACGGCGGTGCCGGCCGAATGCTCAGCCGTGATCAAGGCCGATGCCTATGGCTGCGGCGCCGCGCAGGTCGCGCGTGCCCTGAGCAAGGCCGGCTGCAAGACCTTCTTCGTCGCCACCATCGAGGAGGCGCGCAAGGTGCGCGCCGCCGTACCGGAGCCGACCATCTACGTGCTCGGCGGCTATTTCCAGAACACCGGCGAGCACTACGCCCAGATCAATTGCCGTCCGGTGATCGGCGATCTCAACGAGCTCGCCGAATGGGACGTGTTCTGCCGCCGCACCGGCTGGAACGGAGGCGCCGCTGTTCACATCGACACCGGCATGAACCGACTGGGGCTGACGCTTGCGGAAGCCCAGGCCATCATTCCCCGCATCAATGCCGGCGATCACGGCATCACGCTGGTGATGAGCCATCTGGTCTCGGCCGAGCAGCTCAACAGCCCGGTCAATGCAAAACAGCTCGCCGCCTTCCGCGGCATCGCCAGCGAATTCTCCGGCGTGCCGGCGGCGCTCGCCAATTCGTCCGGAATCTTCCTCGGCGCCCCCTTCCAGTTCGACCTGGTGCGGCCGGGCGCCGCGCTCTACGGCGTCAACCCGACGCCGGAGGCCGACAATCCGATGCAGCCGGTGGTCGACCTCAAGGCGCGCATCGTGCAGACCCGAAATGTCGAGCGCGGCGAGAGCGTCGGCTATGGCGGCACCTGGACCGCGCGCCGGCCGACCAAGCTTGCGATCATCGCGGTCGGCTATGCCGACGGCTATTTCCGCGCCGCCAGTTCAAACGACGGCACGCGCGGCGCAGAGGTGATCGTTGCCGGCAAGCGCTGCCCGGTCGCAGGCCGCGTCTCCATGGACCTGATCGCGATCGACATCACCGATCTGCCGCCGAACGCGGCACGGCGCGGCCACATGGTGACGCTGATCGGCGAAGGCATCACCGTCGACGAGCTCGCGCATCATTTCGGCACGATCGGCTATGAGGTGCTGACCAGCCTCGGCCACCGCTATGCCCGCGTCTACAAGGGCGGCAACGTGGAGGAGCCGCTGACACAGCCGTCCTCCGCACAGGCGGCCGAGCACCCGCCCTCGCCGCCGCCGGTCGAGCAGCCGGCGAGCCCGCCGCCGCTACCGAGCTGAGCTGTCAGCCCGCTTACTTCTTCTTCCTGCTGTCGAGCGCCGCCTTGCAGGTCGCGCTGAGCTGGTCACGCTTGCCGTTGAGGCAGGCGACGATGCCGCCGCCCGGCGCGAGGCCGGCGCAGAATTTGTCGTAATCCGCCTTGCACGCGCCGCGCGGATCGGCCGATTGTGCCGAAGCCGCACCGGAGAACGCGGCAACGACGACGATGGCAGCAAAGCTCAACTTGGACATTGTATCTCCGGTGGTCGGAAGGCAGGAGCCAGCAGCTCTACATGAAGATCGCGACGTTCAACATCAACAACATCAACCGCCGCCTGCCCAATCTGCTGGCATGGATGCGCGCGGCGAAGCCTGATGTCGTCGCGCTCCAGGAATTGAAGGCAAGTGATGGCGAATTTCCGGCGGGCGCTATCGAAAAGGCCGGCTATGGCGCAGTATGGCGTGGACAAAAAACCTGGAACGGCGTTGCCATCCTCGCCCGCAATGCCGAGCCCGTTCTCACCCGCGACCGCCTGCCCGGCGACCGTGACGACCACGAGGCGCGCTACATCGAGGCCGCCGTGCGCGGCATCATCGTCACCAGCATCTACCTGCCCAACGGCAATCCCCAGCCGGGGCCGAAATTCGACTACAAGCTCGACTGGTTCGCGCGCCTGAAGCGCCACGCCAAGACCTTCATCAAGCAGGACCTGCCCGTGGTGCTCGCCGGCGACTACAACGTGGCGCCGACTGCGATCGACATTTATCCGACGAGATCCTGGGACAAGGATGCGCTGATCCAGCCGAAGAGCCGCGCGGCCTTTGCCTCGCTGGTCACGCAAGGCTGGTGCGACGCGGTCCGCGAGCTTCATCCGGACAAGCGCATCTACACATTCTGGGACTACAAGCGGAACCGCTGGCCGCGCGATGCGGGCCTGCGGCTCGATCATCTGCTGCTCAGCCCTGCCCTCGTTTCACGCCTGGCCAAGGCCGGTGTCGACAAGACGGTTCGGGGCGAGGACGGCGCGAGCGATCACGCGCCGGCCTGGATCGTCCTGCGCTAGATCAGCGGCCGTAATATTCCTGCACAGTGTCCCACGCCGCCTTTTGCAGCAGCTGCGCCATCTCGGGATCGAGCCCCATGATGTAGGAATTGCCGACCGGCGAGCGACCTGTCAGTGCGGCGAGCGTCGTGCAGGCCGCCAGATACGTGCCGGCCGGACTCGGATGCCGCTTGTCCGGCGCATAGAGGTTGAGTTCGGGCTGAAGCTTGCGGACGCGCGCGAAGGCAAGGCCCGCGGGAATGACCAGCGCATCATTGGCATTGCCGGCGACCGTATAGGCCTCGGCCAGTCCCTCGGTCATGTCAGGCTTGTCGGCGTAGGCCCAGGACATGAACAGCACGGGCCGCATGTCGTGGGCGCGGACGATCTCGCTGTCCTTCTTGGCGAAGGCGGCGAAGGCGTCCTTCAATTGCGGATGGATCGGGCACTGGCTGCAATCCATCATCACGACCGCGTCGAACTGCTTGCCGGGCTTGTTGAAGATCACGACGTTCTGCTCGTCGAAGGAGTAGGCGCCGATGCCGCCCGGCCGCAGCAGATTGTCCATGTCGTGCCAGTCGAGGCCGGAGCCGCCGATCGTGGCCATGGTGTTGCGATACGCCGCCTTGTTGGCCGCATCCGCAGCCCGCTCCATGAAGGAGAGATGCCCGGGCATGCCGTTGTTGTAGTAGAAGAAGCTGTTCCCGACGAACAGCGCCGCCTTGGGGAAGTCAGGTCCGAGCGTCGTGACCTTCGGCCTGGTCTGCGCCTGCGCCGCGCTGAAGCCGGCTACAACGCCCAGACACATTGCGAGCATCGCTCGCGTCAAAAGACGCATCATGGGTTTCCTCCCCTTTTCTGCTCACCGAGGCCGGAAACAGATCAGCTTTCTCCGGCAGCCTCAAGAGGACGGGAGGCAGCATTCTCACCACAAATTCTTGCCGTCGATCACGTTGACCGGCACGGCGTCCAGATCGAAATCATCGAACAGGCGCGCGTTGACGCCGACCCTGGGATTGTCGAAGTCCGGCTTGCCGGTCGACCAGTCCGGCGACTCCGAATAGGTGCCGCAGCCGCAGTTTGCGCAGAAATGGTGTTTGACGGTGCGGCTGCCCCAGAGATAGGTCGCGACGTTTTCCGGCGGCGACAGCAGGCGGAGCTGCGCCGGCTTGTAATAGGCCCACAACGCGCCGCGCTTGGCGCAGAGCGAACAGGTGCAGCGCGTCACGCTCGAGGGCGCCTCCGTCACCTCGAACACCGTTTCACCGCAATGACAGCTTGCCTCGATCGGCATGACCCGCTCTCCGTTTTGTCAGGAGACGGTCGTAGCCGGCCCCTGCTGCCAACATGCTGTCAGCAGCAGAATTCGTCATGGAGTCTCGTTGGCGGACAACCGCCTGGCATTCGCGGCCACATGCTCGCGATAGCGCTGGACGATGGCGGCCGGCGTTGCCCCCGCAAGCAGCCCCACGGCAGCCTCGAAGGCTGCGGCGATCTTCTCGCTCACCATCAGCACGGCCTCCTGCCCGGCGGCCTCATCGCCGTGGCTGAGCTTCTCGCAGCGCAGCCGCACCACTTCACTCGCTTCGACCGCGAGCATCGCGCCGGCGTACCAGGGAAAACCGTTGTCGGATCCGCCGAGCACCGCATGGCGGTCGAGGGCGGAGAAGGCATCGCGGGACCTCAAATTCTTTGAGCGAAGGCTCCGATCAATACGCTTCAAATTCTAAGGATCAGGCCGCCGAGCAGATCGGATTGGCGGTTCCGGCAACACCGCCGATTAACTACGAGACATGCGGCCCGATCGTTCGCCCTGTGCGCCTCCCCCAGCTACACTGCGCCGATTCCAGGAGCCCCGCCCTTGGCCTTCCTCTTCGTCCTCACCGTCGGCCTCGTCGCCGGCACCATCTCAGGCATCGTCGGCACCGGCTCGTCGATCATGCTGATGCCGGTGCTGGTCTATGCGTACGGGCCGAAGGAAGCCGTACCGATCATGGCCGTGGCCTCCGTGATGGCGAATTTCTCGCGGATTGTGGCCTGGTGGCGCGAGGTCGACTGGCGGGCCTGCGCTGCCTATTCGGTGACGGGCATTCCGGCCGCAGCGCTCGGCGCGCGCACGCTGCTCGCGCTCCCATCCCACACCGTCGATCTTGCTATCGGCATCTTCTTGATCGCGATGGTGCCGGTCCGGCACTGGCTGGCGCGGCACGACCTCAAGGCCAATCTCTGGCATATGGCGATCGGCGGCGCCGTCATCGGCTATCTCACCGGCATCGTGGTCTCGACCGGCCCGCTCAGCGTGCCGCTGTTCCTGTTCTACGGCCTGTCCAAGGGTGCCTTCCTCGCCACCGAGGCGGCCTCCTCGCTCGGCCTCTACTTCGCGAAGTCCGTGACCTTCGAACGTTTCGGCGCGCTGACCAGCGACGTCTTCATCAAGGGCCTGATCGCGGGCTCTTCGCTGATGTCAGGCGCTTTCATCGCAAAGCGCTTCGTGCTGCATTTGAAGGCGGATGTGTTCCGACTGGTGATGGATGCCATCATGGTGGCGGCGGGTCTCTCCATGCTATGGAATGCCACACAATCCCCCTGACAACCGACTCACCTGTCCCCATGGCCAAGAACACGCTTTCCTTCGTCTGCCAGAACTGCGGCGCGGCCTATAACCGCTGGCAGGGCAAATGCGAGTCCTGCGGCGAGTGGAATACGCTCGCCGAGGAAGACACGAGCGGTAGCGTGCCGGTCTCGATCCGCTCCAAGCGCAAGGGCCGGACGTTCGCGCTGGAGAGCCTCGCCGGAAAGAGCCCGGACGCGCCGCGCCTCTCCTCAGGGATGACCGAGCTCGATCGCGTCACCGGCGGCGGATTCGTCCGCGGCTCGGTGCTGCTGGTCGGCGGCGATCCCGGCATCGGCAAATCCACGCTGCTGACGCAGGCCACCAGCATGATGGCGCGCGCCGGCCACCGCATCGTCTACATCTCCGGCGAAGAGGCGGTGGCACAGGTGCGCCTGCGCGCCGAGCGGCTCGGCCTGTCGGACGCCCCGGTGCAGCTTGCGGCCGAGACCTCGGTCGAGGACATCGTCTCCACGCTGTCGGAGGGCGCGGTTCCCCGCCTGATCGTGATCGACTCGATCCAGACCATGTGGACCGACACCGTGGAATCCGCGCCTGGCACGGTGACCCAGGTGCGCGCCTCCGCGCAGGCGCTGATCCGCTTCGCCAAGAAGACCGGCGCCGCCATCATCCTGGTCGGCCACGTCACCAAGGACGGCCAGATCGCCGGCCCCCGCGTGGTCGAGCACATGGTCGACGCGGTGCTGTCGTTCGAGGGCGAAGGCTCGCAGCAATTCCGCATCCTGCGCGCCGTCAAGAACCGCTTCGGCCCGACCGATGAGATCGGCGTGTTCGAGATGACCGGCCTTGGTCTGCGCGAAGTCACCAATCCCTCCGAACTGTTCCTGTCGGAGCGCGATCTCGGCACGCCGGGCACCGCGGTGTTCGCGGGCATCGAGGGCACGAGGCCGGTCCTGGTCGAATTGCAGGCACTGGTCGCTCCGACCTCGCTCGGCACCCCGCGCCGGGCCGTGGTCGGCTGGGACCCGAGCCGGCTCTCGATGGTGCTGGCGGTGCTGGAGGCCCATTGCGGGGTCAAGCTGTCCGGCCACGACGTCTATCTGAACGTCGCAGGCGGCTTGCGCATCCACGAGCCGGCGGCGGACCTGGCCGCGGCGGCGGCGCTGGTGTCCTCGCTGGTTAACGCCCAGTTACCCACGGACGCAGTCTATTTCGGCGAGATTTCGCTCTCAGGCGTGGTCCGGCCGGTGGCACAGACCCCGGCGCGGCTGAAGGAAGCGGCAAAACTCGGCTTCCAGCGTGCCGTGCTGCCCGAATCGGCCCGGGGCGAAGCCGGCGGCGACGCCGGACTGTCGCTCAATGCCGTGAACAGCCTGACGACTTTGGTGGCCGAGATCGCCGCCCGCGGCTCTCGTCGGGGCGAATCCAGCGGATCGGCAGAGAAAAATGCCACACCGGCAAGATTCCGCCGTGGAGAGGGGTAGCCGGAGGTGACGTCCCCGGCCCCCGCCGCTATACAGCCGTCACAAAAGCAGCACGGGATTGCGTGGTTGCGGCCTTGCCGGGAACGCCGTCTGCCCCTCTTTTAGGGCAGCGGCCAAACACCGATTCGCTGAGCACCTTTGAGAGTACGAGCGGACCAGACCAGCCGATGCCAGTAACACTCCTCGACCTGATCCTGCTCGGTGTGATGCTGATCTCGGGCCTGCTTGCCATGGTCCGCGGCTTCATGCGCGAAATCCTGTCGATCGCAGCCTGGGGCGCGGCGGCGATCGTGACGCTGTACTCCTTCTCCAAGCTGCTGCCGACCGCAAAGACCTATTTCAACAACGACACGGTCGCGAGCGTGGTCGTGGTCGCCGGCGTCTTCGTCGGTACCCTGGTCGTGGTCTCCGTGATCACCGTCCGGATCTCCGACATGATCCTGGATTCGCGGATCGGTGCGCTGGACCGCACACTCGGCTTCCTGTTTGGCCTCGCTCGCGGGCTTTTGATCGTCGTGGTCGCCTTCCTGTTCTTCACCTGGCTGGTGCCGGACAAGCAGCGCCCGGACTGGGTGACGGGGGCGAAATCCCGCGTGGTGCTCCAGGGAACCGGCGATTGGCTGATGGCGCTCTTGCCGGATGACCCCGAGAACACCATCTTGAAGAGATTCAAGAAAAACAAACCAGATGATGATCAAGCTGATTCCGAGCAGCAGCCTTCGGGCAGTGGCGACGGATACAGTAAACCTGCTCGTGACAGCCTGAAAAAGCTGATCGAGAAACCTGCGGCGCGTTGATTAGGCCCTAAAGAGAGGCGCGGAGACGAGATGCGACACCCTGACCAGGACGCCCAACTTGATCTCGATCCCAAAGCCGGTCTGAGCCCGGCCGCGCTGGAGCTTCAGGACGATCTGGAAGGGGATACGCTCCGCGAGGAATGCGGCGTCTTCGGCATCTACGGCCACCCGGAGGCGGCCGCCATCACTGCCCTCGGTCTCCACGCTCTTCAGCACCGCGGCCAGGAAGCCGCCGGCATCGTCTCCTATGACGGCAGCCGCTTTCACAGCGAACGCCGCCTCGGCCTCGTCGGCGACACCTTCTCCCGCCGCGAGGTGATCGACCGCTTGCCCGGGAACATGGCCGTCGGCCATGTCCGCTACTCCACCACCGGCGCCACCATCCTGCGCAACGTGCAGCCGCTGTTCGCCGAGCTCAATGCCGGCGGCCTTGCGGTCGCTCATAACGGCAACCTCACCAACGGCCTGACGCTGCGCCGCGAGCTCGTGAAGAGCGGCGCGATGATGCAGTCGACCACCGACACCGAGGTGATCCTGCACCTGGTCGCGCGCTCCCGGCGCACCCGCTTCATCGAGCGCTACATCGACGCGCTGCGCGAGATCGAGGGCGCCTATGCGCTGGTCTCGCTCACCAACAAGAAGCTGGTCGGCGCGCGCGACCCGCGCGGCATCCGCCCCCTGGTGCTCGGTGAGCTCGACGGCTGCCCGATCCTGACCTCCGAGACCTGCGCACTCGACATCATCGGCGCGCGCTTCATCCGCGACATCGAGCCGGGCGAAGTCATCGTGTTCGACGAGAACGGCCAGGACATCCACAAGCCGTTCCCGCCGATAGCGCCGCGTCCCTGCATCTTCGAATACATCTATTTCTCCCGTCCGGATTCCATCGTCCACGGCCGCTCGGTCTACGAGGTGCGCAAGGCCTTCGGTGCACAGCTCGCGCGCGAGAGCCACGTGCCGATCGACGTCGTCGTGCCGGTGCCGGATTCCGGCGTGCCCGCCGCGGTCGGCTACAGCCAGCATTCCGGCGTGCCGTTCGAGCTCGGCATCATCCGCAACCACTATGTCGGCCGCACCTTCATCCAGCCGACGCAGGCGATCCGCGAATCCGGCGTGCGCATGAAGCATTCGGCCAACCGCGCCGCGATCGAAGGCAAGCGCATCATCCTGATCGACGACTCGCTGGTGCGCGGCACCACCTCGAAGAAGATCGTGCGCATGATGCGCGACGCGGGCGCGAAGGAAGTGCATTTCCGCCTCGCTTCGCCGCCGATCCTCTATCCCGACTATTACGGCATCGACCTGCCGGACCGCGGCGGCCTCTTGGCGGCGACGCATTCGCTGGAGGAGATGCGCGAGATCATCGGCGCCGACTCGCTCGCCTTCCTGTCGATCGACGGCATGTACCGCGCCATGGGCGAGCCCGGCCGCGACCCGGCCAATCCGAAATTCTCGGATCACTGCTTCACCGGGGCGTATCCGACCCACCTCACCGACCAGACCCAGACCGAGCAGCAGCCCCGGCAATTGTCGCTGCTGGCGGAGGCGAGCTGACGCCGAAGGCGTCATACCGGGGCGCGCGATAGCGCGAACCCGGGATCTCGAAGTCGTATCATAACCTCTGGATTCCGGGTTCGATGCTTCGCATCGCCCCGGAATGACGACCAGGCGGGGGCTTGCCCCAGCCGTTCACGCCTGTAAAACGCGGCCATGACAAATCCCCTCGCCGCCCGCATCGCTCTCGTCACCGGCGCCTCGCGCGGCATCGGCTTCGCCACGGCCAAAGCGCTGGCGAAGGCCGGTGCGCACATCGTCGCGGTGGCGCGCACGCAGGGCGGGCTGGAAGAGCTCGACGACGAGATCCGGAAGGAGGGCGGCAGCGCCACGCTGGTGCCGCTCAACCTCACCGATTCCGACGGCATCGCGCGGCTCGGGGCCGGCCTGCACGAACGCTACGGCAAGCTCGACATCCTCGTCGGCAATGCCGGCGTGCTCGGGCCCTCCTCGCCGATCGGCCATATCGAGCTGAAGACCTTCAACGACGTCATGGCCGTCAACGTCTCCGCGAACTTCCAGCTCATCCGCTGCATGGAGCCATTGCTGAAGCAGTCAGACGCCGGCCGCGCCGTGTTCATCACCTCGGGCGCTGCCAACAAGGCGACCGCCTATGTCAGCCCCTACGCCGCCTCCAAGGCCGCGCTGGAAACGCTGGCGCGCGCCTGGGCGCAGGAGACCGCGAACACGCCTCTTCGCGTCAACCTGTTCAACCCCGGCCCGGTCCGCACCCGCATGCGTGCCACCCTGATGCCGGGCGAGGATCCCGCGACGCTCGACACCGCCGAGCAGGTCGCCGAATTCATCGTGCCGATGTGCGCGCCCGACTGGACCGAGACCGGCAAGTTCTACGACTACAAGACGCGCAGCCTGATGAGCTTCCGCTCGCCGGCCTGATTGACTTGACCAGTTGGCTCGGCCAATTGACTTGGCCCCCTCCCCGCGATTGACTGCCCGCGCTCAAGCGGCAGCAAGCCGCAGGCCAAAAAAGGGAGGTTGCCATGGCACCATGGCATGATCGCGTACGCGTTGGCCGTGCGCTCGCACGGGTCTCTCACGCCTTCTCCATCCTGATCGCGGCACTCGCCTTTGCGCTTCCGGGCGTTGCGACCGCCGGAGATGTCCCGACATTCGCCGTCGATCCCACCTGGCCTAAACAGCTGCCGAACAACTGGATCCTCGGCCAGGTCGGCGGCATCACCGTCGACTGGCAGGGCCACATCTGGGTGATCCATCGCCCACGCTCGCTCACCGATGACGAGAAGGGCGCGAGCCTCAACCCGCCACGCTCGAAATGCTGCGTCTCCGCGCCGCCCGTGCTCGAATTCGACGCCGATGGCAATCTGCTGCGCTCATGGGGCGGTCCGGGCGAAGGCTACGAATGGGTCGGCCGCGAGCACGGCATCGAGGTCGACGAGCGCGGCTTCGTCTGGGTCGGCGGCAACGCCGACAACGACAACGCGATTCTGAAGTTCACGCTCGACGGCAAGTTCGTCGCCCAGATCGGCAAGATCGCGCCGAGCCTCGGCAGCAACGACACGACGCAGCTCGGCAAGCCCGCCGAGACTACCATCGACAAGGACGCCAACGAAATCTACGTCGCCGACGGCTATGGCAACCGTCGCGTCATCGTGTTCGACGCGAGCACGCTGGCCTACAAGCGGCACTGGGGCGCCTATGGCAACAAGCCGGATGACAACAAGCAGGCGCCCTACGATCCCAAGGCGCCGGTTGCCCAGCAGTTCGGCAATCCCGTCCATTGCGTGAAGCTCGCCAATGACGGGCTGGTCTATGTCTGCGACCGCATCAACAACCGTATCCAGGTGTTTCGGAAAGACGGCACCTTCGTGAAGGAGTTCTTCTTCGAGAAGAACACGCTCGGCAACGGCGCGGTGTGGGACGTCGCGATCTGGCCCGATCCGAAGCAGACCTGGCTGCTCAGCGCCGACGGCGAGAACAACGAGATCAGGGTGATCAGGCGCGAGGACGGCAGCGTGGTCGGCAGCTTCGGGCACAACGGCCGCAATGCCGGTCAATTCCACTGGGTGCACGCCATGGCGATCGACGCCAAGGGTAACGTCTATACCGCCGAGGTCGATACCGGAAAGCGCATCCAGAAATTCAAGCTGACGTCGGACGCGCTCAAATAGCGCCTTGACGCATTTTGCCCAAAAGTTAACCGACGGATGACGTAACGACGCAGCGTCATCCGGCTTTAGGCGCATTGCCGCCGGCCGTGGGACAGGCTAGAGCCATCAGCCGGAAACAAGGCTCCGCAAGAGAGCCGTCCGCATATTGACAATGGAGGAGACTTTTCATGACGACGTTCGCGCGCCGCTCAGCGGCCCTTCTGGCCTGCGCCGCCTTCGGTTTTGCCACATCCGCCTACGCCCAGGACAAGACCATCAAGATCGGCGTGCTCAACGACATGTCGAGCCTCTATGCCGACATCGGCGGCCCGAACTCGGTCGCCGCGGTGAAGATGGCGGTCGAGGATTCCGGCCTGAAGGCCAAGGGCTGGACCATCGAGGTCCTCTCGGGTGATCACCAGAACAAGCCCGACATCGGCGTCAACATCGCCCGGCAGTGGATCGATGCCGACAAGGTCGATGCCATCGCGGACACGCCGAGCTCCGGCGTTGCGCTTGCGGTGAGCAACCTCGTCAAGGATAAGAACTCGGTGCTGCTCAATTCGGGCGCGGCCACCGCCGACCTGACGGGCAAAGCCTGCACGCCCAACACCATCTCCTTCACCTACGACACCTACATGCTCGCCAACGGCACCGGCAAGGCACTGACCAAGGCCGGCGGCGACAGCTGGTTCTTCCTGACCGCCGACTATGCGTTCGGCCATGCCCTCGAGCGCGACACCTCGGCGGTCGTCACCGCCAACGGCGGCAAGGTGCTCGGCGGCGTCAAGCATCCGCTCAACAGCTCCGATTTTTCGTCCTTCCTGCTGCAGGCGCAGTCGTCCAAGGCCAAGGTCATCGGCCTCGCCAATGCGGGCGGCGACACCACCAACGCGATCAAGCAGGCCGCCGAGTTCGGTATCGTCGCCGGCGGTCAGAAGCTCGCCGCGCTGCTGCTGTTCATCAACGATGTGCACTCGCTCGGCCTGAAGACCGCGCAGGGCCTGACCTTCACCGAATCTTTCTACTGGGATCTCAACGACCAAACCCGCGAATGGTCGAAGCGCTTCCAGAAGGTCTCGCCCAAGGGCGCGATGCCCTCGATGACGGTGGCAGGCCTCTATGCGGAAATCCTGCATTACCTGAAGGCGATGGACGCGCTCGGCGCTAATCCGCATGATGGCGCCAAGGTCGTCGCCAAGATGAAGGAGCTCCCGACCGACGATCCGCTGTTCGGCAAGGGCCCGCTGCGCGCCGACGGCCGCCGCCTCATCCCGGCCTATCTGTTCGAGGTGAAGAAGCCGGAAGAGTCGAAGGGGCCGTGGGATTACTACAAGCTGGTCGCCACCATCGCGCCGGAAGATGCGGCCAAGCCGCTCGAGGCGAGCGAGTGCCCGCTGGTGAAGAAGTAACCGCGTAGCGGCGCTGCACGACGCCATGCCCGGGCAAAAGCGCGAAGCGCGTCTTCGCGCTGGATGTCCCGGGCATTTGCGTTTGGGGCCTGCACAAAGGACGAAGGTACCGGCGTGCAAGGCGCCGCTCGCGCCATTTCTCTACGTCGCGTCTCCTACAACGCGGACGCGCGCTTCCTACCAGGCGTAGCGCACCACGCCCTTTCCGGAGTAGCTTGTGGTGACGTTCGAGAACTCGCCCTCAAAGGTCCCGGCGAGCGAGAAACCGTTCAGCCATTTCGCCTCGGCGGTTGCCGAGGTGAGCGCCGCGTCTCGCGCAGGCGATGCACCGCCGACGACGAAGGATGCGCCCGGCAACGCCTGGAAGGTGGCGGCGATGCCGCGATCGATATTGTAATCATGTGCCCAGCCGAAGCGGCTGCGCAGGGTGAGGATCGCTCCCGGCAATGCCAGCGATCGGTCGGTGCGGAATCCCAATTCGGAGCGCGGCGAGGTAGCGGTCTTGGCCGCATAGGCCAGCGCAAAGGTGTCGGCACCGACAATGGCCCGTTCGGCATAGCCCGGCAGCTCGAAGGTCGCGAATTGCGCGGCCGCATAGGGCGTAAGGCCGATGCCGGCCCACGGGGAGATGAATCGATAGCCACCCTCGATACGCCCCGCCCACGCATTGGCGTTGAACTGCGCACGCAACTGGTCACTGCCCGCAATCGTGACCGTCCGGTTCGTCGTGACGTCCTGCCAGCCATAGGCCAGGGCGCCGGAGAAGTACGCGGCGCCGGCCGTATGACGAACGAATGCACCGGCCTGGAACAGGTCGGAACGCCCCGAACCGAGACCGTTGGCGACGACGAAGTTGGTACCGCCGCCGGCCAAGGCGAACCCGACCTGGGTGAATGGAGAGATCCGATAATCTGCGCCGACGGCCGTGCCACCGATGCGGCTGGTGGACGTGTTCGATCCCTGTACGGCATTGCCGTCGGTGGTCTGCGAGCCCCCATAGCCCGCGCCCCACACGCTCCAGCGCTGGCCGAAACCGATCCCGCCCGGCGTCTTGGCGATCATGGCGTAGGCGTCACGCTCGGCACCGGGTCGGCGGCGACCGCCGGCATAGCTATCGGTTGCTCCCTCTTTCCCGAATGAAGCGGCCGTCGGTGCGGTCCCGTCGCGGCCCGAGGTAAACGGATCGCCCAGCAAATTGACGAAGAGGTTCATCGCGTCGAACGCTGTCTGCTGCGAACCTGTCGCCAGCTCGCCTGAAGCCTGTGTCAGGTTCGCCGGGACATTGCCGGCGAAGACACCGCCAAACGCCGAAGGAACGTTGCCGAGGGAATTGAACGCCTTGTCGAGCGCGGTGGCAACGGCCCGCTGGTTGATGTTGAGGCCGGCAATCTCCCCAAGGCCCGAGCCCAGAACAAGCTGCACTGTGCCGCCCGAATAAGTCAGCGAACCGGAAATTCCCGTCGGCGTCGCCACCGAATCAAAGCGCGAACCGTTCAGGGTCCCCGCGGTCAGGATGGTATAGGGCGAATTGAACCGCAGGGTGCCGTTGGCGAGCGCGACCCGAACCGTCCCGGCCAACGTCGCCGCCCCCGTCACATTGGTGAGGTCGGAAGCCGCCGACGACACTTGCAGGAGGTAGGTCGCAGCAGCCGTGAATACGAGGCTGCCCTGAACGTTGATGGTCCCGATCGAGTTGCCCGGAGACAGAATGCCGCCGTTGACGACGGTATTGCCGACGATGCCGTTGCCGCCCAACGTGCCGCCGGCATTGACAACGAGATTGCTGGCCGACGCGATATTGCCGTTCACGATCAGCGCACCGCCGCCGACATTGACGTCGCCGGAGAAGGAGCCGGTGCCGGTCAGCGTCCAGACGGAATCGCCGACCTTGTTGAAGGTCGTGAACCCCCGATACTGGGCGGCCGCACCCAACGTGCTGACATCGAAGGTCGCGGCACCGCTGCCCCCGAGTTGGAACGTATCACTGCCCCCGGCGAGCACGTTGCCCGATATGACCGATCCCGGCGCGAGCGTGAGAACGTTGCCGCTACCGGCGAACTGGATCGCGGCCGTTCCTCCAGTGATCGTCCCCGCATTGAACACGGCCGATCCGCTCGTGCCCGCATAGATGCCGTTACCCGTGAGGCCGGAAATGGAGCCGTAGTTGATGACTGAGACGGACCCGAGGCTGGCGCGGACGCCTGTATCGCCGCCACTGATCTGCGCGCCGGCATTGTTGGTCACCACCGCACTCGTCTGGGCGCGAATGGCGTAGCCAAAGCCGCCGGCACTTATGGTTCCGGAATTGACGACGGTTGCGACGCCATTGCTGGCATAGATCCCGTTGTTGATCAGGCTCGTGATCTGCCCGCCAACGCCGTTGGTGACATTGACGTCGGTGAAGGCAAGGATGGCAATATTGTTGAGACCGGAAATGGTCCCGTGATTGGTAACGTGAGCAAAGCCCAAATTGGCAGCCATGCCGCCGGTCATGCTTCCAGTGGCGCCGTTCGTTATTGTCAGATTGGCATTCGCAGAGGCAGCGACGCCGGTGGGGCTCGAGATTGTGCCGTAATTTGTCGCCGTGATCGATCCGCTGTTGGTACGGAGGGCAACCGCGGCACCGGTAATGGTTCCGGTGGCCGCGTTGGTGACGTCCATGTTGCCGGTTGCCTCCAGACCATAATTGGCGGTGCCGGCAATCGTGCCGGCGTTGGTGACATTCAACAATTGGTTGGCCTGGACACCGCTTGTCCCGCCGGAAATCAGGCCGCCCGCAGCGTTGGAGACGATCCCCGTGCCGTAGGCAATGACACCGTAAGAGGTGCCGATGATATTGCCGGCATTGGTGACATTGCCGACAGCGGAAAAGCCGGAATTAACGCCGAGATCGCCGGCGATGGTGCCGCCCGCATTGTTGGTCACCGTGGCGTTGACGAAGGCGAATACGCCAATGTTTGCATTGCCCGTGATCGTGCCGGAGTTGACGACGGTCACACTGCCATTGTTCGAGCCGATGCCGGATAAGGCAGTGCCGGTGATGGTGGCGCCGGTGTTGTTGGTGACGGTGACGTCATTTTGAGAGAAGACACCGTTCGTTGCGCCCGTGATGCTTCCCGAATTGCTGACCGTAGCGCTGCCGATATTGATTCCGCTATTCGCGCTTCCCGTGATCGAGGCACCGCCACCGACATTGATGACAATGCCGGTCTGGTTGCCTGTCCCGTAACCGTTGGTCCCGTTCTGATCGGTCGTCACGCCCGAGCATGTAACGGTGGTGCCTGGCGGAGGATTGGGGCTATTGTCGGCCGCCGGCGAACAGGCCGCGTACGCCCCGCCCATCAGAGCCAGCGTGACGGAAGCTGTGATCGCAATTGCAGCGGCAGCCCGCCAAACCAGCAAGCGCTGCCGAGGGAAACACCATATCCGAACCGGCAGGCGCGTCATTTGAATGGCTTGCTTCCGAGGTGTCGGTGGCCCCGGCCTTCAATTGCAAAAGAACGAATCAACAGATTTATTGAACAGGTTAAGTATCGCCGCCGAAAGGCTCCATGTACGGACGTCTGGCGAGATTCTGACGAATCGGAATCTCTGTTGCGAATTGGCGACAGTCGCAACCGTCCTATCCGCGGCCACCAGTCTGGCGAGCGGATGCGACCGTCGCCAGCGTGCGCATCGCGATGGCTACGCATACCACCATCAGCGCGCCCGCGAGGAGGAATGGCGCGCCGGGCAGATGCAGCGGCGCGCTGCTCCCGATGAAGTATGAAAACGTCAGCGTAAACAGGAACGGCCCGACGAGCTGCGACACGCTCTGCACGCTCGCGGTTGCGCCCTGCAACTGGCCCTGCTGATCGGGCGCGACCAGCCGCGTCATCAGCGATTGCATCGCGGCACCCGAGATGCCCCACAGCGACATCACGGGAATGCCGATCCAGAACAGCGGTCCGGTCGGCGCAGCGCCGAAGATCACGAAGCCGATCGCACCACAGCACAGGCCCAGCAACAATGTATTCCGCTCGCCCAGCGCGCGCACGATCGGGCCGATGGCGAGCCCCTGCACCACCATGGCGCAGATGCCGACCATCGCGAGCGTCAGCCCGACCGTCTTGGAATCCCACCCGTAGCGATAGGTCGCATAGAGCACGAAGGTCGACGGCAGCACGACATGCGCGACCTGCGCGATGAAGTTGACGATCGACAGCGCGGCCAGCATCGCGTTGGAACGCAGCAGATGCAGCGCCCCGACCGGATTGGCTCTGGTCCAGCGGAACGGCGCGCGCTTGTCGGGCGCCAGCGATTCCGGCAGGACCAGGAGCCCATAGAGCGCATTGGCAAAGCTCAAAGCCGCCGACGCCCAGAACGGCAGGCGCGGATCGATGTCGCCGAGCAGGCCGCCGAGCGCCGGGCCCAGGATGAAGCCGGCGCCGAAGGCCGCACCAATCCTGCCGAAGACCGCCGCGCGCCGCTCCGGCGGCGTGATGTCGGCGATATAGGCAAACGCCGTCGAGATGCTGGCCGAGGTGATGCCGGAGATCACGCGCCCAATGAACAGCCACGTCAGCGACGGCGCGAGCGCCATCAGCACGTGTCGGCGGCGAGCCCGAAATTCGACAGCAGCACCACCGGCCGCCGTCCGAAACGATCCGACAGCGCGCCCAGCACCGGCGAGAACACGAACTGCATCAGCGCCCAGGCGGTGCCGAACAGGCCGAAGATGCGGGCCGCGTGCGCGGTGTCGTTGTCGACGAAACTCTCGATGAGTTTTGGCAGGATCGGCATGATCACGCCGAGCGCGAGCATGTCGAGCAGGATGGTGACGAAGATGAAGGCGACCGCGCCGCGCCGGACCGGCGCAGCGCCCTGCGCCATCGCCTCGCCCGCCTCTCCGTTCACGACGGCCGCTTGCGCTTGTGGGCGAAGGGGTTGGCCTTCTCGCGCAAGGTGATGCGCACGGGCGTGCCCGGCAGATCGAAAGTCTCGCGCATGGAATTGGTCAGGTAGCGCAAGTACGACTGCGGCACCGCGTCGGCCCGCGAGCAGAACAGCACGAAGCTCGGCGGCCGCGCCTTGGTCTGCGTGATGTAGTTAAGCTTCAGCCTGCGGCCGGACACGGCGGGCGGCGGATTGGCCTGGACCGCCTGCTCGAACCAGCGATTGAGCGCGGACGTCGACACGCGCCTGTTCCAGACCGCGTAGGCGTCCTGGATCGCCTGCATTAGGCGATCGATGCCCTCGCCCATCAGGCCCGATACCGCGACGATCGGCACGCCCTTGACCTGCGGCAGCCAGTGGTCGGCGTCGCGGCTCAGGCCCGAGATCGCGCCGCCGCCCTTGGTCTCCATCAGGTCCCATTTGTTGGCGGCGAGCACGAGCGCGCGGCCCTCGCGCTCGACCAGATCGGCAATACGCAGATCCTGCTCCTCGAAGCGGTTCTGCGTATCCATCATCAGCACGACGACTTCGGCAAAGCGCACCGCGCGCAGCGCGTCGGCGACCGAGAGCTTTTCGAGCTTCTCCTCGATGCGCGAGCGACGCCGCAGGCCGGCGGTGTCGAACACGCGAAAATCGCGGCCCTTCCAGTTGATCTCGACCGCGATGGAATCGCGCGTGGTGCCGGCCTCCGGGCTGGTCAGCAGGCGCTCCTCGCCGAGCAAATGGTTGATCAGCGTCGACTTGCCGGCATTTGGCCGGCCAACGATGGCGACCCGGATCGGGCGCGTCGCGGCTTCTTCCTCGGAGAGCGGCGCGTCGTCCTCGTCCTCATCTTCGTCGACGGGCTCGGGCATCAGCTTGGCGAGGGCGTCATAAAGCTCGCCCATCCCCTCGCCGTGCTCGGCCGAGATCTGGATGGGATCGCCAAGACCAAGCGCAAAGGCTTCCATCGCGCCGGCATCGCCATGCTTGCCTTCGCTCTTGTTGGCGACCAGCAGCACCGGCTTGTTGGCCTTGCGGGCAAAATCGGCGAAGGCGCGGTCGGTCGGCGTGAGGCCGATACGGGCATCGACGACGAAGAACAGCGCGTCGGCCTGCGCGATCGCGGCCTCGGTCTGCTCCTGCATCCGCGCGGTCAGCGAGCCCTTGGCGCCCTCGTCGAGGCCGGCGGTGTCGATGATGGTGAATTCGAGGTCGCCGAGCCTGGCCTCACCCTCGCGGCGGTCGCGGGTGACGCCCGGCAAGTCATCGACGAGCGCGAGCTTTTGCCCAACCAGGCGGTTGAACAGCGTCGATTTGCCGACATTGGGCCGGCCGATAATGGCGATCGTGAAGGACATCGGTCATTCGTGCGCTGCGAAGGCCGCGCCTGTCAATGCAATGAAATTATTAAAGCGCGATGAGGCCGGGATGAATCCCCATCGCGCTTCAGCTTGTTGTTTAAGCATGATCTCCGCGCAAACGCGTTCCGCGTTTGTCGCGAGGGAAAACCGCTTCGCACTTTTCCGGGTCATGCTCTAGCGCGAGAAGCTGCCGCTCGGCAGCGGCGCCGGGAAGCCGCCCTGCTGCGATTGCTGCTGCGTGGTCTGGGTCGGTTGGGCCTGCTGGACGGGCTGATCGGGCGGCGGCGCGGTGGTGCGCTTGCGCACGATCTTCTGCTTGGGCGGCGGAGCGGCGGTGGGCGGCGCGGCCTCCGGCTGGGCCTCGCCATCGACTTCGCCGGCAGGCGCATCGGCGGGCGCGGCCGCGCCGGCAGCCGGCTGTCTGGTCTTCTTCGCCTTGGCACCCTTGCCCGGCTTGGCCTGTTCAGGCGGCGGCTCCGCGGGCAAAGCCGCAACGGCAGGCGCATTCGGATCGGGCTGCTGCTGCGCGCCCTTGTACAGATCCTTCGGCACACCCTGCTCGAGGCCCGGCACGCCCTCCGGGAAGACCGGCTTGCGGTCACCCGGCAGCTTCTTCTTGGTGTCGAGGAAATCGAGCATGTCGGTCGGATCGAAGCTGGAGCAGCCGCCCAGGACGCCCGTGAAGGCGATCAGGACGGCGGCTGCGATCAGGCGAGGCGTGCGGCGCATATCGGTGTCTCGTCTCAGCTCTCGGGACCGTCAGCTTTTGGCGACGGGCGGCAGCAGTGCCTGGAGCGCCTCGGCGCGCGAGCGCAGGCTCGCCGGCGATTCGCCGTCCTCGGCGATCGCGTCGAGCCATTTGCGGGCCGCGGTCGTGTCGTTGTTGCGCCAGGCCGACAGCGCCAGCATCTCACGGGCACTGTGGCGGAAAGTCGATTTGGGCGCAGCGGAAGCCTCCAGCCGCTGCTGGATGTCGGCGTAGCTGGCGCTGTCGATCAGCAGGCCAGCGGCGCGCATCTTCGCCAGATCCTGCCACTCGCTGCCGACGCCGCGGTCGGCGGCAATGTCGTCGTACATCTTGGCGGCCGCCTTGGGATCGCGGCTAGCGGCCTCGGCCGCAGCACGCAGCCGCGCCAAGGTGCGATAGCCCGACGGAGCCTTGGCGGCGAGCTCGGTGAAGGCCGTCTCGGCCTCCGCATGCTTGTCCTGCTCGGACAGCTCGACGGCCTTCTCGAAGGCGGCGCCGGCCTCGGCGGCCTTCTTGGCCTCCAGATATTGGTAGCCGCGCCAGCCGCCGACGGCGGCCACGATCAGCACCATCAGGGCGATGAAGTAGATCGAATATTTATCCCACAGCTTCTTGAGCTGTTCGCGACGTACTTCCTCGTCGACTTCGTCAAATAATTCAGACACTTATGCTAATCCCATGCCCGTCCGGGTGCGCGCGCCTCAGCGTTCGCGTCAGGAATCCCGTCCCCCACGTGGCGGCGAGGTAGCCTAACGATATGGCGGTGGCAAGGCAAAGCGAGCCCGATCAAGGCGTTAACCACCCGGAAGAGCCCGGAGGAAGCGCCTGCCCGGCTCAGGTTCCCAAGTGCTCCCGCAACTGCCGCTTCAGCACCTTGCCATTGGCGTTGCGCGGCAGCGGCTCGGTGGTGATCGCCATGGTCTCGGGCACCTTGTAGTCGGACAGCCGCTCCGCGCACCAGGCCCGCAGGGCGTCGGCGGCGACCGGGGTCCGCGTCACCACCACGGCATGGACGCGCTCGCCCAGCACCGGGCATGCCCTGGCAATGATCGCGCTCTCGATCACCGCGGGATGGCCCGCCAACACGGATTCGACCTCGGCGGAATAGATCTTCAGTCCGCCGCGATTGATCATGTCCTTCTGCCGGTCGAACACGCGGACGAAACCGTCCGCATCGACCGAGCCGAGATCGCCTGAATGCCAGAAACCGGCAGTGAAGCTTTCAGCCGTCGCCTTCGGGTTGTTCCAGTAGCCCTTGATGACGGATGCGCTCTGGATCCAGAGCTCGCCGATCTCGCCATGGGGCAGCTCGCGCCCGTCCGGCCCCATCGCGACGATGCGCGCGCCGGGACACGGCAGGCCGACGCTGTCGATATGGCTTGCCGTGAGCTCGCCAGGCATGATCGTCGAGGGCGATGTCGTCTCGGTCGACCCGTAGCAGTTCATCAGTTTCAGGCCGGGAATCGTCACCTTGAGCTTCTCGATGGTCGCGACCGGCATCGGCGCGCCGCCGAAACCGCCGATGCGCCAGCTCGACAGATCGTAGCTGGCGAAATCGGGCTGGAGCAGGCACAGATTGTACATCGCCGGCACCATCACGGTGTAGGTGACGCGCTCGCGCGTGGCGAGCTTGAGATAATCGGCGGCCTTGAATTCCGGCATGATGATCAGCGCGCCGCCGCAGCGGATCATGGTCGTGATATTGGCGACGACACCGGTGACGTGACCGAGCGGCACCGCCGCGATCGAACGGTCCCTTTCCGTCAATTGCAGGCAGGACACGAACACCATCGAGGAATGGACGATGTTGCAATGGGCCAGCATCGCGCCCTTCGGCTTGCCTGTCGTGCCCGAGGTGTAGAGGATCATCGCTGTGTCCTCTTCGTTCACGTCGGCGGGCGCGGCGGCTGCGGCGTTGTCTGCGAGCACCGCGAAGCGCGACACATCCGGATCGTCGTCGACGGCAACGCGGTGGATCACATCGGGGACATCAAGCGCATCCGGCAGCCGCCCGGCGAGCCCGGCCTCGTGGATCAGGATCTTGGCGCCACAATCGGTGAGCACATAGGCGATCTCCGGCTTCTGCTGGCGCGTGCTGAGCAGCACCGTGACGAGGCCCTCATGCGCGGCGGCAAACAGCAGCAGCGGAAACTCGATGCGGTTGCCGAGCAGGATCGCGACACGATCGCCGCGCTGCAAGCCGAGCTTGCGAAAGCCCGCCGCGATCCGCGCGGCCTGCTCCACCACCTGCCGCCAGCTCAGCCGCACATTGCCTGAGATCAGCGCTTCGCCGTCGCCGTTGCGTGCGCGGGCCTCTGCGATCATCGCCCAGAGACTGGCCGGCCTGTCGCAGAACGCCGGGACAACCCGATCGCCAAAGCGCGCCTCGAACCGCATCGGCGGGATCTGAGATTGCGACCAGTCCATCGGAATGTCCTAAGCTTGTTGCTCTTGTTACTTCCGCGCATGGACATGCGGGTCGTGTCTTGTGCCGATCGGCTAGACCCCCACGACGGGAACTCCGATCACGACAGGATGGAACGCAAACGCCAGCGCCAGATACGCAACCACGCCGACAGCAACCGCGATCAGGTCGTTGGTGGCGCCGCCCACCGGAATCGGCGGGCCGCCACTGTCGGTGCGATGCTTCAGCGAAATGCGGTCATACACCGCCCAGCCCAGGAACGAGCCGAACAGGATGATGGAGCCGAGATCGCCATTTGCGAGGAGATGCGCGGCCGCCCACAGCTTGATGCCGGCCAACATCGGATGTTTCAGCGTCGCATAGATGCGGCCGCGCAGATAAGAGGCGACCACCAGGATGACCGCGGGCAGCATCAGCGCGAGCGTGATGTGCTTCATCGCCTTCGGCGGATACCAGACGTCGATCCAGCCGGCCGCACGGTAATGACCAAAGCCCCAGATGATCAGCGCGAGCCCCGCAAGCGAGACGAGCGAATAGAGGATCTTGTAGGTCCCCTCGCCCAGCCTCGCGATCGCCTGCGCGCGCACCTCGCGTTTCGTCGTGAAAACATGGGCCGCGAAAAACAGCACCAGCCCCAGGATCATGACCAGCAGACCCACGACGTCCTCCCCTCAAGCAGCCCCGCCTCTGAGGTATCATCGATTGGCCGCCGGTCGCAACTGATGCGCTACTTGCCCAGCTCGCGATTATCGACATAGCGGATCGCGATCGGCCGCCCCGCCAGGGCGCCGCCGAGATCGCTGGTGAACTTCAGCGGCAGGCAGGCCTTCAGCGATGCATTGATGGCGTTCAGATAGGTCGTGCGGGTGTCCGCCGGAACGCCCGCGGTGGCGAATGTGAGGCGTGGCGGGCCGATCAGGCCGCCCGCCTTGTTGAAGCTGAAGCGCACCGACATCTGCATGCCCGCCCGCGCATTGTCCGATGGCGGCGACCAGCAGGTGCGCAGAGCGGCGAAGAGATCGCCGATCGTGTCGAGATCGTGATCCGGCTTCTGGTATTTGGCGCGGTCGGTCTCGGACGGCATGCTCTCGATTGTGAGCTGGAGATTCTGGCCGTAGGGGTAGTCGATCTCGGGAATGCAGGGGCCGGGCTCGAGCGGGCTGCAATAGGACGGCGTGCAGGGCCGATAGTCGAGCACGCTGCACGGCTCGTGCGAGAACGGGATCGGATTGATCTGCCGGGGCCGTTCGTCGGCGGCGGCGACCGTCGAGATCGCCAGCAATATGAGAACGAGAATGCCGCGCCACATGATGCGAGCTCGCAAGGCCACATATCTGGAACGTGGCATTGCCGCCGACAACGTCAAGCCTGCGGACGTTCACATGCCCGCGTTCAAGGGCGGTGTCGTCGCCCGGCTCGACCGGGCGACCCAGTACGCCGAGACGTTTGTGATTGAATGGAGAAGCCGCGGCGTACTGGATGCCCCGCCTTCGCGGGGCATGACGGTAGAGGATGTGGCCGCACAGCGCAGCGCTTGACCACTCTACCCCTTCTTCTTGACATCCTTGACGTTGGTGAACTCGATGCCCTCGGCGCGTTCCCTGGTGTAGCCGAGATAGAACTCGTTCCTCGCCAGATAGACGGGATCACCATCGACGTCGTCGGCGATGCTCGAGGTGTTGGCGGCAATGAAGGTGTCGAGCTTCTTGCGATCGTCTGACGAGACCCATCGCGCAAGCTGGAACTCGCTGACCTCGAACTCGACCGGAAGGGAATATTCCGCCTCCAGCCGTGCCTTCAGCACGTCGAGCTGGAGCGCACCGACCACGCCGACCAGCGCCGGCGCGCCGTCGCGCGGGCGGAACACCTGCACGACGCCCTCTTCCGACATCTGCTGAAGCGCTTCCTTGAGCTTCTTCGCCTTCATCGCGTCGGTGAGACGCACGCGGCGGACGATTTCCGGCGCAAAGCTCGGCACGCCGACGAAGTTGAAATCCTCGCCCTCGGTCAGGGTATCGCCGATGCGCAGCGTGCCGTGATTGGGAATGCCGACGACGTCGCCGGCAAAGGCCTCATCCGCCACCGAGCGGTCCTGCGCGAAGAAGAATTGCGGGCTCGACAGCGGCATGCTCTTGCCGGTGCGCACCAGCTTTGCCTTCATGCCGCGGCTGAGCTTGCCCGAGCACAGGCGCGCGAAGGCGATACGGTCGCGGTGGTTCGGGTCCATGTTCGCCTGGATCTTGAACACGAAGGCGCTCATGCGCGGATCGGTCGCCTCGACCTTGCGCTGGTCGCTCTCCTGCGCACGCGGCTCGGGCGCGAACTTGCCAAGGCCCTCGAGGAGATCGCCGACGCCGAAATTACGCAGCGCGCTGCCGAAATAGACCGGCGTCAGATGGCCCTCGCGAAACGCCTCCAGCTCGAACGGTTTGGACGCCTCGGTGACGAGCTCGAGTTCGTCCTTCACCGCGGAGACGTCGAGATTGGCGTTGAGCTTGGCGAGCTCCTCGATCTCGATCTGCTGCGCCGCGCCGGTCTTGGCGCCGCCGCCTTCGAGCAGGCGCACGCCGCCATTGACAACGTCATAGGTGCCGAGGAAGTCGCGGCCGCGGCCGACCGGCCAGGTCATCGGCGTGGTGTCGAGCGCCAGCGTCTTCTCGATCTCGTCCAGCAGCTCGAAGACGTCGCGGCTCTCGCGATCCATCTTGTTGATGAAGGTGATGATCGGAATGTCGCGCAGGCGGCAGACCTCGAACAGTTTTCGGGTGCGCGCCTCGATGCCCTTGGCGGCGTCGATGACCATGACGGCGGAGTCGACGGCCGTCAGCGTGCGATAGGTGTCTTCCGAAAAGTCCTCGTGGCCCGGCGTGTCCAGGAGGTTGAACACGAGACCCTCGAACTCGAAGGTCATCACGGACGTCACGACCGAGATACCGCGCTCGCGCTCGATCTTCATCCAGTCCGAACGCGTGTTGCGCCGCTCGCCCTTGGCCTTGACCTGACCGGCGAGGTTGATGGCGCCGCCGAACAGCAGCAGCTTTTCGGTCAGCGTGGTCTTGCCGGCGTCGGGGTGGGAGATGATCGCAAAGGTCCGCCGCCGCGCCACTTCAGCGGCAAGCGGGGAACGGGCCGGCGATTCGGCTGGAATGGCGATGTCGGACATGGCGGGAGCGTTTGGCAGGGAAAATGGGCCTGATCAAGCCTCATTTGGTGATTGCGGAGCCCTTCGGCCAGCCCCATATCGCCCCTGGGGAGGACGGCCTTCCTTTTCATCAGCATATCAGCCGCGGGGACGACCCTGCCTTGCACGGAGGGTCGTCATGGCCTGGAGCATCCTGTTCGTCGCCGGTCTGCTCGAGATTACCTGGGCGATCGGCCTGAAATATACTGAGGGTTTCACCAGGCTTGTTCCGTCCGTCATCACGCTCGCGGCGATGGCCGGCAGCGTCATCCTGCTCGGACTCGCCCTCAAATCGCTGCCCGTCGGAACCGCCTATGCGGTGTGGACCGGCATCGGCGCGGTCGGCACCGCGACACTTGGCATCATCCTGTTCGGCGAGCCGGCCACGGCATTCCGGCTTGCCAGCATCGGGCTGATCGTCGCCGGCATCGCCGGGCTGAAATTCGTCACCTGACGAAGATCTTGACCGCCCACCAGGTCAGCGCCGCCACGATCGCGGAGGCCGGGATCGTGATCACCCAGGCATAGACGATCGAGCTGGCGACGTTCCAGCGCACCGCGGAGACCCGGCGGGCCGCGCCAACGCCCACGATCGCGCCGGTGATGGTGTGGGTGGTCGAGACGGGAACCCCGAGGAAGGTCGCCATGAACAGGGTCACGGCGCCGCCGGTTTCGGCGCAAAAGCCCTGCATCGGGGTCAGCTTGGTGATGCGCAGGCCCATGGTGCGGACGATGCGCCAGCCGCCCATCAGCGTGCCCAGCGCCATCGCCGCCTGGCAGGACAGCACCACCCAGAACGGCACCGAGAATTCGCTGCCAAGGTGGCCCTGCGAATAGAGCAGCACGGCGATGATGCCCATGGTCTTCTGCGCGTCGTTGCCGCCATGGCCTAGCGAATAGAGCGAGGCGGAGGCGAATTGCAGGATGCGGAAGGCGCGGTCGACCGCGAACGGCGTCGAGCGCACCGAGGCCCAGGACACGATCGCAACCAGCATCATCGCCAGCAGGAAGCCGACCAGCGGCGACAGCACGATGGCGAGCACGGTCTTGGTCAATCCGCTCCAGACCGCCGCCGAAATCCCCGCTTTGGCCATGCCGCCGCCGATCAGGCCGCCGATGAGCGCGTGGGACGACGAGGACGGAATGCCGAGCGCCCAGGTCACGAGGTTCCAGACGATGGCGCCGACGAGGGCCGCGAAGATCACCTGGGCATCGACGATCGAGGGATCGATGATGCCGGTGCCGATGGTCTGGGCGACGTGCAGCCCGAACACCATGAAGGCGACGAAATTGAAGAACGCGGCCCAGACCACCGCGAATTGCGGCCGCAGCACGCGGGTCGAGACGATGGTCGCGATCGAATTGGCGGCGTCGTGCAGGCCGTTCAGGAAGTCGAACAGCAGCGCGACGGCGATCAGTCCGACCAGGACGGGAAGACCCAACGCAGCATCCACGGCGAGGCCCCTGCCCTAAACTTGCTCGATGACGATGCTGTTGATTTCGTTTGCGACGTCGTCGAAGCGATCGGCGACCTTTTCGAGATGGTCGTAGATCTCGACGCCGACGATGAAATCCATCGCGCTGCCGTCGCGATGCTTGAGGAACAGCTCCTTCATCCCGATGTCGTGGAGATCGTCGACCCGGCCCTCGAGCTTGGTCAGCTCTTCGGTGATCGCGGTCAGCATGGCGACGTTCTTGCCGATCTGCTGCATCAGGGGCAGCGCACGGCCGACCAGATTGGCGCATTCGATCAGCAGCGCGCCGATCTCGCGCATCGGCGGCTCGAAGGCGCGGACCTCGAACAGCATCACGGCCTTAGCGGTCTGCTGCATCTGGTCGATGGCGTCGTCCATCGAGGTGATGAGGTTCTTGATGTCGCCGCGGTCGAACGGCGTGATGAAGGTGCGGCGCACCGCCGTCAGCACCTCACGGGTGATGTTGTCGGCATCGTTCTCGAACTGGTTGACGCGCTGGCAATAAACCGGCGTCTCCTCGCCCCCGTTGAGCATGCCCTGGAGCGCGATCGAGCCCTGGATCACGGTCTGGGCATGGCGGTCGAACAGGTCGAAGAACCGTTCTTCCTTGGGCAGGAAAGCGCGAAACCATCGCATCATGGGGATAGACTACCGGTTGGAAATGGCCCGGCCCGGGAGGGCCGTCACGAAACTGTCATAGACCATTTTCGATCCGCGCGCGCACTACCTCACGCCCGCGGAACCGGGATCATCCACCGCTTTCACTCAACCAGCAAACTGACGTTAAATCAATTACTTAGAGCGAACGCCGGAAGTAATGCGCGATTTCGCCGATGACGCCGCGGCGGAAGGTGAGCACGCAGATCACGAAGATCGAGCCCTGGATCACCGTCACCCACTGGCCGAAGCTCGCCAGATATTGCTGCATGGCGATGATCACGAAGGCACCGACCACCGGTCCGAAGATGGTGCCGAGCCCCCCGACCAGCGTCATCAGCACGACTTCGCCCGACATCGTCCAGTGCACGTCGGTGAGCGAGGCATTCTGCGCCACGAACACCTTCAGCGATCCGGCGAAGCCGGCCAGCGTGCCCGACAGGACGAAGGCCATGAACTTGTACTGGTCGGTCCGGTAGCCGAGCGAGATCGCGCGCTGCTCGTTCTCGCGGATCGACTTCAGCACCTCGCCGAACGGCGAGTTGATGATGCGGAAGATCAACAGGAAGCCGGCGAGGAAGCCGACCAGCACGACATAGTACAGAACCGTCGGCTTGGTGAGATCGAGGACGCCGAACATGCGCCCCTGCGGAATGCCCTGGATGCCGTCCTCACCATGGGTGAACGGCGCCTGGAGGTAGATGAAGTACAGCAGCTGCGACAGCGCCAGCGTGATCATCGAGAAATAGATGCCCTGGCGGCGGATCGAGATGTAGCCGGTGATGATCGAGAGCACGAAAGCCGCAGCGATACCGACTAGAATGCCGAGCTCCGGCGGCAACGCCCACACCTTCAGCGCATGCGCGCTGCAATAGCCCGCCGTCCCCAGGAACATCGCGTGGCCGAACGACAACAGGCCGCCATAGCCGATCAGAAGATTGAAGGCGCAGGCGAGCAACGCGAAGCACAGCGCCTGCATCACGAAGAACGGATAGACCCCCGTGAACGGGACCGACGCCAGCAGCAGCGCCATCACCACAAACACGATCATCTCGTCGCGCATCGCGCGCGGGGTCGCCCGCAGCGTATCGTCCGTCAAGGCTGTCATATCAGGCCGCCCTTCCCGTCAATCCCGTTGGCTTCACCAAGAGCACCAGCACCATCAGCACGAACACGACGGTGTTGGAGGCCTCGGGGTAGAAATACTTGGTCAGGCCCTCGATCACGCCGAGCGCGAAACCGGTGATGATCGAGCCCATGATCGATCCCATGCCGCCGATCACCACCACGGCGAACACGACGATGATGAGGTCGGCGCCCATCAGCGGCCGGACCTGGTTGATCGGCGCCGAGAGCACGCCCGCGAGCGCGGCAAGGCCAACGCCGAGACCGTAGGTCAGCGTGATCATGCGCGGCACGTTGATGCCGAAGGCGCGGACCAGCGTCGGATTTTCGGTGGCGGCGCGCAGGTAGGCGCCGAGCCGCGTCTTCTCGATCAGGAACCAGGTCGCCAGACACACGACCAGCGAGAAGACGACGACCCAGCCGCGATAGATCGGCAGGAACATGAAGCCGAGATTCATGCCGCCCTTGAGCTGGTCCGGAATGGCGTACGGCAGGCCGGAGGAGCCGAAATAGTTCTGGAACAGGCCCTGCACGATCAGCGCGATGCCGAAGGTCAGGAGCAGGCCATAGAGATGGTCGAGCCCGGTCAACCATTGCAGCATGGTCCGCTCCAGGATCATGCCGAAGATGCCGACGATGATCGGCGCCAGCAGCAATGCCCACCAGTAGTTGATGCCGCCGAGGTTCAGCAGGAAGTAGGCGACGAAAGCGCCCATCATGTAGAGCGCGCCGTGGGCGAAATTGATGATGTTGAGCATGCCGAAGATCACGGCAAGACCGAGACTGAGCAGCGCGTAGAACGAGCCGTTGATCAGTCCCACCAGTAGCTGTGCGTAGAGAGCCTGCATCAGGATTAGCTTCCGCCACCAAAATGAAAGCCCGCCGGCGGCACGACCGCCCGGCGGGCCACGAGAGTTACTTCTTCACCAGCGGACAGACGCTCTCGGAGAGCGGCCGGAACGCCTGGTCCGCGGGAACGGTGCCCACCAGCTTATAGTAGTCCCACGGCCCCTTCGATTCCGAAGGCTTCTTGACCTCGAACAGGTAAGCAGGGTGAATCTTGCGGCCATCGACCCGGATACTGCCCTGACCGAACAGCGGATCGTCGGTCTGCATCGACTTCATCTTCTCGACCATTTTGGCGCCGTCGTGCGGATTGCCGCCCGTCGCCTCCAGTGCCTTGAAGTAATGGATCAGTCCCGAATAGACACCGGCCTGCACCATCGAAGGCTTCGCCTTGTTCTTCATGCGCTCCGAAAAGCGCTTGGAGAAGGCCCGCGTTCCGTCGTTGAGATCCCAATAGAAGGTTTCGGTGAAATTGAGCCCTTGTGCCACGTTCAGGCCGAGCGAGTGAACGTCGGTGATGAACAACAGCAGCCCGGCAAGCTTCTGCCCGCCCGCAACGATGCCGAACTCGGCGGCCTGCTTGATCGAATTGGTGGTATCGCCACCGGCATTCGCAAGTCCGACGATCTTTGCCTTCGATGCCTGTGCCTGCAAAAGGAACGAGGAGAAGTCTGAGGAATTGAGTGGATGCTTGACGCTGCCGAGCACCTTGCCGCCCGCCTTCTGCACCACCGCCGCCGTGTCGCGCTCCAGCGCCGCGCCGAACGCATAGTCGGCCGTCAGGAAGAACCAGGAATCGCCGCCAGCCTTCACCAGCGCCTGACCGGTGCTGTTGGCCAGCATGTAGGTGTCATAGACCCAGTGGATGGTGTTCGGCGAACATTGGGCGTTCGTCAGATCCGACGTCGCCGCACCCGTGTCGATCAGGATCGAATTCTTCTCCTTGACGACGTTGTTGACCGCGAGCGCGACACCGGAGTTCAGCACATCCATGAAGATGTCGACCTTCTCGACGTCGATCCATTGGCGCGCGATGGTGGTGGCGATATCGGGCTTGTTCTGATGATCGGCGGAGATCAAGTCGACCTTCCAGCCCTTGGCGGCAAGCCCGGAATCCTCGATCGCCATCTGGGCTGCCAGCGTGGAGCCCGCGCCACCGAGGTCGGAATAGAGACCGGAATTATCGGTCAGCACGCCGATCTTGACGGTCTTGTCCTGTGCCGACGCGCCGCTTGCGACGAATCCCAACGCCATGCCGAGAAGAAGCGCAGAAAAATGCTGTTTCATATTTCCTCCGGAAAATCCTCTATTGAATGCCTCGGGGCGTCAGACGCCGAGATAGGTATGCAGCTTGTTCATGTTCGCAGACAGTTCCGAGTTCGAAAAACCGTCGATCACCTTGCCGTGCTCGACGATGTAATAGCGGTCGGCCACGGTCGATGCGAAGCGGAAGTTCTGCTCGACGAGGAGGATCGTGAAACCCTCCTTCTTGAGCCGCGCAATGGTGTGGCCGATCTGCTGGATGATGACGGGCGCAAGGCCCTCGGTCGGCTCGTCCAGCATCAGGAAGCTCGCGCCGGTGCGCAGGATCCGCGCGATCGCCAGCATCTGCTGCTCGCCGCCGGACAGCTTGGTGCCCTGGCTGTTGAGCCGCTCCTTCAGGTTCGGAAACAGGTCGAAGATCTGCTCGAGCGGCAGTCCGCCTTCGCGGACCACTGGCGGCAATAGCAAATTCTCCCGTACGTCGAGGCTGGCGAAGATCCCCCGCTCTTCCGGGCAGAACGCGATGCCCATGCGCGCGATCTTGTCGGAGGTCGCGCGGATGATCTCCTGGTTGTTGAATTTCACCGAGCCGGTACGCTTGCCGATGATGCCCATGATCGACTTCAGCGAGGTCGTCTTGCCGGCGCCGTTGCGCCCGAGCAGGGTGACGACCTCGCCCGCGTTCACGTCGAAATTGATCCCATGCAGGATGTGGGACTCGCCGTACCAGGCCTCGAGGTTACGGACCTGGAGGATGTTTCCGCCGCTCGCAGCCTTTGCCGGAGCCTCGGCGATCGCAGTGTCAGGCATGACCGGCTCCCAGGTAGGCTTCCTTGACGCGCTCGTCCTTGGTGAGCTCGCTGTAATGGCCCTGCGCAAGCACCTGCCCGCGCGTCAGCACGGTGATGATGTCGGAGAGATTGGCCACGACGCTCAAATTATGCTCGACCATCAGGATGGTGTATTTCGCGGAGATGCGCTTGATCAGCGCCGCGATCTTGTCGATGTCCTCGTGGCCCATGCCGGCCATCGGCTCGTCCAGCAGCATCATCTCGGGGTCGAGTGCGAGCGTAGTTGCAATCTCGAGTGCGCGCTTGCGCCCGTAGGGCATCTCGACCGCAGGCGTATTGGCAAACTCGCTGAGGCCGACATCGTTCAACAGATCACGTGCACGATCGTTGAAGCGGTTGAGCACGGACTTGGAGCGCCAGAAATCGAAGGAACTGCCGTGCTGGCGCTGAAGCGCGACGCGAACGTTTTCCAGGGCAGTCATGTGCGGAAACACCGCCGAGATCTGGAACGATCGCACCAGTCCCATGCGGGCCACGTCGGCCGGCGCCATCGCAGTGATGTCCTGGCCCTTGTACAGGATCTTCCCGGCGGACGGCTTGAGGAACTTGGTCAGAAGATTGAAGCACGTCGTCTTGCCGGCGCCGTTCGGGCCGATCAACGCGTGAATGCTCCCACGGCGGACCTTGAGCGCAACGTCGCGGACAGCGAAGAAGCCCGCGAACTCCTTGGTCAAGCCTTCCGTCTCGAGAATGAACTCATCGGCCAAACAGATTTCCCCCTGCCCGCGCGACCCGCGTGGCTGTCCTTGTTGCTTCGGCTTTCAGGAGGCCTTGGAGCCTTCCCGGAACGCCGCCTCCGGGCGCGGAATATGCCGGAGGTGACGGGGGTTAGGCAAGGCGGAAAGCTGAGCAGATCAGGTCTCCGGCTGGGATACGAATGCTCCCTTAGTCGGAGATGTTTTGATGTCACGCCTGCCCGGCCTTCCGGTTCACGAAAGCACCGGTCATCAAGCCGTCGTTAACGGTCTTTCGTCCGGCGCGCCAGCCTTCATAGAATATTTTCCCGCAACGTGGATGATGCGCGGGTTTCGATCTGCCGGGAATATTGTTTTGGATTTCGCAAGCGCCGCGCCCTCCGTCGTCAAGTCGATCAGGCAACGTGATCTCCTGAACACGTGGCTGCGCCTCTATGCGCGCCAGCGGATCGCGCCGGCGATCTGGGAGTACCAGCCTGCGCGGCTCGAGGAAGAGCTGTCCGATCTCATCTATTACACGGTGGACACCTCGATTCCGGTGCCGCGTCTCGTCATCCAGAGCGAAGGCACGCGGATTTCGCGCGCCTATGGACATACCGGCAAGGGCGTGCCGCTGGATGAATATATCGGGCCGCAGCTCGTGCCCTCCGTGATGCCCATCTATTACGAATGCGTCGCGCGCGGGCTTCCGGTCTACAGCGTTGCCGATGTCGACGACATCTACGGGCGCATCGTCGCCTACGAGCGACTGCTGCTGCCGTTCCTGACCGACGGCAAGGTCTGTCACATCATCGCCTCGCTCAAGACCTTCTGCGAGGACGGCGGCTTCGAGATCAAGAATCTGATGCGCGGAAATGACGCGCTGCCGCGCCCGAAATTGCGCGCCTTGATCGATCGCGATCTCTTTCATCGCGCCCCCGGCCGTATCGCGGCCGCCGACGTCGTCGAGTTCGCGGACCGGTCCGGTCCCGCCGACGCCACCGAGATCATCGAGCTGAACTAGCCTTCAGCGCGATTTGGCGCCGGCCTACTTCGTCCTGACGTCCTTGGCGTAGATGTCCGGCTTGAAGCCGACCAGCAGCTTGCCGCCGACTTCCAGCACCGGACGCTTGATCATCGATGGTTGCGCTAGCATCAACGCCAGTGCCTTCTTCTCGGTGAGGCCTTCCTTGTCGGCGTCGGGCAGCTTCTTGAAGGTCGTGCCGGCGCGATTGAGCAGCGTCTCCCAGCCGAGCTTGTCGCTCCACTGCTTGAGCTTGTCCTTCTCGACGCCGGCCGCCTTGTAGTCGTGAAACTCATAGGCAACGCCATGGCTGTCGAGCCAGGCGCGGGCCTTCTTCATGGTGTCGCAGTTCTTGATGCCGTAGATGATGTTGGGCAAGACGTTCCTCGCGCATGCGTGATGCTTCGGCTGCGGCGTTGTACGAAACTCCGGTTCGCGCGACAATATTGCGAGCGATGCTTTCGAACTCTGTCAACGGACACATCATGCACGTCACTCACGATCCCGCCGCGGCCCCGTCGCCGACCATCGACTTCAACAGCTTCCTCGCGGTCGATATCCGCGTCGGCACCATCGTCGATGCCAAGCCGTTTCCGGAGGCACGCAAGCCGGCCTGGCGGCTGTGGATCGACTTCGGTCCGGCCATCGGCGTGCGCAAGAGCTCGGCGCAGATCACCGAGAACCATCCGCTGGAAACGCTGGTGGGACAACAGGTCGCGGCCGTCGTCAATTTCCCCCCGCGCCAGATCGGGCCCGCCGTGTCGGAAGTGCTGACGCTCGGTTTCCCCGATGCCGACGGCAAGGTCGTGCTGGTGCAGCCGGGCAAGCCCGTGCCGAACGGCGGACGGCTGTTCTAGCGGCACATCATCGCGAGCCAAGCCGTCACTTCGGCTCGCCAGCCGTTACTCCTCCTGTTCCTCGGCCCGGGGCCATCCGGACTTGACCAAAGCCCCTTGTTCATTTAAAACTGACTGATCGATCGTTTTTTATTATTCTGCGCTGACATTCACGTCGCTCCTGACGAATCACTAAAACGATCAATCAGTCAGTTATGGACGCCCTGATGCCCAAGATCAGCGACAAGCAGCGTGAAGGCCGGCGGCAGCAGATCCTCGAGGCCGCCCTCGCCTGCTTCGCCGAGAACGGCTTTCATCAGACCGGCATGGCCGACATCGTGAAGCGGTCGGGGCTGAGCCATGGCGCGGTCTATCTCTACTTCCAGAGCAAGGACGACCTGATCGAGGCGCTCGCTGACGACCGGCATCGCCGTGAGGCCGTGCTCGACTCGGTCGCGCAGGGATCGGGCGATCCGATCGAAGGCCTTCACGCCCTGGTCCGCGTTTACGCGCAATGGCTCATCGATCCCGCCGGCGAAGCGCGGCGGCGCGTCGGCATCCATGGCTGGGCCGAAGCGCTGCGCAACCGCCGCGTCCGCACCAGCGTCGTCGAGGGCATCGAGATGCCGCGTGCCCTGATCGTGGCGCTGGTCGAGCGCGCCCAGCACGACGGCCTCGTCAAGCGCGACCTCGGCGCCGACGCCATCGCGCGCGTGCTGATCGCGATCTTCCAGGGCTTTGTGCTGCAAAAATGCTGGGGCGAGGACTTTGACGTCGATGCCTGCATGGCGACAGTCGATGCCGTGATCGACGGCTTCCGCACGATGAAGCCGGACGTCAAGCGACGAACCCGGGCTTGAGCCATGTCCTGGATTGTCGAACTGCTCGCAGGCATCGGCGTCGGGCTCGTCGGCGGCGTGACATCGGGCTTCATGGGCACGAGCCCGGGTGGCGGCCTCGTGATCTTTTCCGTTCTGCTGCTCGGGGCCGAGCAACATGTCGCCCAGGGTACGTCGCTGATCACGCAGGTCCCGCCAACCGGTCTCGCCGGTGTGCGCCGCTACTGGCAGAGTGGCAATCGCAGTCCGCTGCAATGGATCGTCTGGATCGGCATCGGATTTCTTGTCGGTGGCGCGGGCGGCGGCTATGCCGCGGCCTCCGTGTCCGATGCAGTCCTGCAATGGACCTACGTCGTCTACCTCGCTCTCTTGATCGCGGCGCTGCTGCTGCGCCGTGACCGCAAGGACGGCGCTGGCGCGGCCGGCGATCCCGCCGATTTGCCCTGGCTTCCGCTGTTCCTCATCGGCACGCTGGCCGGCTTTTCCTCCGGCTTCATGGGCATCGGCGGCGGCCTTGCGATCACCGTCGGCCTCGCCGCGGGCCTGCGCGTGCCGCAACATCAGGCGCAGCTCGTCAGCCTCGTCTTCTCGGTGATCCCGACCAACATTCCAGCGGCGTGGATCTACTGGAGCAAGGGGCTCATGGTCGGTTGGCCGGCCATAACAGGCATTGTTATCGGCCTCTGGGTCGGCACCGATCTCGGCGCACGCATGGCGAATGGTGTCAGCAAGTTGGTGCTGCGCCGGGTCATGATCGCCCTCGTCTCGCTGATGGCGCTCTACATGACCCACAAGGCGCTCAGCTAGTTTCACGGACGCTTCGGGATGTTCAACCCGCGCTGCACGGCGGGACGCGCCAGGCCGCGTTCGAGCCAGGCAGCAACCGATTTGAACCGGGTGAATTCGACGAGGTCACCGGCGCCGTAGAAACCGATGAGGTTGCGCACCCAGCCGAGCATGGAGATGTCGGCGATGGTGTAGTCGTCATCCATGAACCATTGCCGGCCGGCCAGATGCATCTCCATCACGCCGAGCAGACGCCTGGACTCGCCCACGTACCGTTCGAGCGGCCGCTTGTCCTCGAAATCCCTGCCGGCGAATTTGTGGAAGAAGCCGACCTGGCCGAACATCGGCCCGATCCCGCCCATCTGGAAATGCAACCACTGGATGGTCTGGTAGCGGCGCGCCGCATCCTGCGGCAGCAGCTTGCCGGTCTTCTCCGCGAGATATTGCAGGATCGCTCCGGATTCGAACAGCGGCAGCGGCCTGCCGCCGGGACCGTTGGGATCGAGGATCGCGGGAATCTTGCCGTTCGGATTGAGCGACAGAAACTCTGATGTCTTCTGGTCGTCCTTGTTGAAGTCGACGAGATGGACTTCGTAGGGCAGCCCGATCTCCTCCAGCATGATCGAAACCTTGACGCCGTTCGGCGTCGGCAGCGAATAGAGCTGAAGCAGCTCCGGATGCTCGGCCGGCCAGCGCTTGGTGATGGGAAAGGTAGAGAGATCGGACATCGGGACCCCGGCATCGTTCGTGAGATTGTCGCCTAATCTAGGCGAGCGGACGAACGGCACAAGGCCGATGCAGAGATCACACGATCTTTTCGCACCGAAGTTGGATCACAGCCGCGGCAGCAAGTGACTTGTCGCATACGCGATGTCGCGCTGCGCGCGTTGCTTGATGAAGAGCTGCCCGGTGACGAGCAGGGCTCCGATGAAGACGAGCGCGAGCAGCGCGGTCGCGAATTGACTGGTATCATTCATCGCGAAAGTTCTCTGTAATCCCTTCGCACGGGGAACGCGGGCCGACCACCCGCAGTTCCTATATCTGTCAAATAAATTGCCGCTTTATCCCGAGTGCACCTTGGCGCCGCCTCAATAATTGATCTCCATCCGCAATCCGCGCGGATCGATCTCGCCATCGCCGACCGACTGCGTGCTGTCGCGCGCTGCAATCGCGCAGGCGCAGGCGTCGATGAGATCGTCGCGGCCGATGCCGGTGCCGTGGCGCTGCGTCAGCCATTTCCGCAGGCGCGTGAAGCCGCGTCGCTCCAGCAGCGCAATGCGTTGTTCGCGGCCTTGCGCTGACGTCTTGCTGTCGAGCCGCAGGCGGCCGGCGAGATTCCAGAAGATCAACTCCGGATGCGCCTCGCCGATCGTTGCTTGCCGCGTGGGCGTCATGATCTCGTCGACCTCCCTGATCTTGTCCCTGATGTTCCAGAGCTGCGCCGACACGCCCCTGCCCTTGCCCTCGCGCTTCCAGTAGTGACGATTGGCTGTCGCCATGTCGGGAAATGTCCAGAGGTCCCGGCGCGCACCGAGAAACACGGCGGGGCCAACCAGTTCGCGAGCGCGCAGGTCGCACGTTCGATAGCCGCTCGGATTCAATCCGATCGGCATGTCGATCATAGCGCGCGCATGCGGCACCGCGAGCAATCGCGTCAGCCCCGGCGAATAGTCGAAGCCGTGATCGCCGCGCTCGTCGATCCAGGCCGCGACCCAGCCGTAACGAAATCCGTCGAGGCCGAGGTAGTTGCTCACGCGCACGATCCAGTCACCGACCGATGCAGCTCATCCCGCCCCCTCGCCTCGATGTCGCTCGAACAGGCGTTGCGCCAACAGCGCATGGCCGAGCGTGCCGCCGGCGCGGACCGCGGCGGCGATCAACGCCGCTTCCGCGACTTCCTCGCGCGTCGCGCCGGCCTTCGCCGCCTGTGCCGTATGCACGTCGAGGCAATAAGCGCATTGCGTGGTGAGCGCGACCGCGAGCGAGATCAGCTCGCGATATTTCGGCGGGATCAAGCCGTCCTTGCGCTCGACGGCATGATTGAAGGCGAGGAAGGCGTTGGCCTCGACCGGCGCGAGCGCAATGAAGGCCGGGACGGATTTCAGGTCATCGGGATTTTGATAATCGGTCATGTCTCATCTCGTCAGATATTCGCGCATCAAGGCGCGGGCGCGATGCAGGCGGGCCTTGACGGTCTGCCTGGACGCACCGAGTGCGACGGCGATTTCGTCGATGGTCATTTCCTTGACGTCGCGCATCAGCGCGACGTCGCGATAGTGCGGCGGCAGCGCTTCGAAAGCCGCGGCTACGTCGAGCCGCAGATCCGCCTCCGGCCGCGACAGCAGTGCGGCCTCCGCTTCACTGAAATCGATGGCCGGCACAAGGCCGGCCTTGCGCGCAAGCCGCAGGCATTCGCGGCGGACCACGCTGAACAGCCAGGCGGAAAACGCCAGCAGCGATCGGATGCTGCCGACATGGCGGAACAGGATCCACAGCGCCTCCTGCGTCGCATCCTCGGCATCCGCCGAGCTGCGGCAGCTCGCGCGCGCGTAGCGGCGGATATCCGGCTGCGCCGTCGCCAGCAGCGAGGCGATCGCCTCGGGATCGCCGAGGCGCGCAGCCTCGAACAGGTTGGGCGGGATCGCAGCCGCACTCACGACACGCCTCCTCGTCCGATCCCGGCCATCGCGCACATCGGGCAGTAGCCGACGAGGCCGGTCAGCGCGACGCCTGCGCCGCCGAGCGCGACCAGCCACGCCGCAAGCCCGGACAGATACGCGAACCCGGCAATCACGACCGCAAGTCCGAGCGCCACCCGCACCGCCTGATGCAGGCCACCGATGTTCTTCCTGTAAAATCCCATCACATCCTCCGACACGAGCCGAGGCGGAATGCCTCGACGACAAGGAGGGCACGACGGGCGAAAAGGATTCGCGGAGGCCTGCAATTTTTTTGCGATCAGCCTCCGACCGCCTGGTAGGCCAGGCGCTTGAACTCGAAGAAGAACGGATTCCAGAAGCCCATGTGCCGCTGGGCCATCAGGACACCCGCGGTATTGGCCTGCGGGCAGATCCACCAATGGGTGCCGGCAAGCCCGCCCCACTGGAATTCGCCGGTGGAATTCGGCGGATCGAACGGCGTCGGTGCGAAGGTGACGGCACCGCCGAGACCAAAACCCTTGCCGGGCATCGGCCCGAGATTGGCGAAGCGGATGGTCTGCCCTGCGGGCAGCTGGTTCGTCATCATCTGCCGCAGCGTGTCCGGCTTCAGCAGCGTATCCGACCCGGGCACCAATGCGCGCGCCAGCGCGAGCATGTCCGGCAGCGTCGAGACCAGACCTCCGCCGCCGGAGAGCCGCGGGAACGGGCGGCGATAGGCTTGCGGATAAGGCAGATTGTCGGCCCGCGTCAGGCCGGGCTTCATCGGGTCGAGCACGTCGGCGCCGGTGTAGAGCGCGACCAGCCTGCCCTGCTGCGCTTCGGGCACGTAAAATCCGGTGTCGGTAATGCCGAGCGGATCGAAAATGCGCGCCTTGAGGAAGGCATCGAGCGATGTTCCGGAGGCGACCTCGACGACGCGGCCGAGCACGTCGGTCGCGACTGAATATTCCCAGCCGCTGCCGGGATGATAGGACAGCGGCAGATCGGCAAGCTGGTCGATCATGTCGGTCAGCGGCGTCAGCGGATTGAGCACGCGCGCGTCGTTATAGCCCTTGAACAGCACCGCGCCGGGATCGAAGATGCCGTAGCTGAGGCCGGAGGTGTGGGTCAGGAGCTGGCGGATCGTGATCGACCCCTTCGCGGGCTCGACATCGGCAAGACCCGACGCGCCCTGCTTCAGCACCTTGCGATTGCCGAGCTGCGGCAGGAATTTTTCGACAACGTCGTCAAGCCCGATGCGCCCCTCTTCCATCAGAAGCATGATCGAGCACGTGATGAAGATCTTGGTATTCGAAAACGCGCGGAAAATGTGGTCGGGCCGCAGCGCGGTGTTGGCCTCGCGATCAGCGAAGCCGACGCATTGCTGGTCGACGACCTCGCCGCCGCGCAGCACCGCCCAGGACACGCCGGGAACGATCTCCTGATCGACGTAGCGCTGCATCGCCGTCCGTACGGCGGAAAAATCGGTTGTCCTGGCGTCCATGTGTTTCCCCCAATTGTGGTTGGGACGGATATAGCGTGAATTCGAAGGAAATGAAGGGCGGCACCTGAGGGAGCCTATCCCTCCTTCATAAACGCAGTGACGTACAGGCGCCGCCGAATCCGCATGCCCTGTCGCTGGTACAGCGCGATCGCGGATGTATTGTTCGAGAACACGTGCAGGAACGGAATCTCGCCGCGCGCCTCGATCCGGCGCGCGACCGCCGCGAGCAGCGCCTGCGCGTAGCCACGCCCCCGATATTCCGGATGCACGCAGACGGCCGTCATCTCGACGAACTTTCCCGGCTTCATCCGCTCGCCCGTCATCGCGACCAACTCGCCGCCGGCGCGGATGCCGAGGAACGTGCCGAGCTCGTGGGTGCGCAGCGCGAATGGCCCGGGCTTGGTCAGCTCCGTCAGCGCCATCATGGCGGGAACGTCACCGGCGCCCAATGTGACGATCTCGGCATCGCGGAGCGGACTGTCGGCAGGCGAGCCGATCATCTGCTCGCCGGTCTCGGCCAGCACGACCTTGAAACCGGCGGGCATTTCGACCGGCTCCGGCGTGAACAGCGCGGCAACCTGCGAGCCCGACAGGAGATCATGGAGCGCAGCAAAACTTGCCGGCGACATGTCGACCATGTCGGCAAACGGCGTCATGTCCACGGGATAGCGCCGCGCTCGCGGACCGCCCTCCGCCAGATGCTTCTGGCTCGTTGTCAGTGCGCTCCAGATCGGGCGATCCAGCAGCGCCTCATTGCTGTCGGACACCGGCCTAATCCTTGTCGAAGCTGACGATGACGGCCGCATTGGCGATGAGGATGGGGTCGTTGGCCACTTCCGTAGCCGAGGGAATCTCCAGCCCGCCCTTGATCGCAGTCACGGTCACGGTGCCGTAGGGCAGCTCCTTTGCAACGGCTTCCTTGTCCACCGCCTCAGGGTTGGGCACCCCGATCGTGACATCGACGAACATGTCGTTCGCGGTCTTGCCGATCATCCGGAAGAAACCCAGGCTCGAATGCCTGATCGCATCCGACACCGCCCGCTTCGCCGCCTTGGTGGCGTCCCTGCCGTGGACGTCGACGCCCATGCCCATCTCGGTGACACAACGAACGCGAGTCATTTCAGAATCCTGTGGTTGGTTGGATTACGTTGACGCAAGGTGTTATCGCATTTTGGCTGATCGGCATACTCCGTCATTGCGAGGAGCGCAGCGACGAAGCAATCCAGATTGCCTCTGCGGAAACACTCTGGATTGCTTCGCTACGCTCGCAATGACGGGTGTGGCGAGAGTGACGAGCACATCACGCCTTCGACTTCTCGTGAGCCCGCAGCTCATCCACGAGCACCCGCACGTTCTCCGAATAGTCGATCGGGATCACGATCAGGTGCACGCCGCCCTCCTTGAAGGCGGCATCCAGCGTCGGACCGAAGCTGTCGATGCTCGCGATACGATGGCCCTTGGCCCCATAGGCCTTCGCGTAGAGGACGAAATCGGGATTGCCAAAGGTCATGCCGAAATCGGCGAAATGATCGACGGCCTGCTTCCAGCGGATCATGCCGTAGGCGTTGTCCTCCAGCACCAGCACGACCAGGTTGAGCTTGAGACGGACGGCGGTCTCCATCTCCTGGCTGTTCATCATGAAGCCGCCGTCGCCGGCAACCGCGAGCACGCGGCGGTCGGGAAAGAGCATCGCCGCCATCATCGCCGACGGCAGGCCGGCGCCCATCGTCGCCAGCGCGTTGTCCAGCAAGAGCGTGTTGGCGACGCGGGTACGGTAGTTGCGCGCGAACCAGATCTTGTACATGCCGTTGTCGAGCGCGACGATGCCGTTCTCCGGGATCACCTGGCGGATGTCGTGCACGATCCGCTGCGGCGTCGGCGGCCAGCGTGCCTCGGTGGCGCGGTCGGCGATATGCCTGAGTATCTCCTCACGGAGTGGCAGCAGCGCCGCGGCTTGCGGCAACTTGCCTTCGAGGCGGTCCGCCAGCAGCTCCAGGCTCGGGCCCACGTCGCCGACGACCTCGGCATCCGGGAAATAGACCTGCTCGACGCTGGCCGACGTGTAGCTGACGTGGATCACCTTCGGGCCCGACGGCCCCATGATGAAGGGCGGCTTCTCGATCGGATCATGACCGATCGCCACGATCAGATCGGCGGCGTCGATCGCGTCATGGACATAGTCGCGCTCCGACAGCGCCGCGGTGCCCATATAGAGATTGGTGCCGCCGGGCACGGTGCCCTTCCCCATCTGCGTGGTGAAAAAGGGAATGCCGGTTCGCCGCACGAAGCTCGCGATGCCGTGGGTCGATCGTGGCCGGCTGGTCGCAGCGCCCATCATCACCAGCGGATGCCTTGCCGCGAGAATCATCTCGGCCGCACGATCGAGTGCGGCGCGATGGGCGACCGGAATTTCGATCGGATGGACCGGGATCACGGGAACGGCCGGCACTTCGTCGCCCGCGATGTCCTCGGGCAGTTCGAGATGCACCGGCCCCGGCCGCTCCTCCATCGCCACGCGAAAGGCATCGCGCACCACGGTCGGGATGCTCGATGCGCTGATGATCTGCCGCGACAGCTTTGTCAGCGGCTTCATGGTCGCGACCACGTCCACGATCTGGAAACGCGCCTGCCGGCTGCTCATGATCGGCTTCTGGCCGGTAATCAGGATCATCGGCATCGCGCCGAGATGCGCATAGGCCGCCCCCGTGGACAGATTGAGCGCCCCGGGGCCGAGCGTCGAGAGACAGACGCCGGGCTTGCCGGTCAGCCGGCCATGGGTGGCGGCCATGAAGGCGGCCGCCTGCTCGTGGCGGGTCAGGATCAGCTCGATCTTGGAGGTGCGGAGCGATTCCACGAGATCGAGATTTTCCTCGCCGGGAACGCCGAAAATGCGGTCGACGCCCTCGTTCTCCAGCGCCGCGACAAACAGGTCCGATCCCTTCACCTTGCGTTCCTGCCCGCTCATGTCGCCTCCGCTCGCTGTTCTGGTCCCGTGTTCCGGGCGCGCGCATGGTAGCGGTCTGCGGCGCAGGCACAACTCACAATGCGGCGTGGTCTGTGATGTGCGGTGCGTCCTCAATCCTCCGCTGTCATGCCCCGGCTTGACCGGGGCATCCAGTACGCCGCGGCCTCTCGGTCAACTCACTGCTGTCTCTGGATACTGGATCGCCCGATCAAGTCGGGCGATGACAGTTGAGAATGTGGCGCGCAGCTCGACTTGCATCGTCATTGCGAGCGCAGCGAAGCAATGACGGAGCAAGGGGCGTCGCCGCGCTTGCTCAACTCGCATCTCGCCTCGCAGACGCACCTTCGCATCCTCGCGGCTCATCTCGCCCGAGCTTTGCTTCGTTGCGACACCCTCCGATGTCAGAGGGCGCAGGGAAGACCGGGTGCCGGCCGGGCACCCACGGTCCACTGTGCGAAAGGTGGCAACAAAAATCTGCACAGCGGCATACAGGTGAAGCCCAACACACGGCCTTCCCTGCGCAGTGGTTTGACGGCTTATGCCGAGTTCTCCCCGGGGAGCGATGCACTATTGCCCCCGTCGCCTTGCGGATCGCTGATGCGCGTGCCCGGTCGGGCCGCCACATCACCGCAAGACTTGGCGCACAGACCCCGGGCGCCAGGACGACACGGTTTTGCCGTACGCAGATCACACCGGTCGTGTGCGCGAAGGCCTTTCGCTCACGGTTACCCGCCCTGCGAAGCTCTTCGCGCCGATGTGACTAGCGTCCACCGCAGCTCACCCCGCATGTCGTGACGATCGCGATACGCCCCTCTGACCGGGATGAGGTGGCGCATGACTACGCCAAAGCCGAATTTCGGTAAAGGAGAATATTTTCGCTTGAGCGGATTGACCTGTTTTTTGTGTGTTTTGCCCGTCGGGCAACGCAAGCTCTTGTAGCCCGGATGAGCGAAGCGATATCCGGGATTCGTGCGAGCGGCGGTCCCGGGTATCGCTTCGCTCACCCGGGCTACGACTCTGCGGCCTCCCTCACAGATTCGCCTCGGCAAAAATGCCGGATATCCAGTCGAGGAAGACACGCAGCCGCAGCGCGGGCTGGCGGTTTTGCAAATACAGCGCGGAGAGCGGCGTCGGCGACGGCGGATAGTCGGCGAGCACCTCGACCAGCGCGCCGCTGGCGAGATCATCCGCGAAGCGATAGCGCGGGGCCTGGGCGAGGCCGAAGCCGAGCCGCGCGAGATCGGCCATGGTGTCGGAATTGTTGACGCGAACCCGGCTCGGCAGCACGACGTGACGCAACGCGCCGGGAACCGAAAATTCCAGCGGCAGCACGTCGCCGGTGCGCGAGGATACGAAGGCGACCATCTGATGGCCGTCGAGCGCATCCGGCGTCGCCGGCATGCCGTGGCCGGCGAGATAGGCCGGGCTCGCCACCGTGATTTCCGCGATCGTGCCGAGACGGCGCAGGATCATCCCGCTGTCCTCCGGCTCGCCCGACCGGATCACGCAATCGACGCCCTCGCGCACCAGATCGACCAGGCGGTCGCCCTGCCCGATCTGCAATTCGAGCTGCGGATAGCGCGCCAGGAATGCAGGCAGGTGCGGCAGGATGAAGGTGCGGGTCAGCAAGGGATGGGCGTCGATGCGGAGCAGGCCGCGCGGCCGTGCATCGCGCATCGCGGTTTCCGCTTCCTCGACCTCGGCCAGGATAGCGACACAGCGGCGGTAATAGTCCTCGCCGTCGAGCGTCGGCATGACGTGCCGCGTCGTCCGTTCGAGCAGGCGCGCGCCCAAGCGCGACTCGAGGCCGCGCAGGACCTCGCTCGCCGTCGAGCGGGGAATGCCGAGATCGGCGGCCGCGGCCGTAAAACTCCGCCGCTCGACGAGGCGAACGAACAGACGCATGGCGTCAAATCGGTCCATGGCCGATTGTTCACCACAGCCGACAAGTGATGACAAGTCTCGGGCGATTATCCGGCCACGGCGATCAGCTAAATCTCCGGCCGAAGACAACGAGGAGACCTGCCATGACCCACCAACATCAGCGCGCAGCCATCGTGACCGGCGGCTCCCGCGGCATCGGCGCAGCGATCGCCCGCCGGCTGGCACAGGACGGAATTGCGGTCGCGATCAACTATGCCAGCGGCCGCGCGGCTGCCGACGCGCTGGTCGCCGAGATCGAGGCCGCCGGCGGACAGGCCATCGCCGTGCAGGCCGACCTCGCCGATCCGGCAACCCCTTCGCGGCTGTTCGATGCGGCAGAGCATGCCTTCGGCGGCGCCGACATCCTCGTCAACAATGCCGGCGTCATGGAACTCGGGCCGCTCGCCGAGGTGAGCGATGAAGCGTTCGCGCGGCAGACAGCGATCAATCTCGGAAGCGTGTTCCGGTCCTTGCGCGAGGCGGCGCGGCGGCTGCGCGACGGCGGCCGCATCGTCAGCTTTTCCTCCAGCGTGATCGGTCTCTACCAACCCGGCTACGGCGTCTACGCCGCGACCAAGGCGGCGGTCGAAGCCATGACGCACATCCTCGCCAAGGAGCTCGGCAGCCGGCGCATCACCGTCAATGCGGTGGCGCCCGGGCCGGTCGAGACCCGGCTCTTCCTCGAAGGCAAGAGCGAGCAGCAGGTGCGCGCCATTGCCGCCATGAACCCGTTCGGCCGCCTCGGCCAGCCCGACGACATCGCAGCAATCGTCGCCTTCCTCACCGCTCGCGACAGCGGCTGGATCAACGGCCAGGTCATCCGCGCCAATGGCGGCGTGGTCTGACGCACGGCACGATCACATCACACGGAGAGACCCATCATGCCTTTCGCCAACATCAAGATTCCGCAAGCCGCGCTGTCTCGTGCCCAGAAGGCGGAGATCGTGCATCGCCTCACCGCGCTGTTCGTCGACTATTTCGGCGAAGCGGCGCGGCCGCACACGATGGTGCTGATCGAGGAAGTCCCCGACGGCGGCTACGGCCGCGCCGACGAGGTGTTCGTTGTTCCCGACGCCTGGCGCGCCCGCGACGCCGTCACGCCAGCTTCAGGCTGAGCTCGGTGCCGCACTTGAGCGGCAGCGTCATCGAGACGAAGCCGTTTTGGGGGTCCGTCACTTGCCGAGGATTTCCGCGGCGGCGCGGTCAAGGATCGCGGCGATGCGGCGTGCTTCAGCGGAATCGCTGCCTTGCATGCTGCGCAGCGCGCGCTTGAGATTGTGGCGAGCCCGATGCAGCTCGTCCGAGGCACCGCCGTCGAGATCGCTGACGCCGGCGAAGGCCTCGCGCACCTCGTCCATGCGGCGCCCGATTCGCGACAGCGCCTGCAGGATCGCGTCCGCGGTCGCACGCTGCTCGGCAAGATACGCCTCGCCCTGCGGCGTGATGCTGTAGAGCTTGCGGCCGCCATCCTGTTCGACGCCGGCGTGGCCGACCTCTTCGAGATAGGTCAGCGCCGGATAGATCACGCCGGGGCTCGGCGTGTAGAACCCGTCGGAGCGTTCCTCGACGATTTTGATCAGCTCATAGCCATGCGCCGGCTTTTCGGCCAGCAGCGCCAGGATCACCAGCTGAAGGTCCTGCGACGAGAGTCGTCGCGCCCCCGGAAAATCGTCGCCGCCGCGCCCGAAGAAACCGTGCCCACCGCGGCCGAAGCGCCGCCCGCCGCCGTGCCGGCCCATGGCGAAGGCGAAGCGCAATTCATGATCATCCCGGCCGTGCCTGCCGTGGTGTTTGTCTCGAAACATATCTTACATCTCCTCTGTTAGATATATCGTAAGATATGTTTTGAGATGCGATACGCAAGGCACGAGTCCGTGACTTTGTCTCAAGGCTCGTTTCACCAGCAAAATCAGCAGGCCAGCTTGACATTCCTCTGACATGCCGCTGGTATGTCAGTTATGCCCACCGCCTCCCTCGACCGCGACCGCGCCTATTCGCTGCTCCGCGACCTCGTCATGTCAGGCGAGTTTGCGCCTGACGAACCCCTCTCCGAACGCAGCCTGTCGAGCCGGCTGGCGCTGGGCCGCACCCCGATCCGTGAGGCGCTGAAGGCGCTCGCCAAGGACGGCCTGCTCACCATCCATCCCATGCGCGGCACCTTCCTGCGCCAGATGTCCTTCGACGATCTGCGCGAGATTCATGAATTGCGGCTCGCGCTCGAAGGCATGGCCGCCTATCTCGCCGCGACGCGCGGGCCGACGGAGCCGCTGCGCCAATGCGCCGGGGAGTTGCGCAGCATTCAGTCGCGCGAAAACCTCGATGTCGAGGAGGCGCAGCAGATCGGCTGGGCCTTCCACGACGAACTGTTTCGCGCGACCGGCAACGGCCGGCTGGCGCAATCCTACGACAATCTGCGCGCGCAGAGCGGCCTCGCCCTCCAGAAGATGCGGCAATACAGCGTCGAGCGCACGCGCCAGGCCGTCAGCGAGCATCTCGATATCTACGCGGCCATCGAGGCGCACGATCCTGACGCCGCGCAGCAGCGCATGTGGCGGCATCTGTCATCCGCATTCGAGGCCCGCCTCACCGCGCTGGGCGCGATCCGCGCGCAATATCCGGGACAAGGAGACCACCACGCATGATCCGGTCGCTGTTCAGATTGCCGCTCGTGTTCCAGATGCTGCTCGGATTGGTGCTGGGCCTCGGCGTCGGCCTGCTCTGGCCGGATTTCGGCGCGAGCCTGCGCCCGGTCGGCACCGCCTTCGTCGAGGCGGTGAAGATGATCGTCATTCCCGTGGTGTTCGCAGCCGTCACGCTCGGCCTCTATCGCATGGGGAGCGAGCTGAAGGTCTTGGGGCGCGTCGCCGCGATCAGCCTCGGCTATTTCTACCTCGCCACCGTGGTCTCGATCCTGATCGGCCTCCTCCTCAACGCCGCCTTCCATCCCGGCGCCGGCGCGCCGCTGGCCGCGACCGGCAAGGTGCCGCAAAACCTCGCGGTGTCGGTGGACTGGATCAAGTTCTTCATGGACATGATCCCCTCCAACATCGTCGCGGCGATGGCCGAGCAGAAGATCTTGCCGACCCTCGTCTTCGCCATTCTGTTCGGCCTGGCCCTCGCCTCGGTGGGCAAGGTCGGCGAGCCCATGGTCGCCGTGCTCGAGGCGGTGATGGCGGCGATGTTCAAGATCACCAAATGGATCACCTCGCTCGCCCCGATCGCTATCTTCGCGGTGATGGCGTGGCTGTTCGCGACCCAAGGCCTCGCCACCGTGCTCGCGCTCGCCAAGCTCGTCGGGGTGATGTATCTGGGCCTCGCCATCATGGTCGCGATCTTCTGGCTGATGCTGCTTGCGATCGGCGAGAAGCCGCTGGCCGTCACAAGGGCGGTGATGGAGCCGATGATCCTGGCCTTCTCCACCCGCTCCTCGGAAGTGACCCTGCCGCTGCACATGGAGAAGCTGCGGGCGATGGGCGCCTCCGAGCGCATCGTCTCGGTGGTGCTGCCGCTCGGCTACGCCTTCAACCGCGACGGCGCCATCATGTATTTCGCGCTGGCCGTCACCTTCCTCGCCGAAGCCTACGGCGTGACGCTGACCTGGTCGACGCTGTTCACCATCGTCATGGTCACGACGATCGCGAGCAAGGGCAGCGCCAACGTCCCCTCCGGTGGGCTCGTCGCCATCGCCATGGTGCTGTCGGCGATCGGGCTGCCGATCGAGGCGCTCGCGGTCATCGCCGGCGTCGACGCCTTCCTCGACATGGGCCGCACCGCGATCAACGTGTTCGGCAACACGGTCGCGGTGAAGCTGGTCGAGAAGTTTGCCGGCGACATGGCCGCCGATGAGGCGCAGCCGGCGGCGGCCGGCCTGCAAATGCAGGACGCCTGATGGCCGCACAGGAGAACGGCGGCGACGGCATCGTCGATCTGCGCAGCGACACCGTCACGCTGCCGACCGCGGCGATGCTGGAGCGCATGCAGCGCGCCCCGCTCGGCGACGACGGCCGCGAGGGCGATCCGACCGTCCGCGCGCTCGAAGAACGCGGCGCTGCCTTGATCGGCAAGGAAGCTGCCCTGTTCGTGCCGAGCGGCACGATGGGCAATCTCCTGGCGATGCTTGCCCATGCCGAACGCGGAGCGGATGTGTTCGCCGATCGCGGCGCGCATCTGCTCAATTCGGAGCTCGGCAGCGTCGTGACGATCGCGGGGCTGGCGCCCAGGCCGATGCCGGGCCATCGCGGCGCGATGGACGAAGTAGCGCTTGCGGACGCGATCCGCGGCTCGGAACGTCCCGGCCTGATCGCGATGGAAACGACGCATAACGGCGCCGGCGGCACCGTGCTGCCCCTGCCGCACATGATGCGAATTCATGCGCTCGGACCAAGCAACGGGATTCCCGTGCATCTGGACGGCGCCCGCCTCTTCAATGCCTCGGTCGCGCTCGGCGTGCCGGCGGCACGGATCGCCGAGCATGCCGACAGCGTGATGATCTGCCTGTCCAAGGGACTGAGCGCGCCGGTCGGCAGCCTGCTGTGCGGCAGCGCGGCGTTCGTCGCGCGGGCGCGGGCCTTGCGAAAGCTGGTCGGCGGCACCATGCGCCAGTCCGGCATCGTCGCAGCCGCGGGCCTCGTCGCGCTGGAGACGATGATCGAGCGCCTGCGCGATGATCACGCTGCAGCGAGGCGGCTCGCCGCGGCCTTGAGCTGGCTCGACCCGGCGCTCGCCGATCCCGACCAGGTGCAGACCAACATTCTGCGCATCGACGTCGCCGCAAGCGCGCGTGAGGCCGCCGCATGGGCCGAGGGCGTGAAGCGGCACGGCATCCTGGTGCAGGCCAGCGGCCCCTCGCAGCTCCGGCTCGTCACCCATCGCCACATCGACGAAGCGGCGGTGGACCGCACCATTGCCGCCTTCGCGGCGCTCGGCCGCTAGCGCATTGCAAGCAGCAAGCGCGCGCATTGCAAGCCGCACGCGGCGTGCTATCGCTCGCGTCATGACTCCAAAAAGCTTCGAAGCGCGTTGCCTGCGCCTGCCCGCCGCCACCAAGGTGGTTCAGTGGGAGGGCACCTCCGTGTTCAAGGTCGGCGGCAAGATGTTCGCGCTCGGCGGCGGCTTTGCCGCAGGCTCCGGCGGCTACATGTTCAAGGTCTCGGACATGGCCTATGCGATGCTGATCGAGCACGGTGTGGCTCGTCCGGCGCCGTATCTGGCCCGCGCCAAATGGGTGCAGCTCGTCAGCAACAACGCCCTGCCGGATGCCGAACTCACCGCCTATCTGGCGCAGGCCCATGCGCTGATCGTGGCAAAGCTGACGCGCAAATCGCGCAAGATGCTGGGGCTCGACTGAACGCCAGCGCCGGCGCGTCGCACGTCAGGACCGCTCCTGTTCGGATCCGGTGTGGCGCAGCAGATTGTCGCGCAGGCGGCTCACCGTCTTCTGCACCACCGGAAACTCGTCGCCGAGGCCGGTCGCCTCGATCACGGATGCGCCGAGGTCCTGCTCGATCAACTTGCGGCCGGCCGCCGTCAGGCTCACCCGCACCTGCCGCTCGTCGGCGGGATCGCGGTGGCGCTTGATGTAGCCCGTCTGCTCGAGCTTCTTAAGGATCGGCGTCAGCGTGTTGGATTCCAGGAACAGCTTCTCGCCGAGCGCGCTGACCGTCTGCTCGTCCTCCTCCGACAGCGCCACCAGGGCGATGTATTGGGTGTAGGTCAGGCCGACCTTGTCCAGCAGGGGCTTGTAGGCGCGGCCGAAGGCGAGATTGGCCGAATAAACCGCAAAGCACAGGAAATTCGACAGTTTTCGGCCTTTGCCGGCGACTTTGGGGGAACGGGCCACGGGAACCTCCGCAATTCGTGATCTGCCAACCGATATAAATCGCATCCGATTAAATCGGAAGAGCTTGACCGGCGGATGCGGCGGGTTTATTTCAACGCGCATCCGATTAGATCGGATACGATCTATCTCAATCCCGAAAGGACCCCGCCATGTCATCCGCTGCCAAGCTTCTCTTCACCGGCAAGACCCACGTCACCTCAGGCTCCGACGGTGCCGCGCGCTCCAGCGACGGCTTCCTCGACATCAAGCTGGCGCAGCCGCATCCGGCCGCCGAAAACCTGTTCGCCGCCGCCTGGTCGGCCTGCTACCTCGGCGCGCTCGGGCTCGCCGCCGCCCAGCGCAAGGTCAAGCTGCCGAGCGAGCCGTCGGTCGACGCCGCGATCGACCTGAACAACGCCGGTGGCGCCTTCTTCCTGCGCGCCCGCCTCGACGTCAGCGTCCCCGGCGTCGACCGCGCGGTTGCGCAGGAGCTGATCGAAGCCGCGCACGGCATCTGCCCCTACTCCAAGGCGGTGCACGGCAACATCGAGGTGACCACGACCCTCGTCTGAAGCGCCACGACGCGGGATCCGGCCGAACGTCGGCCGGGCCCGCGCGGTGCGATCAATCCAGCGAACACACGGAGCCGACCATGAGCCATCGCCTTTTCCCAGCCGTGCGTATCCTCGCCAGCGCCGCCGTACTGGCCGCAAACCTGTTCACCCTGCCGGCAGCGGCGCAGCCGGCCGGTGTCACGCGCACCGACCTCCAGCGCCACGATCTCAGCGCGCCCGGCCGCGAGGCCGTGCAGGTGCGCGTCGACCTCGCCCCCGGTGTTGCGTTCGGCCGGCACACCCATCCGGGCGAAGAGATCATCTACGTGCTGTCGGGCGCCATCGAATACGCCGTCGAAGGCAAGCCGCCGGTGACGCTGAAGGCCGGCGACGTGCTGTTCATCCCGGCCGGCACGGTGCATGCGGCGAAGAACGTGGGCAACGCGACCGCGAGCGAGCTTGCGACCTATATCGTCGCGAAGGACAAGCCGCTGCTGATGCTGGCGAAGTGAGACCGGCCATCTTCGATTGACCAGATCGATATATCTGACTAAAGTCAGATATATGCTCGATCCCGTCTCCCGCGTCCGCCGCTTCAACCGTGCCGTCACCTCTGCCGTCGGCGCGCTCGATACTTCGTTCCTGGGGCGCGGCCGGCCGCTCGGCGCGGCCCGTGTCTTGAATGCGATCGGGCACGGGCGCACAGATGTCGCGGAGATCCGCGACTATCTCGGCCTCGATTCCGGGCTGATGAGCCGGCTGCTCCGCAGTCTCGAGGACGAAGGGCTGGTCGATACCACGGCGCATGAGGACGATGCCCGCCGCCGCGTGGCGAAACTCACGCGCACGGGCCGGCGCGAGTTCGCAGCCTACGAGACGCTGTCGAATACGCAGGCCGAGAGCTTCCTTGTGCAGCATTCGCAGCGCGAGGCGCTGCTCGCGGCGATGGACATGATCGCCTCCGCGCTGACGCGCGAGCGCGTTGCGCTGGAGGAGATGGATCCACGATCCGAACAGGCACGCTATTGCCTCGGCGAATATTACGCGGAGCTCGGCCGCCGCTTCAAACAGGGCTTTGACGTTTCGCTGTCGCGCGACCCCGATGCCAAGGACATGCGCCGCCCGCGCGGCGCGTTCATCGTCGCGATGTCGGATACGCTGCCGATCGGCTGTGTCGGGCTGAAGGGAACCGATCACTTCTATGCCGAGATCAAGCGGCTGTGGGTCGCCCCCGCCGCGCGCGGATTGCGGCTCGGCCGGCGCCTGATGGACGCGGCCGAGGATGCGGCGCGCGGGCTCGGCGTCGAGCTGCTGCGGCTCGACACCAACAGCGCCCTCCCCGAGGCCGGCCAGCTCTACCGCAGCACGGGCTGGAGCGAGATCCCGCGTTTCAATGACGATCCCTATCCGGACCTGTTCTTCGAAAAGCGGCTTTAGGTCGTTCGCGTTGGGCGCACGACGATCTCGTTGACGTCGACGTCATCGGGCTGCGCGATAGCGAAGCGCACCGCGCGGGCGATGGCATCCGGCTGAAGCGCAACGGCCCGATATGTCTTCATCGCCTCTGCGGCCACCGGATCGGTGATGGTGTGGGCGAGCTCGCTTTCGACCACGCCCGGATGGATGCAGGTGACGCGGATGTTGTCGTGCTCCTGGCGCAGGCCATCCGAGATCGCCCGCACCGCATGTTTGGTGGCGCAGTAAACGGCCGCCGTCGGCGACACGCTCAAGGCGCCGATGGAGGCGATGTTGATGATTTGGCCCGAACCGCGCGCGACCATCTCCGGCAGCACGGCGGCGATGCCGTAGAGCACGCCCTTGATGTTGACGTCGATCATCCGGTCCCACTCCCCGACCTTGAGCGAGGCCATCAGCGACAGCGGCATCACGCCGGCATTGTTGACGATGACGTCGATGCGGCCCCAGACGCCGCGCGCGGCGCCTGCGAAGGCGGCGACGCTGGCGTGGTCGGTCACATCAAGCGGATGCGCCAATGCCGTTCCGCCGGCGCCGTTCAGTTCGGCGGTGAGTTCCTTCAGGCGATCGACACGCCGCGCCCCCAGCATGACCTTTGCGCCGGCGGCAGCGAGTTCGCGCGCGATCCCTGCGCCGATCCCGCTGGATGCGCCGGTGATGAGAATGACTTTGTCGATTGGCATGTGGATCTTCCCGTTGTTTTCGGAGTGATGGCGGGAAGATGGACCGGCGCCGTCGCTGTGATAAGACGACAATGCCTCACCATGGTGATAAGCTATGCTAACCAATGGAACCTGATCTCAACGCCCTCGCCGTCTTTGCGCTGGTCGCCGAAGAGCGGAATTTTCGTGCCGCCGCGGACCGTCTCGGCGTGACCCGCTCGGCGGTGAGCCAGACCATCCGGCGGCTGGAGGAAACTCTCGGCATCGCGCTGGTCCAGCGCACGACGCGCAGCGTCAGCCTGACAGAAGCCGGCGAGCGGCTGCACGCGGAGGTCGCCCCGGCCATCGCGGACATGCGCGCTGCGCTCGACGGCACCGAGGCGCTGCGCGGGCGGCCGCGCGGACGATTGCGGCTCGCGGTCTCTTCGATCGCCGAGCATTTTCTGTCTGGTACGTTTCTCGCCGGCTTCGCTGAAGCCAATCCGGAGGTGCAGCTCGATATCACCGTGACCGACGAGGAGTTCGACATCGTCGCCGCCGGCTATGACGCCGGCGTCCGCCTCGGCGAGGTCATCGAGCAGGACATGATCGCGGTGCCGATCGCCGGCAACGAACGCCAGCTCGCGGTGTGCGCACCGGCATTCCGCGACCGCTTCGGCGAGCCCGCGCACCCGTCCGAGCTGGCGTCCTTTCGCTGCATCGGCTGGCGGCCGGCGCCAAATGTCGTGCCCTATCGCTGGGAGTTTGCGGATAGGGGCAAGGAGTTCAGCGTCGCGGTCGCGCCTGACATCACGACCAACGACATGGCGCTGATGATCAAGCTCGCCGTGGCCGGCGCCGGCATCACCTTCGGCATGGAGGCGAGCTTTCGCCCCGCGATCGATCGCGGCGAGCTGGTGCCGATCCTGGAAGACTATTGCCCCTCCTTCGCCGGCTTTTATCTCTATTACCCGAGCCGCCGGAATCTTGCACCGAAGCTGCGCGCGCTGATCGAGCACGTACAGCGGCGCGGTTGAGCCTCACGCCGCTACGGCCGCCGCCTGCCCTTGCGGTTTCGCGAACGGGCGGAAAGTCATCGCCATCAGGAAGGCGCCGAGGCCCATCGCACTGGAGGCGATGTAGAGCCAGGCGTAGCTCGAGAACGCGTCGTAGATCAGGCCGCCGGCGAGCGGTCCCGTCGCCATGCCGAGGCTGCCGGCCATCGCGGTGCCGCCGATCACCGTGCCCATCATGCGCAGCGGAAAGTTTTCGCGCACCAGCACCGCGTAGAGCGGCATGGTACCGGCATAGATGAAGCCGAAGATGGCGCCGACCGCGTAGAAGGTCGCGAGCTGATGTGCGAAGACGTAGGCGAGCGCGCCGAACGCCTGCAACAGGAGGCCCGTGACCAGCACGCGCTTGGCGCCGAAGCGATCGCCGAGCAGCCCGAAGGCGATGCGGCCGCCCATGCCGGCAAACCCCTCGATGCTGTAGATCGTCACCGCCGCGATCAGCGGGATGCCGCAGCTCACGGCATAGCTGACGGTGTGGATGATCGGGCCGGAATGGGTGGCGCAGCAGAAGAAATTGGTCGCGAGCAGGATGATGAATTGCGGCGAGCGCAGCGCCTCGCCCAGCGACATCTCCGCCTGCGCGGCGTCCTCGCCAGACGGCACGGGCATCGCCTGCGCGAGCGCGGGCGGAGGGCGCACCAGCAGCGACACCGGGATCATGATGGCGCCGACCACCAGCGCCACGATCTGCATCGAGGTGCGCCAGTCATGGCTGGAGACGAGCCAGGCCGCGAGCGGCGACATCGTCATCGGCGCCATGCCCATGCCGGCCGACACCAGCGAGACCGCGAGGCTGCGATGGGTGTCGAACCAGCCGGTGACGGTCGCCATCATCGGCGCGAAGATCGCCGCGCAGGAGGCGCCGACCAAGAGGCCGAACACGAACTGGAACGCAATGAGCGAGGTCGCATGGCTGGCCCCGAACAGGCTCAGCGCCAGCACGGTCGATCCCGTCAGCACCACTGGCCGCGGCCCGAACCTGTCCGTCGCCGTACCCCAGGCCATGCTGGTGAAGGCCATCGCCAGAAAGCCGATCGTCATGGCACTGGAGATGCCGGTCACCGACCAGCCGGTGTCCTTGGCGATCGGCTGCAGGAACACCGGCAGCGAAAACATGCCGCCGATCGCGACGCAGCCAAGCAGGCCGCCGGCGGCAACGATCACCCAGCGATAGGGGGACGAGTTCATAATCCTTGTCTCCAGTCAGTTTGTCTGAGTGAAAGACGAATGGGATCGACGCCGGCCGACAGGCGACGGTACTTTAATTTTCCGGCGACCGCGCCGCCGGCGCGCGGTTCCGCAAGCGCCGCCTCCGGTGCGGCCTGCTCGCGCCTTAACGCCGATCGATTGGAGGTCATCGTCCTTGCAGAGACGTCCGCGCGGCGCCATCGACCAGGCCTGGTCGCGCGGCGGTGGCGCAGGCCTGCTCGACGCACCGGCACGCGCGTAGGATATTCTGCTCGGCGAACATCGGCCCCACGATCTGCAGGCCGATCGGCAGCCCCTCGACAAATCCGCACGGCACCGAGGCGGCGGGTTGGCGCGTCAGGTTGAACGGCCATGTCAGCGGCGTCCAGTCGAACCATTGCGGGAAGCGCGCGGCGTCGGGCGTATCGATGCCGGCCGCGAAAGCGGTGATGGGAACCGTCGGCGTCAGCAGCAGGTCGTAGTCCTGATGGAACGCCTGCATCTGCTGGCTCAGCGCGCGCATCTCGACATGGGCGGCTTGCAATTCGCGCGCGGACAGATCCTGGGCGGCGATGATCAGTCGCAGCAGGCCCGGATCGAGCGCTGCCAGTTGCGCGCCGGTGAAGTCACGCACCAGCGCGGCATGCGACGCGCCCCAGATCACTTCCAGCGCATGCTGCGCGCCGGACAGATCGAGAGCAACATTCTGCACGTCGGCGCCTGCCTCCACCAGCGCGTCGATCGCCGGCCGCATGCCGGCCACCACGGCAGGGTCGGCGACCGCAAAGCCGAGATCGGGCGACCATGCGATCCGCAGGCCCGCAACGCCGCGGTCAAGGCCATCGAGATAATCGATGCCGCGATGGGGAATGGCAAAGGAATCACGCGGGTCCGGGCGCGTGAGTACGTTCAACAACAGCGCACTGTCGGCGACATCGCGCGACAGGCCGCCATAGACCGCGAGCGTTCCCATGACGCCGGGGAGGTTCGGCACCACGCCATAGCTCGGCTTCAATCCGAACACGCCGCTGAACGCCGCCGGGATGCGGATGGAGCCGCCGCCATCGCCTCCGGTGGCGAGCGAGACCACTCCGGCCGCCACCAATGCGGCCGAGCCGCCGCTGGAGCCGCCGGGCGTGCGGGAAATATCCCAGGGATTGCGGGTGATGCCGGTCAGCGGGCCATGCGTGATGCCCTTCCAGCCAAATTCGGGGGTCGTCGTCTTGCAGAAGAACACGGCCCCGGCCTCGCGCAGCCGGGCCACACCGGGCGTATCCTGCGTGCTGGGCGCGGCCGCAGTGGCGAGGGAGCCGATGCGCATCGGCCAGCCCGTGACCTGCGCGGTATCCTTGATCGCGACGGGCACGCCGTCGAGCGGCCCGAGCGGCGTTCCGCGACGCCAGCGATCCGCGGACTGCAAGCACACCGCGTTCAGGACGGAATCGACCGCATGCAGCCGCGCCAGGGTCGCGTCCAGCACATCGACCGGCGACAGATCGCCTCCGGCGAAGCGCCGGGCCAGTTCACGAGCGGAAAGCCAGTTCAGATCGTCAGACATGAGGCATGCTTGGCGCATGTTCTGGCACGAGGAGAAGCCCTCGCGCGTTTTGGATCATCGCCTGTAGGTCATAAACCAACTATCGATCAGCCGACCATGCAATTTTCAAGGAGAGCGCATACCGAGGAAAGCACTTGCGCCCACGGGTTCCTGCGGCCAACGCCATCGCATCACCCCAACTGAGCCCGCCTGGCGCCGCGCCGCCACGCGCTGACGGTGAGCCAGATCGCCGAGACCAGGAAGTAGAGCGCGCCGACCGCAGCATAGCCGGCGACATTCGTGATCGACGGAGCCGCGGGCATCGCGGCTTGAGCGATGAAGAAGCCGCCTGCCAGTGCCGATTGGCCGCCGCTGAGCGCCATGGCCCACTGCGCGCCAAAACGCCTCCAGCGCCGGATTGCCGTCGCCAGTTGAAGCAATCCGGACAAGATCGCCCATGCACCGAACACGCCGAGCACCCAGTTCATGCTGACCTGCAAGGCAAGGATGACCGCGACGGTGGTCGCCAGGCTGACCAGGACGTTCAGAGCCTGCGTGCGGTTCTGGCTGAGCCCACCGCTGCGCAGCGCGTCGAGCCAATTGGCCGCGGCGTCCCACGCCGGATAGGCGATGAGCAAAACCGCGGCGATCGGCGCGGACGACTGGCCGACGGCAAACGCTGCGACGACCCAGGCGACGGAAAACCCCGCGCGCGCGAAGTAGTACAGCCTCAGCCATTGCGCCTGATCGGCCAGGGCGGAATCCAGTTGATGATGGTCTTTCATAATCGTCTCCTTACCTACTAGTTGGTAGTTTTTTGAGCGAAGCGGACTCGCCGCGACGCAGATGTCTCGCAGGCTTGTGTGATTGTCAGGCTCTTCAGATGAATCTCAGCGCGTCGCGGACAGCCGCTCCAGCAGCGGCCGGGTGATGACACCGAACATCTTGGGATCGCCATAGGCGCGCGCCGACAGCATCGCGCCATGAACAGTCGCCATGAATCCTTCAGCCTCGACCCGCGCGGTGCCGGCGAGCTGGAGTCGCCCCTGCCGCTTGCCGCGCTCCATCACCGAGGTCAGCCAGGACGCCAAGGCGCGGAAGTGCGCGCGGACTTCAAGCGCCACCTCCTCGGGCAGCAGCGGGAGCTCGCTGGCAAGAAGCGCACAGACACAGAAGGGAGCCGTCGCGTCCTTGATGCACGCCTCCCAGTAGGCGAGATAGCTTTTGAGCTGTCCGCTCGGGTCAGGGATGTTGCGCTCGATTGCGGAGAGTCCCGCCGCGGCCTCCTCGCGATAGCGCGACACGAGGGTGCGGACCAGATCGACCTTGCTGGCGAAATGGTGGTGGATGCTCGGCTTGCGAATTCCGACGACATCGGCGATGTCGGCGTAACTGAAGCCGTTATAGCCGCCGGCAATGATCAGCGTGCGGGCGCAGGCCAGAATGTCGTCGGCGGTCGAGGAAACATTGGTCATGACCAGCTAGCTACCTTCCAGTTGGTAGGGCGTCAAGAACCGGGTGCTTCAACCATCCGTGAGTGGTAGGAGCGTGTATGACCATCCGCCCCCTCGTCCGCTACCCCGACCGCCGGCTCGCGATGCCTGCCCGCCCCGTCACCGCATTCGACGACCAGCTCCGCGAGCTTGCCGCGGACCTGCTCGAGACGATGCGCGCAGCGCCCGGCATCGGCATCACGGCGCCGCATATCGGCGTGCCCTTGCGCGTCGTGGTGCTCGAGCTCGACGCCAAGGACGGCGCGCGGACCTATGTCAATCCGGAGATCACATGGGCTTCGCCGGAGATGATCATGCACCGGGAGGGCAGCGTCTCGATGCCCGGCGTCAACGACGAGGTCCAGCGTCACGCCCGCGTGCGGATCAGCTATCAGGATCTCGACGGGACCATGCAGACCGAAGAGTCGGAAGCCTTGCGGGCCGTATGCCACCAGCACGAGATCGACCAGCTCGACGGGATGTTCTGGATCCAGCGGCTGTCGCGGCTGAAGCGGGAACGGCTGGTGAAGAAGTTCGAGAAGATGAACCAATTCCGTGAGTATTGACTTAGATCAATACTGACTGCGGCCTGGGTGCACCCCGTGTCGTGCGGACTTGGAGGAGGTTCCAATGCGCAAATGGGCTTTGACGATTTTGGCAGTGAGCATGGCCTTAACGGCAGGGCATGCCCGGGCTCAAAGATATGATCCGGCTTACCCCGTTTGCTTGAACGTCGTCTCTCGCGGCATCACCCCATATTACAGATGCAGCTACACGACGATGGACCAATGCAGGGCGTCAGCCAACGGTCAGATGTGCGTCCTCAATCCGTATTACGCCGGTGCGACGGCCAGAGGGAGCAATCGGCGTAACTATCGCCAAACGTACACGCCGCCCAAGCCGCCAATCGGCTACCGGGCGGCGCCGTACAATCAATTCAATGAACCATATTATGGAGCTTCCCAAGGCTATGCGCCGGGCGAAAAGCAACGATTTCTCGACAGCGTGAGACGATACATGTGACGCATGACGGCCGACCGTGGTCGCGCACGTCTGCCGCCTGGCCGGCGTAATCCGCCGTATTGAGCGCGCAACGAGGAAAGAAGGCGGATTGCGCCTTGCGGCTCATCCGCCCCACAACCCTTGCGATCCCTATTTCAGCGGCAGAAACACTTCCGCAACCGTCTCATGCTCCGGCACCTCCGGGAAGAAGTTCAGTCGCTGGCAATAGATCGGGAAGTCGCGGGCCTCCTCGCCGCTCGCCGGAAGCCAGTCGCGATAGAGGTAGAGCGCGGCGGGCTCCAGATTGTCGGTGTAGCCGACGACCCGCAGCACCGCGCAGCGCCCGCCGGGGATCTCGCCGGCCTTGATCTCTTCGCCATTCGCCTCGATCGGCTGGTCGGTCCCGACACAAAGATCCGTGCTGTAAGCGGCCGGCGAGTCAGGACGCCGTTCGGACCGCCAGACATTGAAGGTCGGACTTATCCTCGGATGCAGGCCCGCTGCCTTGCGCCACGCGATGAACCGCCGGATGGTGTCGCCGAGCGTTGCCGGGTCGCCCCGATGCTCCATGATCGCCACCCGCGTCGGGGGCACATCGCGTATCGTCACGTCGTCGGTGGTAAATCTCTTCATGAGCTTGCTCCTCGCGTTGTCGAGAGGCCCGAAGGCCACAAGCCACGGCTCCCAGTCGGGAGAGTTGCGGAACGACGACGGCGATTGCCCGAACCGTTGCCGAAAGGCGCGGGCGAAGGCATCCGGGGCATCGTAACCGGCATCCATCGCGATGTCCGTGACGCTTTGGGCGTCCGCGTAGGCCAGCCGGTAGGATGCGCGTTTCATACGGGCCAACTGGACATAGCGATGCACCGACAACCCGAAGGTCGCCGTGAACTGCCGGTGGAAATGAAACTTCGAGAAGGCCGCAACAGCGCTTAAGCTTTCCAGGTCCAGATCGCTGTCGAGATTCCGGTCGATATGCTCCAGCACCCGCCGCATCCGGTCCTGATAGTTTTGCAGCGCCCCCTTCATCGTCCCTCCTCCGTGGCGGCTCCAGTTAGTCGCTGACGGCCATGATTTGCTCGACCGATCTTGCGGTTTGGCAGATCGCAGGACGCGCTCCAGCACCCGCCGCACCCGGTCCCGATAGTTTTGATGCGCGACTTCACCGTCCCCGTGGCGGCTCCAGTTAGTCGCCGATGCCAGGCGGCGTATTCCGCTTGTAGTCTTCCAGTTGGGCCTGGATCGCGCGTTGGAACGCTGGTCGGCTTACGCATCTCTCAACGTACGATCTGGTTGCCGAATAGTCGTTCAAAATGCCGCTGTCGGTGAGTTCCCTGAGGACAGTGCTCATCACGATGTCACCGGCCGTGAACCGATCCTCGAGGAATTCCCTGTTCTCGAGCCAGACATTCAAGCCCGTCAGTTTCCGCCGCAGACCGCTTTCCGCGACCGGGCGATAGTCCTTCACCCAGGGTTCACCTGCATGGAAGGTCTCCAGTCCGGCAAAGCTCTTCGCGTGGGGTTCGACGGAATTCAATGCGGCGATGACCCAGGCGGTCACGCGTGCGAAACCTGCGGCTGACGTGGGCGCCAGCGCCTCCGACTGCCTGGCAAGGTGCAATACAATCGCTCCGGACTCGAACAGCTCAACTTGATCATCGCGATAGGCTGGCACCTGCCCGAATGGTTGCCAAGCGCGGTATTCGCTCCCGTCCAGAATTTCGCGATCGACCAGGATGACGTCATACGGCAAGCCAGCCTCTTCGAGCGCCCAACGGACCCGATGATCCAGGGCATATCCTTGGGCAAACGGTGGAACCCACCGAAACGCCGCAACCTGCGAAGTCATTGAAGCACCTCTCTCGTATCGTGAGGCATCCTATGGACAGCCGCCAACACTCTCGGTGGTGTTCGCTGCCAAGCGTCTCGAACGGGTCCGAACATTTTGCGCCTAGTCGAGCACTGAACCGCAAGTGAGGTTCGCGATGGCGCCGGTCATTGCGCCGGCGCGGTCCGATGCAACAAAGGCAGCGAATTCCGCCACCTCCGCCAGTTTCGGCGGACGCTGAAGGAGAGCGCCCTTGCGCACCCAATCGTCGAGCATGGTCTCCACTGTCACGCCTGCGCGGTTGGCGAAGCCCTCAAATACCGCCTGCGCGTGCGATGCCGGCAATGCTTCCGGAATTGCGTCCGGGCGAAGACACACGACGCGGACTCCACTTGATCCCAGTTCGGCGGCGAGAAGCCGTGAAAAGGTCTCTATCGCTCCACACGTCACACCAAATCCCAGGACGCCCGGACCGGTTGCGCGTGCCCCCGGGGTTGAAAGGGTGAGAATGACGCCTGAACCCTGCTGGATCATCTGGAGTGCTACAGCCTTGGCCGTAATGAAGTTCGATTTCATGTAGGCTGTCACGGGGAACAAGAAATCTTCGAGCGAGAGCTCGGCAAGAGGCGCGCCCTGGACGTGAAACATCCCGATGGCATTCAAGGCTATATCGACGCGCCCGGCAGCGGCCAGGACATGTTCCAAGTGCCGGTCTACCGAGGACGCATCCAGCGCATCGACTTCAGCGATGTCGACAACGCCTCCTTTCAATGTCCGCAGCGACTTCTCGAAGCTTGCAGAGCGTCTTTCCAGCGATGAAGACCCTTGCTCCTTCGCGAGCGAATGTCCGCGCGGCCGCGCCGCCAATCGCTCCACCGCCGCCGTATACAACGGCAGTCTTGCCCTCCAACAGCATCGGCGCCTCGCCTCAAACTGATTGCACTTTAAAACTACTTGCATAATGGGATCAGTTTTGTCAATTAGCTTCCAATGAGGACTTTGCGAATGGTTGAGCCACATCGGTCCGGCTGCCCGATCAATCTCACTCTGGAAATGCTTGGCGACAGGTGGAGCCTTATCGTCATCCGCGACATTTTGGTCGGCAATCGCCGGCATTTCCGTGAGTTGCTGACGCAATCCGAAGAAGGGATCGCGTCCAACATTCTGGCGGATCGGTTGCATCGCCTCGTCGATGCCGGGCTGCTCTCAAGATCCGACGATCCAACGCATCGCCAGAAAGCGGTCTACAGCCTGACGGAGCCGGCAATTCAGCTTGTCCCCCTGCTCGCCATGATGGGGGCCTGGGGACGCCGGCATACGCCAGCCACACGCGCTCTTTCGGTTCGCGCGCAACTCCTGGAGGAAGGAGGGCCGGATCTTTGGTCGGACTTCATGGATGAACTGCGGAGTCTCCACCTCGGACGTCCGATGAAGGGGCCGTCTGTCATCGCGAAGCTTCAGGCTGCCTTTGCGAAGGCGGTCACTGGACAGAAAGATGTCACCCCAACACCCGAAAAATTGCCCCGCCGGGTCAAGACGAAGAGATGAGGCTGGTCAGAAACAACGCCTGACATTCCGTTCGGATCAATTTGTGGAGGCCGGTGCCAATGACTCTCACAGGCAGATGTTCTTGCGGATCTGTTCGATATTCGATCTCTGAGCCGCCGATCCGCGGCTTCCAATGCCAGTGCCGCGACTGCCAGCGCGATACGGGGACCGGTCACAGCTCCGTCTTCGTATTCCCGCGCAACGCTCTCTCCGTCACCGGCGAAGTGCGCGAGTTCGCCCGCACGGCAGACGGCGGCGCGGTCAAGCGCAAAGGATTTTGTCCGAACTGCGGTTCGCCGATCTACAACAAACCGGACGAGAAACCCGAATTCATCGGCATCTATGTCGGCACGCTGGACGATGCCAGCACGTTCAAACCGGCGGTCGCCCTGTTCTGCTCGCGCGGCTATGCATGGGATCATCTCGATCCGGAGATTCCCAAGCTGCCGGAATGGCATCCGGGATCGCGTTGACGATAGCCAGGTAGAGCGAAAGCTAGCGACGCATGGCGGCCAGCGTGCACATCACCGCCGACGCTGCGCCGACGCCTCCGACGATGACCCACATGCGCGGACCAAACATCGGCGCCGAACCCAAATGGGGATGCGGGATCACGAATTCATCGAGCCAATAGATCGTCGCCATGCTGATCCCGGCTCCGATGAGAAGGTTGGCGGCGACGATCCATGACTTCGAGAAGGCGCGGTTCGACATCCATCGCGTCGCCGCGCCGACGGCAAAGGCGGCGGGCCCCCCGACGACATAGGCCCCGATCAAAAGGACAGGGATGAGCGTCAGCACACCAAGCGCGGTCGCGACCAGCGAGCCATTCGGCAGAACGGCGTCGCTTGACCTCATCACCATCTGCCAGAAGATTCCCACGAGCGAGACGGCAAACATCATCGCGAATCCGACCGCCGGCCCCATCAACCCAAACCACAGGACGGACCGTTTCAAGAGATTGCCTTCCAGCCAGTCAATGCGGCGTCAGCTCTGTGCCGCCATGGGCGAATTCACGACTATGCCTCCCGGTCCCGCTCACCCGCCCGCCATCAGCGCCTTCGCCAGCGCCATATAGGCCGGCAGCGTCACGGGATCGCTGGCGGCGTTGCCTGCTACGGGGTGCGAGGCGTAGCGCGCGATCACCATCTCGGCCTTGGGATCGATGTAGATGCCCTGGCCGTGGACGCCGCGCGCCATGGTGGCGCCATGGGCATTGTGGGTGACCCACCATTGATTGCGATAGGAGGCACCTGGCAGCGTGGTGTAGCCGGCCGGCTTGAACTTTTCGGGGTCGCCGCCGCGCGCGATGTCCTCGACAACGGTTGACGGGACAATCTGGCGGCCGTTGAAGCGGCCGTGATTGCGCATGGTCTCGCCGAAACGGGCGAGATCGCGCAGCGTGGTGGACAGCCCGCCGCCGCCGCTCTCGGTGCCGATGCGGTCGACGTGATAATGCGCGTCTTCCTCCGCGCCGATTTGAGTCCAGATCCGCTCGGAGAGAAGATCGGACAGCGTCATGCCGCTCGCACGCCTGATGATCCAGGCGAGCACGTCGGTGTTGACGGTCTTGTAGGCAAAGGCCTTGCCGTGCTCGCCCTGCTTCTTCTGCGCGACGAGGAAATCGAAGATGGTGGCCGGGCCGTCATAGTCAGGCGGAATCGGCGCCATGCCGTTGGCGCGCCGCAGGCCCCACACATGCGAGTTCTTGTCGGTGTAGACTTCGGTGTATTCGAGCCCCGTGGTCATATCCATGACCTCGTGCACGCGCGCGTCCCCGAACGCGCTCGCCTTCAGCTCCGGCACATAGTCGGTCACCGGCGCCTGCGGATCGATCCTGCCCTCGGTGACCAGAATGCCGGCCAGCACGCCGGTGAAGGATTTCGTCACGGACATCCCGATATGCGGCTTGTGCGGCTTCAACGCGCCGAAGTAGCGCTCATAGATCAGCTTGCCCCGGTGCAGCACCGCGATGCCGTCGGTGTAGGTCTCCTCCAGCATCTTCGCGAAGGTCATGGGGCGGCCGTCCATGGTGGTCGAGGCGAGCGCGCCGATGTCGCGGTCCTCGCGCGGCAACACCGACGCGGGCCCTGCCCCGCGCCAGACGTTCACCGTCGGCACCAGCTGGCGCACATTGCTCCAGGCCCAGCGCAGCTCGGGGAAGCTGCGGAACGAGCCGTCCTGGAAGGCGATGGTGCGGTCGGGCGCGGGCGGGAATCCCTTCATCCAGCCGAGGGCTTCCGGGTCGGTTTCGGTCGCGGATGCGGGTTGTTGGTTGGCGGCGGCGGCGACGGACATGCAAGCAAGCTCCGGAAGCGGATGAAGAGCTCGCTCCTATCATGGCGGCTCGTGGTCAACATCCAGCATTTGTGCCGAGGTGACCGTCGCCGTGCGCTTGGCAATGAGCGGGGCACGCTGGTCTCCCCGATCAGGCCCTCTTGCCGCTCCGTTTCGTCATCGGCGCGTTACGCCGCTCCCGCTTGCCGCGCGCGATCTCCGTCGCCAGCGCGTCCAGCTTCGGCTCCCAGAAATTCCTGAACTGACCGATCCACGCATCCACCGCCTGAAGTCCCGCCACGTCGACCGCGTAGAACCGTCTTTGCGCCTCCGCCCGAACCGTCGCAAAGCCGCTCTCGCGCAGCACCTTCAGATGCTGCGACACGGCGGCCTGCGTGATCCCGAATTCGGCCCCGATCGCCTCCACGACTTCTCCGGACGCCATTTCCCTCGGTACGAGCAGTTCGAGGATGCGACGACGCACGGGATCGGCGAGGACTTCGAAGATGTGCATCAGCTTCCTGTACCAGGATGCGCGACATCGGGCGGCATTTCGCCGCGATAGAAGGCAATGGTGCGGTCTGAGCGCTCCTTCGCCAAGGCCGGATCGACCCCGCTCGCGACATGTGCTGCGCGCCAATACTCCCCGCTCCTCGTCATGAACTCCTTGCCCTCGGGAGAGCCCATCCACGCCTCCGCCGTCTCATGGTCGACTGCCGCTCCCGTCGCGAGATATCGCTCGAGTCCCGCAATGGAAAGGTCCCAACCGATCCCCACCGCACCCGGACCGAACTGATTCCAATGATCCTCGATCATCGCGGTGTGCTCAAGCGTCAAGCGCGCCTGGCTGCGTTCTGCCGCCAGCGCGACATCGATCCAGCTTGTGGCGCCACCGAACTCCCACGTCGCGGCAAAATGAGTTGGCGGCGCGCAAGCCGTGATGGTGCCGCCCGCATTTCCCTTGAGCTGGTATCTTCCTCCCAATTGGAGGTCGCCCTCGACCGGCAGGAACCAGCGCGGGATGCGCTCCCTGCTCGTCAGCGCGTCCCAGAGATCATCGACGCTCGTGTCGTAGAGCCGCGTCAACGTGACCGCGCTGGCCGCTCTCCCGTCCTTCTCGAAATTGCGCACCGAACGCGTGGCGAGCCCCAACACCCTGGCGACGTCGATCTCCATTCCGGTTCTCCCTTGTCGTTTCGCGGATGAATATCGGTATAGGCTTATATAAGTCAATACTTAATTTAACCGCGGAACCGGGCCCTGCCGCTCTCTTGCGGGCTGATCAAGCGACTGGCAGGAAGACCGGCGTGGAGCACCCCGATGACCGACAGCGCGACCCCAAATCTTCCTTCGCGAGACTTCGCGGCGACGGCGAGGTTTTACGCCGCGCTGGGCTTCGGACAGACCTGGCGCGACACGGAGTGGATGATCCTGAAGCGAGGCGATGTGACGCTGGAGTTCTTCCCGCACGCCGATCTCGACCCCGCAACGAGCTGGTTCAGCTGCTGCCTCCGGCTGGATGACGTCAACGCATTCTTCGCGGCGGTTCTCGCCGCCGGTGTGCCCGAGACGACGACCGGCTGGCCCCGCGCCCACCGGCCGAAGCGAGAGGCGTGGAGGACTGGTGGGTGCCGTCATCGATCCCGACGGAACGCTCGTCAGGATCATTCAGAACGGGGATTGAGGCAGGCGATGGCGTGGTCGGGTGCGCCGTGAGGGTGACGGCGCACTGCGACGACATTGCCGCGCGTGCAGCCGTCACCCGTGTCACGACTGTCCTTATCGGGTCCGGCGAAACGGCCTACCCCTTCCGCCGCGTCCGGCGCTTCGCCTTCGCTGCGCGTTTGCGGCCCGGGGCTGCTCGCGCGGGTCCGCGTTCCGTACGGCCGCCTGTGTCGGCGGTCAATTCGGGACGCAATCTGGCGAGCTTGGCGCGGTCCGGCAGCATGTCCGCGAAGCCGTCGAGCACGCGCGGCGCGGCCGCACCGTCGCCGGCGATGGCCTGCTCGCCTGCCGGCGCCGCGGTCTGGGTGAGAGCCTGCAACCGCCGGCACGCCTCACCGAGGTGATAGGCATCGCCGCCGAGCGCCACCCATTTGCCGACCTCGGGATGCAGCACGAGATTGGCCGACTGGTTGTCGGTCGCGCTGGACGGATAATCGACGAACACGTCGATCCCCGACTGCACGCCCACCATCACGCCCTGCGCCGACCACGACACGGCGACGTCGACGCGGTAGCGGCCCGGCCGCTCGAAGGCGAAGCCGGCCGTGCTCCAGAACACCTTCGCCGAGGCCGTGACGCTCTTGCCGGGTTCGAGCTCGCTCAATTTCGCGTGCTCGCACAGGATGACAAAGGGCCTCACCGGCCGCTCGCGGCCCTCGGCATCGGTGACGGTGATCGATGCGAACAGGGCCTCGGTGCTGACGTCGTTCGGCGCGCGCAGCGAGACGCCGCTGGTATTCGTCATCGTCCACGACAGATCCAGCGGCTGTCCGAGGGCCACACGGTCGGTTGTGGCCGTCACCGTCAGCGCCAGCTCGGAAGGTTCGAAGTCGTGCCGGTCGACGGCCTGCGGCGCGCCGGTCGGGAACCAGCTTGCGAACGGCCATCCACCCGGACGAATGACCGGATCCGGCATGTGGTTCAGGTGATGACGGACGTTGGTGTTATGCGCGAGCTTGATCTGATCCGGGAACACGCCGGGCTCGCCCGTCGCGGGACCGCCGAGCACGTCTGCGACGCTCGGCGTCGTGGTCATGATCGAGTTGTCGGCCGCCGTTTCCTGCTCCTGATGGATCTGGTTCAGCGTGTGCGTCAGCTCGTGGGTCGCGCTGCGCAGGAACGCACGCGGCACGTCGCGCTGCTTCCTGTTCGCGGCAAGACCGAAGTTCGACGAGTCCGAGGTGGGATAGCCGTCATCGGAGAAACTGGCGCAGCCTTCGCGGGGAACGCCGATCTGGTCATACATGATGCCGCGCGAGCAGCCGAGCTTCGCGGGCACGACGATCATGTGCACGCGCCATTCGGTGTCGAGATTCGTCGCCGGATTCCGCACATTGGTCATCAGCGCGTGCAGATCCGCCGAGCTCCAGCAATTGGTCGCCACCACGCCTGATGGCACCGGGACGTTGAGCTGGTCCTGCGCGACCGTCAGCTGCCAGCCGGTCCTGGCGAAGATCGTGTCGAAGAACTCCGTGCCGCCGGCGCCGTCGGGCACGGGCGCGGGCCGCACGGCTCCGACCAGCGTATCGATCTCCAGCGTCGCTCTGCGGAAGAACTTCGACACCCAGGCGAGCGTGACGCTGCCCTTGTCCACACCGCCCTCGAACAGCCGGCCCTCGTAGAACGGCCCGCCGGTCAGGGAGAACGGGAACGGCGCCGGCACCTTCGAAAGCTTCATCGTCACGGTGCGTGACGGCGTCGCCGGGAACGTGCCCTTGAACTGGCCGACCGGCGGCCGCGTGTAATTGAACTGCTCGGCGACGATGGTGAGCTCGCACTTCCTAGGGATCGGGACCGCGATGGGCGCGGAGACGCTGGTCACCCTGAGGTAGGAGTGATAGCGCGCGCGGGGGAAGATGGGGATCCTCGGCCTGCGGATCGGGAACGGAATAGCTGGCTCGTCGACCGCGCTGAGCGAACCTGCCACGCTCGTCAATCCCGAGTCCGCTGCGGCTTCATCGTCGTCCTTGTTCCCCACGGGCGGCAACGGATGGGGGAGCGGGCCAATCACCGGCCGCTTCGAGTAGAGATCGCCGCTGACGATCAGATGGTCCGCGCCGCCGTCGGGCGCCGAGCGATCGACGCGCAGCGTGCCTTCGAAGGACACGAAGCCGGCCGTCGGCCTGAAGTTGATCTGGTAGCAGCCTTCGCGAAAGTCGAGCCTGCACAGCTTGAAGGGCGGAAAGGGCTGCAGATCGGTCGAGGCCGGCTGGTCGCCGGTGTCGTCATCGCTGAAGCTGATCTGCCGCGACAGCGGTACCTGCGGTTTCATCGCCGGCTCGACCGATGCCCCGGTCATCTTCGCAAGGCTGCCACTCGTTTCATGCTCTGAGCAATTGCACATGTCGTCTTCTCCTCGTTGAAAGGGTGAGACGATCGACGTGAGCGGGCTCGCTTACGGTTGAAGCGGGTAATTTTTTGGTCAGCTGTGGCGTGCGCAATCCTACGCGCGCCGATAAGTCACAAGACAGCCCTCTGAATCCGTAAACTCAAATCGGTCGGCCTCAAGTGAAACGTGATACGTCACAAGTTCATCAGTCGCCGTCCCGACGACGAGCGTGTTGGAATCCTCGAGACGGTAGATTCCCGCGTCCCACCACACCATGCCCTGCCCCTCGCCGCGCATGCCGCGGTAGGTGCCGGTCGAGAATGTGAGGGTGGCGGGATACTTGTCCGCACACGCAGCCGCCGTGGTTTTGGTCCACGTTCCAACCATGCTCTGTTCGTGTTTGTCAGCCATAGTGTCTCCATAGCTCTCATCAACCGGCACGATCGGCCGGTTGATGGCTATTTCAACATGTCGTTCTGGCGTGTGCAGCTCATTTCAAGCCGGCGTGGCGGCGGGCCTATCAATAAACCCAATTCACCACGTACAATCACAGCAGGTACTTTATCGCAGCAGTGACGCAAGCGTGCGTGTGAGATGCTTCACATGAAGGTGCGACAATTGAGCGCCGAAGAGGCTTGCGTTAACGCTGGACCTACTCCGTCATCAGCCGGCTCGGCCAGCCCACGCGGACGAGGAGGTCGTCGGGGCCATTGAGCGCGAATTCATACATGCCCCACGGCTTGTGCTCGGCCACGCGGCTCGGCTCGGCGATCTCCGGGCTCATCGCCGCGGCCAGGCCGCGGACCCGGGGCGTGTAGACGTAGACGCCAAACGGGTTGCTCCCCGGCGTGAGCCAGCCTTCCACGGCCTGCTGCAGGTGCACCTCGCCACCAACACCATCCGACAGCATCCGATATTCTTCGTAGCCTTGATCGACCGGCCTGAAGAAGCCGAGCCTGTTCCACCACCGCTCCGCTGCATCAAGGTCGTTGCAGGGAATAATTGCGACCACGCTCGATGTCTGCCGCTCGTCCATGGCGCTGCTCCGTTGAAGATCATGCAATGATTGCACTTCGTGCCTTGCTCGTGACCTCGACATCGCACATGGAGTTGGCACGACTACGGCGACCGTGCGAACAGAGGCGAGGATCACCCTAGCAGGCGTCGATGAACTCTTGAATGCGATCCGCCACGATCCGTCCCGCACGGCTGTTGAGGTGCACGCCATCGGTATGGAAACGCCATCCATTTATGCGCGCGACCTCGTCGATGCTTCGCCGCAGCACGAGCACCCGGAACGCATCACGATAGAACGGTAAAAAATTGAATGATGTGAATGCCTGACCGGGTGAAGTGCGAAGCTCCTCCGCGATCGCTTCATAGAGATTGATGTAGCGGCAGTTTTCCTCACCCGCGACGGCAGCCACTATATCGGAATATTCCCTGACCCGGCGGTTGAGCTCCTTCTGGAACGGGTCCTCCGAATCCAGGTTCTCGCCGATCGGGCAGAGTGAGCAAAGCCCGACATCTGCAGCCGCATCGTTCTTCAGCCGACGGGCCAGTTCGGTGAGGTTCTCCCGGAACCAGCCAGGCGACGGGGCGCATGGAAGGTGCTTCGAAATCGAGAAGAAGCGCCGCGCCCGCCTCGACACGAGGGCGAGGACATCGTTGCCACCAACCCAAACGACGACCTTGCTGGGACGACAGGCAAGCACCGCAGGCAATCGCTTGAGCGCATTGTAGGCCAGGTCACCACCGACACCGAAGTTCTCGAATTCAACTTGCGCATTGCGCGGCCGGGTGCGCAGCGCGGCGATCCAGTCAAAGGCCGGCCCTTTGCCTGCCGTGCTGCTCGATCCGAGGCACGCCACGGTTTTCTGCTCGACGACCGTCATGGTGCTATGGCTCCCGCCGAAGCGTGAACTCCGGCGACACGATGCCGATCCACAAGCCGCAGCGCACTGACAGAGAGGCATGAGCCCCCGCTTGACGCTTGCAGTCAGCCTTTATTTCTATATATTCGGTATATGCCGAATATGTCAAACAAAACCAGCAGGGACGAGCAGCGGTTCACGGAGGACGTGGCACGGCTGCTCACGCCCTGGGGCGTACCGCCCGTCGCCGCCCGTCTCTATGGCTATTTGCTTCTCTGCCCTCGCCCCGTCAGCCTCGATCAGATCACCGAAGACCTCGAGATCAGCAAGAGCAGCGCAAGCGTCGCCGCTCGGCTGTTGGAGAGTTACACGCTGGCGCGCCGCCATAGCGAAGCTGGGACAAAACGCGCGCTTTATGCCGTAGCAGACGACTACGAAGCCATGGTCCGGCAGCAGAATCGTCTGCTCGACGCGTTGGCCGGGCAGTTGAACGCCGGGGCTGAAATAGCTGCGTCCAAGGCGGCAAGCGCGCGTCTCAGGGAGATGGCCGACTTCTATCGGGGCATGCGCGGCGCCATGGAAGACGCCATCAGCCGCTGGACGCGTGGCCGACGACGGCAATGAGGAATCCCGCAGCGGCGCTGACCGTGCGGAAGAATCCGAACCTTCGACGGGAAAGGCAGAAAGATGGGTCTCGTACTAAATCTCATCGTTCAAACGATCGTCTGGTTCGCCTTCATGGGCGCGATCATCTTTGGTGCTGCAGGCACGACGGACTACACCGGCGGGTGGCTCTATCTCGGTTTGATGGTCGCGCTCTCCGTCGTGTTTGGGACAACCATGGCGCGCGCCGACCCGAGCCTGCTCAGAGAGCGCCTCAAGCCGCCCGTGCAGAAAGATCAGCCGCTCGCGGACAAGCTGATTCTCATCCCAATCCTGCTCCTCATATTTGGAGGAATGGGCTTCATGGCGGCAGATGCGGCGCGCTGGCGCTGGTCGGCAATGCCATCTTCCGTGCAGTGGGCTGGCTGCGGGCTCCTCCTGGCGGCGATGCTGTTCATTTTCTGGACCATGCGCACGAACAGCTTCGCGGCGCCGGTCGTGAAACTGCAAAGGGACCGCGGGCAGGCGGTCATCACGACAGGCCCCTATGCCATCGTCCGCCATCCCATGTATTTCGGCACGCTGTTCTACATCGCCGGGACATCGCTCGTGCTCGGCTCGTGGTGGGGACTTGCGACGGTCCCCATCCTCGCCCTCTTGTTTGGCATCCGGATCGGCATCGAGGAGCAGACGCTGCGCGCGGGCCTCGAGGGCTATGACGACTACGCGCGCCGTGTGCGCCGGCGCCTGATTCCGTTCATCTGGTGAGACGGAGCACTATCGCCAGAGGACGCAGATCGCTCCGATCAAGCCGTAGCTTGCGCTACTTCCTTAGCTTCGGTCCGATATACTGCGCTCTGGGGCGGATCAATCGTCCTGTCTCAATCTGCTCAAGACTATGCGCGATCCAGCCGACGACGCGGCCAAGTGCAAAAATGATGAAAGGCGAGTCAGCCGGGAGAGCATAAGCGTCCGCAAGCGCTGCAAGTGCAAAGTCGATGTTGGGCAGTTCTCCGGTCATCGCCTCGGCGACTGAGCAGATCTCCGCGAACATGTCGCTCGGTCGGAATTGCGCCAAAAGGGACGCCGCGCGCGGATCACCTTCGGGATAGAGCGGCTGGCCAAATGTCGGGAGCGGTTGACCTCGTGATAGCCATTGGCTCACCGCCTGTTTCGACCCGATCTTCTTCGCATCCTGCATGAGCATAAGCAGCATTTTCGAAGCTGCGCCATGAACTGGCCCCGTGAGGGTCGAAAGGCCGGCAAGGACACATGCTGAAAGCGGCGCCCTGGTCGAGGCGCAAATTCGAGCCGCGAACGTGGAGGCGTTGAGCTCGTGGTCCGCTAAGAGAACCAGGGCGCGCCGAAGGATATCTTCGGCCTCTGGCGAGGACCATGCTGCCGCCAATCGGATGTGAACTGGTTGGGCTTCAGCGGCTTGCCGACCGATCATCGTGTCGTAGAGGTTACTGCATAGACGCGTACCCTGTCCCACCAGGACGGCACGAGAGAGGCCAAGCGTGGGATGCGCTTCTCCGATCTGTTCGGCGAGGAGTTCAAGTGCTGCATTCAAGGGAGAGCGCGCGGGCACCGAAACAACATCGTGACTCCGGGCCTGGTGAAAATGAACGGAGTCGGTCTCCCATAATAATGCGGCAACATCTTCAAGAGACGCCGTTTCTGAAAGCGTTACGGCATCATTTCCCCGATAGTAGAGACGTCCATCCTGAATGGTGGAAATCGCCGAAGGCAGGATTGGATCGCCCCAGTCGATCGTCGATGCGGCGACGGCTGCTGCGGCCCTCCGGCCGGAACGCTGGCCAGCGAGGCCTTTCACGTCGTTACGATGATAGAGGCTGCGCCGTGAATCAGCAGGGTCAGGTTTAACCCGGATGCGGCCGCGGCTCACGTTCGCATAGAGCGTTTGCGGCCGAACGCCGAGGATAGCAATCGCCTCCGACGATGTGATCCAGGTCACCGAGCCACCTTTATATTGATGTGATCGATCAAGATTGACGTCAACACCATCACGCGGCGAAATTCAATTCACTTCGAAAGCAGTGGGCGGCGCCAGCCAGGTCGGATGCGCACATCCCCGGTGCTCACGGTGAAGGATGCTTGGCATGACGGGGTTTGCCGCTACTTTGACGAAAGAATGCTGGGCTGCTTTGGGCGGCTCCTCCCAAGCGCTTGATCAAGTTGCTTTTGAAAGCCCGGGGGGACTCCCCTCCGTCTTTGCCGTAACCGATCTGGCCAGCGCCACGATTGCGGCTGCTGGATTATCGCTCGCCGAACTGTCGTATGTCCTAAGCGGCAAACAAGCGCGAATTCGCGTTGATCGGAGATTGAGCTCAATCTGGTTCTGGGCCTCGATCAGACCGATCGGTTGGCAGCCCCTGCCCGCTTGGGATCCGATCGCTGGGGATTATCCCACCAGCGATGGGTGGATACGACTTCACACCAATGCTCCGCACCATCGGGCTGCCGTCCAACGCGTGTTGGGACTCGAAGGAGACAAGGCGGCGATAGCTCAAGCGGTCGGAACCTGGTCGAAGACTGCGCTTGAGACCGCAATCATTGAAGCGGGCGGCTGCGCCGCCGAAATGCGATCGATTGCCGAATGGTCTGAGCATCCACAGGGACGCGCTGTATCTCGGGAGCCGCTGGCACATCTCGCCACGGCAGAACCGGGTTCGTTGCCGAAATGGAGCCTCGACCCGGTGCGTCCACTCGCCGGGCTGCGCGTTCTGGATCTCACGCGCGTGCTGGCTGGGCCGGTCGCGACCCGCTTTCTGGCAGGTTTTGGTGCGCACGTATTGCGGATCGACTCCAGGGACTGGGACGAACCTGCCATCGTTCCCGAAACAACGCTGGGCAAGAGGTGCGCGCGATTGGATCTTCATACCGTGGAGGATCGCAAAGTCTTCGAGCAATTGCTGTCGCGTGCCGACGTCGTCATCCACGGCTATCGTCCTGGCGCATTGGACAGGTTGGGCTATTCCTCCAAGGTTCGGCGGCAGCTGTCCCCGGGCCTGGTCGATGTCAGCCTGGATGCCTATGGATGGTCCGGCCCATGGGCCGATCGCCGCGGCTTTGACAGTCTCGTCCAAATGAGCACTGGCATTGCCGACTTCGGAATGAAAAGGGCTCAAGCGAATAAGCCTGTGCCACTTCCTGTTCAGGCGCTTGACCACGCGACCGGCTATCTCCTGGCGGCGGCCGCCATTCGAGGCGTGACGCGCAGGCTGCAGAAGGGCTGCGGTTGTGACGCGCGGCTCTCGCTCGCGCGCACCGCCCAAACCCTTATCGCACACCCTCTTGACGAGGCTGAGGGCCCGCTCGCTCCTGAGGGACTCTCCGATCGGACAGAAGACATCGAAACGACCTTCTGGGGCAAGGCTCAGCGTGTCCTCCCTCCGGTTCGCATCGATGACATATCGATGCGTTGGGAGACGCCGGCGCGCCCGCTTGGATCGGATCCGGCCGAATGGTTCTGATCACTTCGAGCGCGGCCACTGCGATTGCAGCGCCTGCGCAGCATTGACGCGTGTGAGATGCTTCACAGCATGGGTGCAACAATTGAGCACCCAAACCTCAGACTTTCGATGTCATCACTTTCTGCACAATCCTCCATGTCCCGTTTACCTTCAGGCACGACAACAGGTCCGTGAAGGTACGCGGCGGTATCTGCAATTTCACCTTCAAGAGCGCGAGCTCTCGTTCAACATCTATCGATAAGATCTGGTCGTCACGCTCGAAGTCATGTTGCTTCGGAGCATTCATGTTGCGGACCGATGCTAGCCACGCCGCAATTGGCGTTACAGCCACATCCCCGTCCTCTCCGACCTTTGTTACCGAACTTGAAGGATGAAATATGGACGCAAATTTCTCCGCATCCATTTCGTAAGCGGCGTCGAAATATGTCTGCGCCAGAGATCGCAAGGCGGGAACATCCGTGTCCATGGTAATCCTGAAGTTGTTTTGGCCAAACGTGAGACGGACGCCTCACGCCGTGTTTGCGAAACTAGGCCAAAGTCTTTTATGACGATAGCCGTCTTGCATGGCAAAGCATCATGAGCAATATTCATAAATCATGACGAACGAGCTCAACGAACTTTCTGCTTTCGCGATCGTCGCCAGCGAACGGAACTTTACGCGCGCCGCGGTGAAATTGGGCGTGTCTCAATCGGCACTGAGCCATGCAATCCGGAGGCTCGAGGAACGGCTTGAATTGCAGCTGCTCGCTCGGACCACCAAGAGCGTCGCACCAACGGCTGCCGGGGCTGCCTTGTTGAATGATCTGTCCCCCGCGCTCGAGCAAATCGCTCGTGCGGTCGACCGAGCCCGAAGCGTTCGCCATCAACCTGCAGGGCGCCTGCGAATTGTAATGTCTCGGTCAGCTGCCGTCATGGTGTTGTTGCCGAGGCTCGCGGCCTTCACGGAGGCCTACCCTGACATCGTTCTTGACGTCGTCACCGTCACCGGCCCCGTAGACCTGGTAGCGGGCGAGTACGATGCCGGTATCCAGCTGGGCGAGTACATTCAAAAGGACATGATCGCGGTCCGCGTCACGCCGGAATTGCGATTGGCGGTGGTGGGCTCGCCTCGCTATTTCGCTTCAAGGCGCATCCCCCTAAAGCCGAAGGATCTCAACGACCATCGGTGCATTACATTGCGTCTTACGGGTGGTCCGTATCGATGGGAGTTCCAGCAGGGACGAAAGTCGGTCACGATCAACGTGAACGGACCACTGATCATCGACGATACCCACCTGGTGATGCAAGCGGTGCTGGCTGGCGTTGGCCTCGGCCTAGCCTATGAAGAGCAGGTGGCCGGGCATATTGCGAAGCGTCGACTTATTCGTGTTCTGGAAGATTGGACCCCGCCGATCCCCGGCTTCTTTTTGTATTACCCGAGCCGTCACCATCAGCCAGCCGCGCTATCTGCGCTCGTGAATGCGCTACGATCTCCTGGATAAGGACCGAGCCGCGACAACAGCAATTGTCGCGGCCGAAACCGACCCGTGGAGCGACCGGCGACCTCGTTGATGATGCGCGTGGCGGTCTCGCCAAGGAATTTCATGTCAACTGGTAGAAGTCCGCTGTCATGCCGTCGGTGGAGGTGACGGCGCGCAAGGTCGAGGTCAATCGGATGCTTTCACTTCCGAACCGTTCGGTTGCGCGTGGTCTCCATCAAGACGCTGAGCGGCCCGGTAGCGACCGGGCGACAGGCCGTGATGTCGGTGGAACAGTTTTGAAAACGCCGCCGCTGTCTCGTAACCGACCCGGCTCGCAATCCGGGCGATGGGCTCGTCGCTGGTTTCAAGCAGGAACGCCGCTTCCGCCATCCGGCGTTCGATCACGTAACGATGCATGGACTGACCTACGAGCCTGGTGAAGCGCGCTGAAAATACCGAGCGGCCGAGCCCCACGCGCTGACCGAGGTCGCTCAGGGTCCAGGGCCGCTCCGGGTTTTCGTGGATCAGCTTGAGCGCCGGTCCGATATGCGGGTCCGATATGGCCCCGAGCCAGCCACCTTGTCCGGGACTGAGAGACGCGATCCAGCTTCGGAGCGCCTCGACAAAGAGCACTTCCGTCAGTCGTGAAAGCGCGACGCGTTGCCCGGGACGCTCGAGCGCGGACTCGCTGACCATGCGGCGCAGGATGGCTTCGAGCCAGCCACCGTCCGCCGTCGGCTTCAGCAGGAGCACGGGCGGAAGTAGCTCGAGCACGCTGCCGAACGAGGGCCGCGACACGGTGAAATTGCCGCAGATCATGGTCGAGAGCGGCTTTGCACGGCCGCCGTGACGAACGACGCCAAGACGTGCCGACGATCGATCGAGGTCCACAATCTGCAAAGGCTTGGCCCGGCGATCCGAATAAAACACATGGGGCTCGCCGCGCGTGATGACGACGAAATCGCCCTCGGTCATCTGGATTTCCTGTCCGTGTTCGAGGGCGAGGGTCGCCGAGCCCCGGCTGAGGTAATGAAACAGCGCGTAGGGGCGCGCCGGCAGCTCCAGATTCCAGGGGTGGCCGAGCTCGAAGTGGAAGAGCAACGTCCCACCGAGACGAACGCGATCGAGCACCTGGGCGAGGATATCCATGCCGCCCAAGCTAATCCGATGGACGATCGGACACAACATCCGGACGATTGATCCCTATCGTCCGAAAAGTCCACGGACTAGGTCATCCCGCAGCGGGCCGACATCACGTGCGGCAACCATTTCGCCAACGGCGGATGGAAGAACCGCGACCTGGAAACGCCTGTCCATTCCCCCCGGACCTCATTTCCGTCCGACATGCCAACAGGAACATTCAATGCGAAATATCCTCCTCTCAGCCGCCACCGTGCTCCTGGCCGGAACGACATTGGTCGGCTCCGCTTATTCCGCTGAACTGCCCAAGGGCGCAGCCCACAACATCGTGCTCGTGCACGGCGCGTTCGTGGACCAGACGAGCTGGCAGCCCGTTGCCGATATTCTCACGAAGAAAGGCTACCGCGTCACGCTCGTGGAAAATCCGCTCACCTCACTCGCCGCCGACGTCGATGCCACCAAGCAGGCGCTCGCGAAGCAGGACGGCAAGACCGTTCTCGTCGGCCATTCATGGGGCGGCGTGGTGATCACGCAAGCCGGCAACGATCCCAAGGTCTCGGCGCTGGTCTATGTCTCCGCCTTCGCACCCGAGGTCGGTGAATCCCTGGCGTCGCTCGCCAAAGCCGGCCCGCCGACCGAAGGCGGCAGCGCGATCCATCCCGATGCGAAGGGCAATCTGTACATCGACCCCAAGGTGTTTCCGTCGGCCGTCGCGGCCGACCTTCCTCCGGAGATCGCCGAGCACCTCGCCAACTCGCAACTGCCGCTGAACCACGTTGCGTTCGAGGCCCCGGTCGACATTGCCGCCTGGCACGACAAGCCGAATTTCTACGTCATCAGCACGAAGGACAAAGTCATCGCGCCCGAGGCCCAGAAATCGTTCGCAGCCAGGATCAAGGCCCAGACGACGGAAGTCGCCGGCAGCCATGCTTCGCTCGTGGTCCATGCAAAGCAAGTCGCCGAGGTCATCGAAAAGGCAGCGCTCGCCAAGTGACGAACCTGCTCCCGGCGCCTTGGCGTCGGGAGCGCCCCCCTACTCCCACTCAATCATATCGGACGACGTTTCGCCGCTGATTTGCAAGCACAATTCTTCACGTGTGCGGACAAATTCCGACGATATAGCCGCTGCAATTTTTCGGTCTTGAATTCACAGAAAAATTCGAGCCGCTCGCAACGCTGGCGATTCCGGTACCTATCGGGGTCAATCGACTGATCCGCGCTGCCAGGGTAGCGAAGATCGCCGTGCGCGCACTGGTGCGGTGTAGATTCAAATACCGTCAGAGATCGGGAGGGTGCTTGGCCCCTCGCTCGGTCCGCACAGACAAAGGCGTTCTTGCCGAGGGGATGAATATTCTCTTGATGCTTCTCTTTGTCGCTTCCCCCGACCCGCAAACGAACGTCTATCGGGTGCCAGCCGGATCTAGTTCCCGCGGAACACTGCCGAGCGACGTTCCACGAAAGACTGGATGCCCTCTTTCATGTCTTCGCTGCTGAAAACGCGATCCTTGATCTTCGGGATATAGTCGATCGCCGCTCTTTCGCCGGCCTCGATGTACTTCAGCGCGGCCTCTTTGGTTACCTGAATGCCGATCGGAGCGTTCTTGGCGATCAGACCGGCAATTTCCATCGCGCGCGGAATCTGCTGACCAGGAGCGACGACTTCCTGAACAAACCCGATTTTGTACGCCCGCGCTGCGCTGAACTCGTCGCACAGGAATAGGTGGTACATCGCGTCCCCCCAGCCGGCCCGGGTCAAGTACCGGAAATGGGCGCCACCGAGCGGCGCGATCCCGCGCTTGGATTCCATTTGGCAGAACCGGGCGTCGTCGGCAGCCACAACAATGTCGCCGGCCAACATCATTTCGATGCCAATCGTGAAGCATATCCCCTGGACCGCCGTCACAACCGGTTTACGGCATCTGCTTTTCAACGCGAAGGCATCGATGTTGCCGGGCCTGAGCTCGGTGTTCTCGGCCGTCGGTCCAAAGAACTTCGGCATATCCAACCCGGCCGTGAAATCCGGGCCTTCGGCGCAAAGAACCCCGACCCAATAGTCGTCGGTGCGGTCGAGAAGCGTCATCGCATCCGACATCTGCGCCATCATCTGCGGGCTGAAAGAATTCTTCTTCGCCACGTTGTCGATGACGATCTTGAACACATGCCCATGCACCTCGGTACGGATCTGACCGGCCTGCGTCTTCTCGCTCATTTGCTAGTCTCCGATTTGCTTGCAGCGGCGACGCGCGGTGTCAAAACCGTTCATAGCTCAGCTCAGCGCCGCAAACGCAGTCCGTTCGAAAGCCATCAGTTCTTCCGTCCGGCCATCGCGTACCTTCAGCAGCCACTGCGGGTCCTGAAGCAGCGCCCGCCCCACCGCGACGAGATCGAACTCCTCGCGATCGAGGCGGCGGATCAGCTCGTCGAGGGATGCCGGACGGGAGCCCTCTCCGCCGTACGCTGCGATGAACTCGCCGGTCAGGCCGACCGATCCGACTGAAATCGTCGGCACGCCCGTCACCTTCTTCGCCCATCCCGCGAAGTTCAAATCCGAGCCATCAAACTCCGGCTCCCAGAAGCGCCGTTGTGAGCAATGCAAAACGTCAACTCCGGCGTCGACCAATGGTCTTAGCCAGTCTTCCAGCGCCCGAGGTGTGTCGGCGAGCTTTACCTCATAGTCCTGCTGCTTCCACTGGCTGATCCGCAGCAATATCGGATAGTCTGGTCCCACCGCTTTGCGCACCGCGTGGACGATATCAGCGGCAAACCGGGCCCGGCCCGGCAGATCCTTGCCTCCATAGGCATCCTCGCGGCGATTGGTACCTTCCCAAAAGAACTGGTCGATCAGATAGCCGTGCGCGCCATGCAATTCGACGGCATCGAACCCCAAGCGCTTCGCGGCAAGCGCCGCATCGGCGAACGCGCGAATAGCGTCCGCGATATCCTCTTCGCTCATCGGCTCGCCGAACTTCTTGTCGGGTCGAGACAGACCAGACGGGCTGTCGTAGGCTCCGGGCGGAGACCAATTCTGAGCACGTGTGCGGACGGCTCCGACGTGCCATAGCTGCGGCGCCATCAGGCCCCCCGCGCCATGCACCTCGTCAACCACGCGGCGCCACCCGCCCAACTCCTTCTCGCCATGAAAGCGGGGAACATTCGGATCGTTCAGGGATGCCGGACGATCCACGCCCGTCCCCTCCGATATGATGAACCCGACCGCTCCTTCGGCACGGCGGCGGTAATACTGCGCGACGTCTTCGGTTGGAATTCCACCCGGAGAGAATGAGCGCGTCATCGGCGCCATCACGACCCGGTTTGGCAGGTTCAGCCCTTTCAGCTTAAAAGGCCGGAAAAGAACGTCGGTCACTATCTGCACTCCGTGAATTCGAACTTCGCACTTTCCGACGCAAACTCAACAAACCGCGCCGTCGACTCCGGCCTCAACGATTGAGCTCATTTTTGGCCTGCAATGAGCACGTCCCCGAACTGCTCCCACGAACTTCCGGACCAACGCTGGAGCTGAAGCTGCGTGTAGGCCATGCTATTCTCGGGACCTGTGTTGATCGTAATGCCCGGTATGACGGTGGGCAGCGACAGCCCGCGGATGCTCCGCGATTGCTTGACGATATTCTCGCGCGAGAGATCGTTGCCGCACTGCTTGAGTAGCTGCTCCAGAATCTGTCCCTGCTGCGTCCCGAACACATAATTGGCATCGCCGATATCGGCGCCAGGAAGGTATTTGGCGAAATGGTCACGATACCATTTGATGCCCGGATGGTCGGCCCATTTCTTATCGTTCGGATCCTTGGTGATCGTCGCAGCGATGATGCCTATGGCCTTCTCCGGCCCCGCCGGAACGATGGTCGAAGACACAGAGCTCGAAACGAAGTTGATCAGGAAGAGAGGCTTCCAACCGATCTCGTCGGTTTTCTTGATGGCTTGTGCCGCGAATTTCGGCGTGCCCGCGACCAAAAACGCCTCGGCGCCGGACGCCTTCAGCGACACGACGTGGGAATCAATCGTCGGCTCGGTCACCTCGTAAGAGGACACGACGACTTTCTTGTCGAAATCGTCCTTCAGGTAGGCTTTGAATGCATTGACGAAGTCCTTACCCAAATCGTCGTTCTGATAGAGGATCGCTATCTTCGCGTCCGGGCGGCTCTGCGTGATGTACTTCGCGTAGATTCGTCCCTCCGTATCGTAGCTCGGCAACCCCGTCGTGGTCATGGGAAATTCAGCAAAATTGGTGAATTTGGTGACCCCGCTCACCACGAAAAGATGAGGCACTTTCTTGGCGTTGACGTACTTTATGGTGGCACTGATGCCGGGGGTACCCAGCGGACCGAACAGGAAGGCGACCTCGTCGCTTTCTACGAGCTTACGGGTCTGCTCGACCGTCTTGGGGAGACTGTAGGCATCGTCGTAGGTGATGAGGTTTATCTTTCGTCCGTTGATGCCACCCCGCTCGTTGATCGAATTGACGTATGCAATCAGGCCCTTTCCAGTGTTACTGAGCGGCGAAGCGGGGCCGCTAAACGGAAAGGTCGCCCCTATCTTCACCTCGGACTCCGTCACTCCAGGCGTCTCCGCGCGCGCGGCCGCGCCGGCGATCGATGCCGCCAGCGTCGCAACAATCATGGTCCTTCCGAACATTGCCATCTCCCTTCGGCGACGACCGCGTCGCGCGCCATTTTCCTTTGACGGATCAATTCGATTGGGGACGCCTCGCCGTTTCCCGCGTCCGTCAGCCTGCAGCCGTCGCGCTGGAGGTCTCTGCGCTTACCCGCGCGTTCGCCATCTCCCGCAACTTGTGTTTCAGTATCTTGCCGGTGGAGGCCGAGGGCAAAACGTCAAGCACGATCACTTCGGTCGGACGCTTGTAGGAAGTGAGCAGTTGGGACGTGTACGCCTTCAGGTCTTCGGCGTTGACGCTGGCGCCGGGGAGAAGCTGCACGAATGCGACCACTTCCTCATTGCCGCTCGACTTTCGTCCGACTACGGCCGATTGAACGACCTGGTCGTGCGCGTTCAGCACTGCCTCCACCTCGGCGGGGTAGACGTTGAACCCGGAGCGGATGATCAATTCCTTGGTCCGGCCAGCGATGTAGAGATGCCCGTCAGCATTCACGCGAGCGAGATCCCCCGTGTTGAACCATCCCTCGCTATTGATCGCCGCGGCCGTCAGGTCCGGCGCGCGGTAGTAGCCGAGCATCACGTTCGGACCCCGAACGTGTAATTCGCCGACCTCGCCCGGTGCCACTTTTTTGCTTTGCCCATCCACGATCCGGTGCTCGATGCCGGGAAGAAATGGGCCGACCGACTCATCCGAGACAGGGTATTCCGAACGGACCCCCGATAGCCCCGGCGAACACTCGGTTATGCCGTAGTTGTTCAACAGTGGGATGCCGAACTCGTCCTCGATCCGCTTCTTGAGATCGAGGTCGAGCGGAGCGCCGGCGACCGCCATGACCCGCAGACTGCCCCGCTCGAGCCGTTGGATGCCCTTGACCGCTTTGTATTCGAGCAGACGCTGATATGTGGCAGGCACGCCAAACAGGCTCGTAATCCCCTCCTCGGCGATAGAATGAGCCAGCGCGGCGGGATCGGCCTTGGCTACGACATGTAACGTGCAGCCGTGCATCAGCGTCGCGATCAGCAGGATCGAATACCCGACAATGTGCGACATCGGCAGCACACCGTAGATGCGGTCACCCGGCCTACTTTGGCGAAGCACTCCCGAAGTCTTCGCGGTAAAGAGCAGGTTGCGGTGGCTCAGCATGACTCCCTTCGGCGCACCGGTCGTACCCGAGGTGTACAAAAGGCCCGCGACCTGGCGGGCGCCGTCCTCTTCGACCGGCTCAGCTTGCGCAACTGCATTGAGAGAACCGATACCGATTCCACCGAATGGCCCCACAGCGCCGATTTTCGCACCGACGCGATTGGCATGATCGGCCGCTTCCTTCGATAGCGCTGAGTTGAACAGCACGCGCTTGGCGCCGCTGTGCATTGCAATCAAGTCGACCTCTCGGGGCGAAAGGCGGGGATTGGCTGGAATACCCCAGGCATCGAGCTTGCTCGCCGCGAAGAGCATCGCTCCAAGAGCAACGCTGTTCTCGCTCGCAATTATCACACGATCGCCGGGTCCAATGCCCAAACCGGCAAGATCCTTCGTCGCCGCGTCGACAGCATCCGAGAACTGCCGGTAGCTCCACGGACGACCTCCTTCCACGAAGGCTGGTTGATCGGGCATGTCCCGCACGAACGGCCCGTAGACTTCGTGTACCCTGGATGGCAGGCCGTTCAGCAATTCGGCCGCGGTGAATGCGTCCACGCTACTCATGCCATTCCTCCCTGGTGCCCCCTTTTCGGAAGCGCTGCGGCCGCCTTCAAACGAGGCAGGTCCGTCCTTTCAGTCTATCGGCACATTGAGTAAACAGTTCTAAAATAGAACTGTCAAGTTCTGACAATTGCATCACAGTAGCCTTGGCGAATAGCATCGTCCCTCTTCTACAATTCCTATTTGGAATTATTCGGATGCAGGACGCTCGAGAGATCGATCAGATGGGACCTGAGGAAGCGCAGTGCTCGTTGACGTGCTTCATCGCGGTCCGGCGCTCGCGCGGGTTTGCCGATCCTGCCTGACGGTCCGGACCGCCCGTATTCGGGCAATCGCCCGACTATGATTGGACTCACCCCACCGCTTCAGCCGATTGCAGTACTGGATAGTCGGTGTAACCGGCGACGCCGCCACCTGCGAACGTAGCGCGATTGTAGGGATTGAGCGCCGCGCCGAGTTGGGGACGGCGCGGTAAGTCCGGATTGGCAATGAAGTGCCTGCCGAAAGCGACGGCGTCGCCCTGGCCAGCGCGGATCGCAGCATCGGCCGACGGACCGACGAAGCCGCCCGCGAGAATCAATGTTCCGGGCCAGAACCGACGCAAATCATGGATCGCGAGCGGCGCGCCGGCTTCACCGGCATCGGTGTCGCGGGCTTCGATCATGTGAACGTACGCAATATTGAGAGGAGCCAGCCGGCTCAGGACATGGCCTTGTCGCGGCCTCGCAGACGGGACAGCCCGCATCCCGTTACGGCGTGAACTGACAGGTCCGGGCCGGGCCTCGCCCGCATCAAGTACCCTGCCGTTCCGGTGATGAATGCGGCTCCCGGAACGCTCCTCCCGCAAACGGTGTCGAGGAGCCGCATCTTGCCGCGACTGCGGCAGAAGGGCATTTAGGTGTCATGGGCACGACAACCAGGAAATCGACCGAAAGGCAGAACGTCAGCGAGGCACTGACGGACCTACAGCAGGTCGCCTGCACGAACACGGCGTTGCGGCGCGCGTCGCGCCGCCTCGGTCAACTCTACGACGAAGCATTGGCTCCGACCGGATTGCGCGGCACACAGGTCAGCCTGCTGACGCAGATCGATGCAATGACTTTGCCGACGAATCGAGGCAATGCTGCCGGGCCGACGCTTCAGGCGCTGGCATCCCAGCTGTCTCTGCGCGTCTCCGGCATCACGCACGCTCTAGCGCCGTTGGTCCGCGACGGGCTGGTCGAGCTGGTGCAGGACACGCTCGACGCGCGCGTGAAGCACGCGCTGTTGACGTCCAGAGGTAGAGCGCGCCTCGCCAAGGCGGTAGAGCATTGGGCGATCGCCAACCGTCACGTCGAAAAGATCATGGGAAGCGCGAAAACGGCGAAGCTGCGTGAACTGGCGGATCAGATATCCATGGAGACTTTCGATCTGTCCGTCGAACCTGGAATTTCCTCGTGCAAGCGCAAGACGAAAGCGGGAGTCTGAGCGCGCCTGCTTTGGTTCATAATAACAGCTCGATGGACGTCGGCGAGCCTCTCAAAGATTGCTCAGACGTAGTTGCGCTCCAACGCTGCTACTCACCATTTCTCGGCCCACGGCCGGAGCACGACCTCGAACGCCCAGGTCGATCGATGCTGACGATGCAGTTGCAGATAGGTTTCCGCGATATGGTCGGGGTCGGCCATATTGTCCTCGACAGTCGTCCCCGCCAGACGGTGCGCGCGAGTGCCGTCCTCCTGAGTCCAGCCGATCGCAGCGTCGATCGGCACATTTGCTATGTGGATACCCTGAGGCATCAGTTCTCTCGCCATGCTTTGCGCGAGTCCGGACTTGGCATGACATGACATTGCAAACGCGCCACTTGACGGGAAGCCTTTGAGCGCTGCGCTGGCGTTCGTGAAGATGATCGTTCCCCTCGCGCCGTTCGCGTCGGGTTCGTTTCCGAGCATGAGCCGAGCTGCTTGTTGACCGACCAGAAACGCGCTGAACGCAGAGTTTCGAAGGGTTTCGAGCACCATGACCGGGTCGGCTTCGATCACGTTCTTGCGGAAAATGCCGGGAACCCGGCCATCGATGTTATGAACGACAAGCCTTGGCGTGCCTACGTCCTGAACGACGTTCCCGAACAGCTGTGCCACCGCCGCCGGGTCACTTGCATCGCAGGCGTATCGAAGCACACCATGCGTCTTCTCCAAGGCTTCAAGGACCGGCTTTTCGGGATTCCTGGCTGCGACGCAGACACGCATGCCGTTGTCCTCGAACAGTCTGGCGCAACTCGAACTGATGCCCGGACCGCCCCCGACGATAACCGCAATCTCGTGCACGGAACTTTGGATACCGCGGTCGGATTTAGTCATGTTGCCCCTCGGCTGCATTTGGGTGACCGGCACGGTCCCCGCCACAATTTTCGTGAAGAGATTTCTTCCCCGCGCCTTCGCTACGCCTGGCGCGGCAAGGCAGCGATGGTGGGTTTACTCCGAAATCCGGATCCTCACCGTTGCGTTCGATCATCCGGCGCAACGCCGGCGTGAGATGACATCGGACAGCGAATTTCGGACCTCCGGTCGGTTCAGGGTAGTCACGGTGACGCGATCCTCGTCCGTACACGGCCGTTCGTCCCTCTATTAATCATCTTGACCTTCAAGTCCTGCGCTACGGCGCTCTCCAAGACGAGGTGGCACGGAACCCGCTGTGACCGTGCTTCCAGCGAGCCGGGCGTCACCAGTTCTCGCCGAATGGCCGCAGCTCCGTGAGGAACGACCAGGCCGACCTGTTTTGCCCATAGAGATGATAGAGTTCGTCCGCGACGGCAGCAGGCTTGATAAAGAATTCGTCGGGCTTGTCGCTCATCCGCGCGCGCATCCGAGGCGTGTCAATCACGGCATCGATGAGCACATAGGAGACGTGCACGCCGAGAGGCCACATCTCACGCGCGATGGATTCGGCCAGAATGCGCTGCGCTGCCTTTGTCGGGGCGAAGCCGGCGAAATTCGCCTTGCCTCGGATCGAAGATGTGTTTCCGGTCACCAGGATCGCGCCCCTGCCTCGGTTGACCATGTCAGGAGCCACTTCGCGCGCGAGGTACAACAAGCCCATCACGTTGACCTCGAAATTGCCCTTCAGCATCTTCGGATCGATCTCGCGAAAACTCCCCCAGCCACCTCCTACTGCGTTGTGGATGAGAACCTCGGCCGCGCCAAAGCGGTGCTTTATATCGCTGACCGCGGTGTGCACTTGGCTCTCATCTGATACGTCGCAGGTCATCGCGTGCACGTCGGGGAGCTCTTGGGCGAGGCGATTGATGAGCTCCGCTGAGCGCGCAAGTGCTGCGACACGGAACCCGCCGGCGGAGAACCGCCTGACGATGGCAGCTCCGGTGCCTGGCCCTACCCCGGTTACGATCGCGATCGGTTTCTCGGTCATTTAACGCTTCCCCTCCAGCTATTGTCCGGCGGCTCTCATATGAATTCGCTCGGACCGCGCCTGATAGGCGGCGGCCTCGCGCGGGGACACCAGTGCCAGACGAACCGCGACGTTCTTGTGGTAGGGCGTGCCCGCGATAGGATCGCGGTTGCCGCTCTCGGTGAGCAGATTGATTCGGGGCCCATTGATCAAGCGCTCTCCGTCCGGCGTAGGATAGGCCTGACCGTAGCCGTGCGGCAGCGCCAATTGCCCGTTTCGCATGGCGTTATCGACCTTACAGCGCACGACGAGCCGGCCAACCACCGACTCGACTGCGATCCAATCGCCATCTTGCGCACCCAACTGGCTCAGATCGCTCGAATTGATCAACATTGCGCCGTCTGGATCCTCGCGACGCCACGCGGGATCGCGAAAGATCTGATTGGCGTTGAACATGCGGCGGCCGCCGGCGGCTAGCATGAAGGGAAACTCCTTTGGAGCGCCCGCGGCTTGCGGATCGAGACGCGCCAGCCAATCCAGCATTTCCGCCACCGCCAGCCGAACCTTGCGATCCGAATGACCGATCAACGACCAGACCTCCTCATACTCGTGGCGGGTCACTGCGGTGCCCTGCCTGGCTGCCACGATCGTATCGAACAGGAGGTCGCCGAGCCGATGATCCGCCACCTCGTCGGATGCGCCGATCGCCCGCCGCACCGCTTGCGGTGTTCGCTTTGCGCAAGCCAGCGCCGCGATCCACAACGGAGCCGCGGCCGCCGTGCCATCCGGAAGCGTTTGCCCAAGCGTGTGATAGAGCACAAGGGCAGCTACTGCCCTTGGATTCTCTGCAGTGAAGGCACGAAAGGCGGCTGCGAATTCCGGTCGCGAGCGCCGTGCCGCATCGAGCAGCGGTGCGAGCGCATTGTCGCCGGGAAGAAGCCCCAGGGCGGATGCAAGCCGCGTGTAGATCTCAGGCTCCGGCAAGGTGCCGGCAAACGGCGGTAATACGCCGGCTCGCACATGGAAAAAATTGGTTGGAAACTCGAAGTTGAAGAGCGTGAACTCGGTCTTCTCGTATTGCGATGACGCCGGGAGAACGTAATGCGCCAGCTGGGCGGTTTCAGTCATCGCGACGTCGACCACCACACATAGTTCGAGCGAGCGCAGCGCGCGTTCTACGGCCTCCGTATTCGCTGCCGTGTTGGCGGGGTTGGAACTGTCGATCCAGGCGCAACGTAGCCGGTCGGGATGGTCATTGAGCACGGCCTCGGGAAAAATGTTCGGCGGCAGCAGGCCGCCGATAATCGCATCGCCAGTCGGCACGAATGTCTGGTTCGGAGAATTGCCCCACAACGGTTGAAGCCAGCTATGCAATTGGTTCGTGCCTTTACGGCCGAAATTCCCGGAAAGCATGATCAGGAGCTTTTCGAGGTAGGAGTTGAGCGTCGAGTTAATGCCTTGCTGGATACCGAGCTCAACCCGAACCACCATGGCCTTCGCCGCGGCGATCATCGCGGCGCAACGCTCCAGATCCGCGATCGAGATATCTGCGGCGGCGGCCCATTCTCCTACGGGGATATCCAATAGCGCCTGCCTCACTTCCGAGAAGCCGATCGTGTGCTCCTGAATAAAGGCGTGGTCGATCCGGTCAGACCGAACAAGCGTGGCCAGCAGCGCGCCAAGGAGAAACGAGTCCGTGCCGGGACGGACCGCGAGATGCAGATCCGCCATTTCGGCGGTTTCGGTTCGCCGGGGATCAATGACGATCAGCTTGCGTGTTGGATCCTTGCGGATTTGATTGAGATGATCGCGCGCATTGGGAAAGCCGTGCGCAATCCAGGGATTTGCACCGATGACAAGCAGGAGATCGCAATGATGGACGTCCTCGGTGGTGTGGCACGTCTGGCTGCCGAACATGTGGCCATTGACCCAGAAGTCGCCGGTCTTCTCCTGCGAAAGAGCGTTGAAGACGTTACGCGAACCGAGCGCACGCAACAATCCAGCGGCATAGGCGCCGCCAGCGTGGTTTCCCTGCCCGCCCCCACCATAAAGAGCGATACTCTTGCCACCATACCTGTCGACGATACCTCGCAGCCGCTCCGCGATTTCTGCGATCGCCACGTCCCACTCGATTTCATCAAAACCGCCGTCGGCGCGACGACGCAGCGGAGTGGTAAGCCGGTCTCTGTGGTGCGCGTAATATGGAATCCTGGTCGCCTTGTTGCACAGGTAGCCCCGCGATCTCGGACTTGAACGGTCGCCCCGAACTTTCTCAATGAGGCCATCATTCACCGAGACTTCAATGCCACAGTTTATGTAACACAAGTTGCAGGCTGTCTTGAGCCATCTGCCGGCCGTCATGGGGACCTCCCGAAGGTTATGATTTTTTGCAGTCGATCGCCTCTACTGCTCTTCGCGGTGGCTTTCGAACCCGGCCCTCGGCCGTCAGGCGTCCAGTCTCGAGAATGCTGTCGGAAAGCTTTCCGGTGCCAACCGCGCGCGACAGCACGATAGACCCGACCATCGTGGCGATAGCTCCTGTTGCGATTTGGCGGGCTTCTTGAGGGGCTTCATCCGGAATCAGCTCGGCAAGAACCTCGATCATCTCCTCCAGCTTCGAAGCAAGGGCTCGCCGTTCACTCGGGCCCGATCGGGCGACATCGGCTGCCAGAGCCGGAAGCGCGCACCCTTGTTTCGCATTATCCCGATGGCGGGGGCTAAGATAGTCAGCGATCAACGCCTCGAAGCGCTCCCCATTTGCCTTCTTGTTTGCCAGATTTTTCCAACGCGCGACCATCTGGTCCATGGCAAAAGCGATCGCTTCGCCAACAAGCTCTGCACGGGAACCGAAATGGTTGTAGAAGCCACCATGCGTCAGACCAGCGAGCTTCATCAAGCCGACGACGCTGATCCCCTTGGTACCGTTTTGGCGCAAGCCAAGAGACGCGTTCTCAACGATCCGTCTGTAGGTCTGACGTCTGTGGCTTTCTACGTATCGCATCGCTACTCCGTGCGAGCTTCCAGGACGACCTGCTGTCCCAACCGCTCCCCTCCCCCTGGACATTTCTGGTGCCGCACAGCCCTGAGGACAGGGTCGGCAAACATTCCATTGCAATGCTGACCATCTTATATGATAATCGTCATATAACAACAGCAATCAACAGGAGAGTTCGCCTTGGCCGTTGCTTCAGATCCTGTCGTTATCCTTTCCGCCGCCCGCACGCCGCTCGGCCGTTTCATGGGCGAGTTGTCGCCTCTGAGCGCCAACAAGCTCGGTTCCCACGTGATCGGCGCTGCGCTTGAGCGAGCGACGTTGTCACGGGAGAAGATCGGCGAGGTGTTCATGGGCAATGTGTTGCCGGCGGGACAGGGTCAGGCACCGGCGCGCCAGGCTGCGCGCGGCGCCAAACTGCCCGACGCGACGGGCGCCACGACCATTAACAAGGTCTGCGGCTCCGGCATGAAGGCGACTATGCTCGGCCATGATATCATCAAGGCGGGGTCAGCGGAGATCGTGCTGTCCGGCGGAATGGAAAGCATGAGCAATGCACCCTATCTGCTGACGAAAGCGAGGAGTGGATATCGCGCCGGGCACGACCGGATCATTGATCACATGATGATGGACGGACTGGAAGACGCCTATGAGACCGGGCGTTCGATGGGCGATTTCGGCGAGGCAACAGCGGAGGCTTATCAATTCACCCGCAAGGACCAGGACGCCTACGCGATCGAGACGTTGACCCGCGCGCGCAACGCGGTCGAAGGTGGCGCGTTCAGGGCCGAGATCGCGCCGATCACGCTCACAGAAAAGGCCGGACAGCGGATCATCGCGAACGACGAGCATCCGCTGAAAGTGGATCCCGCCAAGATTCCCGGATTGAAGGCAGCGTTCCGCGTCAACGGCACTATTACGCCGGCGGCCTCCTCCGCCAATGCCGACGGCGCTGCGGCTCTCATTCTTGCAAGACGCTCCCTCGCCGATCGCGATGGCCTACCCGTGCTGGCAGAGATCAAAGGTCATGCCACCCACAGCCAGGAGCCGCAATGGTTCACCACGGCGCCGATCCCGGCGATCCGCAAGCTGCTCGACAAGGTCGGCTGGAGTGTCGGCGATGTCGACCTGTTCGAGATCAACGAAGCCTTTGCCGTGGTCGCGATGGCGGCGCAGAAAGACCTCGGCATTCCCAGGGAGAAGCTGAACGTCAACGGCGGCGCCTGCGCGCTCGGTCATCCCATCGGCGCCACCGGCGCGCGGCTGATCGTCACATTGTTGCATGCCCTCGAAGCCCAAAATCTCAAACGGGGCGTGGCGGCACTCTGCATTGGTGGCGGTGAAGCGACAGCCATCGCTGTCGAGAGAGTCATCCACCGATAACACCGATATTCCCGCAACCGGCTGGCTCTTGTTGATTGCCAGTCCTTTGATGTCGGACCTGCTGATCCAGGTTCGGATTGTGTTGCTCGACGATCCGACAGTCTCGCCGGGCTTTGCAGGCCGACCGTGGCCTCGCGCGGCCGGTCGGCGGGCATAGGCGACGCCGATGCCGCTCGAGACGCCGGTAATGAGTGCTGTCGTCGTAGATATGCTCTCAATGAGTGTTGCCACACTGGTCCAGACAAGGATGTCAGCCCCGCGCCTTCAGATGCAGCATCGGGTGATGCTCGTAGTGGCCGGCGCCATTCTTCACGATGGGGTCTTCCGAGGTGATCGCCTCGATGTCGAGATCATCCGCGATCTGGTAGAGCGACACGCCATAACCGCCGCTCGGGTCCATGACAGGACCGTGCGCGACGATCTGCCCCTTTGCGAGCAAATCATCCAGGAACGCACCGTGCTGCTTCATCCATTGTTTCTCATCGGCGCTCATGGTCGCCAGAAACTCCGCCCGGGGCGGAATGTACTTGCAGAGATAGTACTTCATTGGTCGCTCCTCGGTGAAAACGACATTTCCGCTCGATTGTCAGCCTGGTTCGCGGGTCCAAGGACGACCTTATCGTTCAGGCGGTCAGGCGGGTCTACGACGATATGAGCGAGGATATCGCGAGCCGCATGGCAGCGAGCGATGATCCCTGGAGTCGTTCGTGCGTCATTACGTGTCGAACTAACACCGCGATGATCCGGGGGCGGGATGCGGGCTTGCGGCAATGGCGGCGGCCCTCACCTTGCATCCTCCTTCGATCAACAGCTCGCAAACCGCCATGCCGCGCTCAAATTGATAACAGGTCACGCAGACGGGCGCTGAATCCGATCAGCGAGTATTGCTCTCGGCACTGAAGCGTTCGCTCGCAAGTCTTTGTCATGCAACGGCGCGCGTGGCCGCATTGGCGACAGTACCGTCAAGAAATCCAGTCAGCCGCTGCCGGATGATCCGTTCGGCCTCCGTCATGATGCGATCAATCAGCTCCTTCACCGTCGGGATATCGTGGATCAGTCCGACGACCATGCCGCAGCTCCAGGCGCCCGCGTCCATCTCGCCGTCAACCATCACCTTGGGGTAGACACCCGCTACCTGCTCATGGATGTCCTCGATCTTGAGGCTCGCCCCCCTCTCGCGCTCGACTTCGAGCAGCTGGGTGACGCCCTTGTTCTTCAGCACGCGCTCGGTGTTGCGCAGCGCACGCATCACCAGCACGGTGTCGAGTTCGGTGGCTTGGACCAGGGCCTGCTTCACGTTGGCATGGACGGGGGCTTCCTTGGTCGCGACGAAGCGGGTGCCCATGTTCATGCCGGCCGCGCCCATCGACAGCGCGGCAACGAGGCTCCGCGCGTCCGCCATGCCACCCGAGGCCACGAACGGAATCTTCAATTCATCCGCCGCGCGCGGCAGCAGGATCATGTTCGGGATATCGTCCTCGCCGGGATGGCCGCCGCATTCGAAGCCGTCGACGCTGACCGCGTCACAACCGATTTTCTCGGCTTTCAGCGAATGGCGCACCGACGTACATTTGTGAATAACCTTGATGCCAGCCGCCTTCAGTGCCGGCATGTACTGCTCTGGGCTGCGGCCGGCGGTCTCCACCGCCTTGACGCCACCTTCCTTGATCGCGGCGATGTATTCCGGATAGGGCGGCGATGTGAAGCTCGGCAGGAAGGTCAGATTCACACCGATCGGCTTGTCGGTCATGTCGCGGCAGCGCGCGATTTCTTTTGCGAGCAGTTCCGGCGTCCTCTGCGTGAGGCCGGTGATGATCCCGAGACCGCCGGCGTTCGACACCGCTGCGGCCAGTTCGGCGAAGCCGACATAGTGCATGCCGCCCTGGATGATCGGATGCTGGATGCCGAACAGTTCAGTAATGGCTGTCTTCACGTGCGATTCTCCGCTTTCCGATCAGTTGACGATTTCAAACAGGCCCGCCGCGCCCATGCCGCCGCCGATGCACATGGTCACCACGCCGTACTTCGCCTTGCGCCGCCGCCCCTCGATCAGGATGTGACCCGCAAGCCGCGCGCCGGTCATGCCATAGGGATGGCCGATCGCGATCGAGCCACCGTTGACGTTCAGCTTGTTCGGATCGATGCCGAGCTTGTCCCGGCAGTAGATCACCTGGACGGCATAGGCCTCGTTCAGCTCCCAGAGATCGATGTCGTCGATCTTCAGACCGTACTGCTTCAGAAGACGTGGGATCGCCGCGACCGGACCGATACCCATCTCGTCCGGTTCGACACCGGCCGCGACGAAGCCGCGGAAGATGCCGAGCGGCTTCAGGCCCTTCTTCGCGGCGATCTTGTCGCTCATGATCACACAGGCCGACGCGCCGTCGGAAAGCTGGCTGGCATTGCCCGCGGTGATGGTCTTGCCTTCGAACACCGGCTTGATTTTCGAAAGTCCTTCCGCCGTGGTCTCGGGGCGCGGACCTTCATCCTTCGACAGGATCACCTGCTGATAGGTGACCTCCTTGGTGTCCTTGTTGACGACAGCCATCCGGGTCGTGATCGGGACGATCTCGTCATTGAAGCGGCCGGCCTGCATCGCGGCACCGATGCGGCGCTGACATTCAAGGCTGTATTCATCCTGCCGGTCGCGGCCGATCTTGTAGCGCTCGGCGACGACCTCGGCGGTGTCGAGCATTGACATGTACATGTCCGGCTTCATCGCCATCAGTTCGTCGTCGACGGCGTGGAACCTGTTCATGTGCTCGTTCTGCACCAGGCTGATCGATTCGATACCGCCTCCAATCGCGATTTCGACGCCGTCCAGCATGACGGAGCGTGCGGCGACCGCTATGGCCTGCAAGCCGGACGCGCACTGCCGGTCGATCGTGGTACCCGCGACCGTTGCCGGCAAGCCGGCACGTATCGCACCCTTGCGGGCGACGTTCATCACCATGGTGCCCTGTTGCATCGCGCAACCCATCACCACGTCCTCGACCTCGCCCGGTTCGATGCCCGCGCGCCTGACTGCTTCGGCCATCACGTGGCCGGCCATGGTCGGACCTTCGGTATTGTTCAGCGCGCCCCGATAGGCCTTGCCGACGCCGGTACGCGCGGTGGAAACGATAACTGCCTCTGTCGTCATGCTTGCCTCTTTGATCAGGCGGCCGCGTCGAGCTGCACATACCGCAGCAAGTGGTGAGCGGGATCGCCGTACTGGATGTTGATGGAAGAGATTCGCTTGAAGTAATGGCCGACATTCAATTCGTCGGTCATGCCCATGCCGCCATGGAGCTGCACCGCCTGGTCGGCGATGAACCTGCCGGCATAGCCGATCTTCGACTTGGCGCCAGAGGCGAGACGCGAGTTACCGGCCTCGCCGGCGCCGAGGCTGAGACTGAGATGCTGCATCAGCGAGAGCGCCTCCTGATGGGCGATGAACATGTCGACCATCCGGTGTTGCAGCACCTGGAAGCTGCCGATCGTGACGCCAAATTGCTTGCGGGTCTTGGAAAACTCCAGCGTCGCGGAGTTCAATTCGGCCATCGCGCCGACCGCCTCGGCGCAGAGCGCGCCGATCGCGCGATCGCGGCAGGCTTCCAGCGGGGCGACACCTTCGCCTTCGGTGCCCAGCAACTCGCCGCGAACGTCGCGCAACGTGATCTCCGCAGCGCGGCGGCCGTCGATGGTCTTGAAGCTCCGCAGCTCGAGATTGGCCGCCCGGGCATCGACGACGAACAAGCTGACGCCCGAGTGATCTTGGCGCTTGCCGGCGGTACGGGCGGAGACGATGAGATAGTCCGCCCATGGCGCCGCGATCACGGCGGTCTTCCCGCCGCTGAGGATGTAGTCCTTGCCGTCGCGCCGCGCCGTGGTCGCGACATTGGCAAGGTCGAAGCGCGACCCTGTTTCGGTCCAGGCCAACGCCCAGGTCTTCTGTCCGGCGATGATGTTCGGGATGAAGGCCTGCTTCTGCCCCTCGGTCCCTGCCTGCTCGATCAGGCCGCCTGCGAGCACGACCGTCTCCACGAACGGTTCGACGACAAGGTGACGGCCGAATTCCTGGGCGATGATCATGGTCGAGAGCGGGCCGCCACCGAGTCCGCCCCTCTCCTCGGAGAACGGCGCGGCAAGCAGGCCGAGCTCGGCAAAGGCCCCCCACTGCTTGCGGCTCCAGCCCTCTTCACTGGCAACAATCTTGCGACGCGCCTCGAAACTGTACTGGTCACGCAGCATCCGCTGTACGCTGGAGCGCAACAGTTCCTGCTCTTCCGTGAACTGAATATCCATCCGATCCTCTTGTCGCACTGTTGCTAGAGACCGAGCACCGCTTTGGCGATGATGTTGCGCTGGATCTCGTTCGATCCGCCGTAGATGCTGAGCTTGCGCGAATTCAGGTACTTTTCCGATGCGGTGTGGCCGTAATCGGGACCCGGCATGAACTGGTTTGCGCTCAACGGTTGCTCGCGAAGTGCAAGCCCGTCATTGCCGATCGCACGATGTGTGAGCTCGGTAATCCCCTGGAAAATCTCGGTGCCGCGGATCTTGAACAGAGAGGCAGCAGGACCCGGATCGATGCCGCGTGCCATCTGCGCAATGATGCGCAACTCGGTGGCCTCGAGCGCAAGCACATCGAGCTCGATCCGGCCGATCTCCTTGCTGAATTCGAGATACGCCGGATCGTCCGCCGCAATCTCCGCCTTCACAATCTTCTTCAACCGATCGAGATAACGGGTCGAGCGGCCGATGCCGGCCATGCTGGTGCGCTCGTTGCCCAGCAGGAATTTTGCGTAGGTCCAGCCCTTGTTTTCCTCGCCGATCAGGTTCTCGACGGGGACTCGGACGTCCTCGAGGAAGACATCATTGACCTCGTGCGACCCGTCGATCGTAATGATCGGACGCACGGTGACGCCGGGCGATTTCATGTCGATCAAGAGGAACGAGATCCCGGATTGCGGCTTTGCGCTCGGGTCAGTACGCACCAGGCAGAAGATCCAGTCGGCGTGCTGCGCCAACGTTGTCCAGGTCTTGTGGCCATTGACGATGTAGTGGTCGCCGTCGCGCACGGCCTTGGTGCGGACGGTGGCCAGGTCGGAGCCGGAGCCGGGCTCGGAATAGCCCTGGCACCACCAGTCTTCACCGGAAAGGATGCGCGGCAAGAATTTCCGCTTTTGCGCGTCGTTGCCGAAAGAGTAGATGACCGGACCGACCATGGTGACGCTGAACGCCAACGGCGGGAGCGTACCAGCCCGGCTTGTTTCCTGCTCGAAGATGAAACGCCGGGTGATCGACCAGCCAGGGCCGCCATATTCCTTGGGCCAGAGCGGCGCGACCCAGCCCTTCTTGTAGAGAATGCGATGCCAGAGCAACGATTGCTCTTTGGTCAGGTCGGTCTCCGGATTAGGGACACGCATTTCCTTCGGATAATTCTCGGCGATGAAGGCGCGCACTTCATCACGGAAGGCTGCGTCTTCGGGCGACAGCGCGAGCTCCATCGTGCGCGTCCTACCACTTCTCACCGAAGGGGCGGATTTCCAGCTCAAAGGTCCAGGCGCTCCTCGGCTGCTGGTAGAGCTGCCAGTAGGACGTCGCGACCGAAGCCGGCGGCATCAGCAGATCGGGATCGTCGAGCGCATTGGGGCCGAGCGCTTCGAGGCGACGCTGCCGTACCCACTCGGTGTCGACACCCGAATCGATAATGAGGTGGGCGACATGGATATTCTTCGGGCCCAGCTCGCGTGCCATCGCCTGCGCCACGGCGCGCAGTCCGAATTTGGCGCTGGCAAAGGCGGCATAGCCGCTGCCGCCGCGTAGAGACGCGGTCGCGCCGGTGAAGAAGATGTTGCCTTGACCGCGCGGCAGCATCAGTCGGGCCGCCTCGCGCCCAGCGAGAAAGCCGGAGTAACAGGCCATCTCCCAGACCTTGCGGAACACACGCTCGGTCGTTTCGAGAATCGGGAAATTGACGTTGGCGCCGATGTTGAAGATGCAGACATCCAAAGGCGCGTGCTTGTCGGCGTCATTGAGGAAGGAGATGATCTCTTCCTCCTTGCGTGCGTCGAGCGAACGCGCCTGGATCTCGCCGCCGGCAGCCTCGATCTCCTTGACCAGCGGCGCCAGCTTGTCGCCGTTGCGGCGGCCGGCGAAGACGGTAAAGCCCTCGGAGGCAAACTTCTTGGCGATCTCGCCGCCGATGAAATCGCCGGCACCGATCACGGCGACAGTTGCGTTTCGCTTTTGCAAGGGTCTTCTCCCAGTTAGGTTAGGTTCGCTGTGTGCGAAGCTATTTCTGTCGGCGCTGGAATGTAGGGCGCAACGCGGGCTTTGGTGAACCGGCTGGCTACCGACTGATTGAGGCAGCTCGGCCACCCGAAAGCAATCTCATCGAGACCGAGCGCTTGCGACAGTTTCACCACGACCAATCACCTCCCGCCTGAAAATCACCCGCGCTTTTCAACATCGCGCGTTCTGTAACCGAACATGAGTTCTTTTTTAGAACTAGTCAATCGCTATTTTATATTCCTTACCGGATCAGGAAGCGACAACTTCGCTGCCATATTTAGCGTCCGGCGAGAACGTCATTTACAACGAGACGTCCGGCCGATACCCATAACGTATCAAATAAGAACTTATGGGAGAACGTCATGGCGGAAACTCGCGGGGTTGCGATGCTGGTGGGCGCGGGCGATGCCATCGGCGCCGCCGTTGCGCGGCGGTTTGCGAGCGGCGGCTATACTGTCTGCATCTGCAGGCGCGATGCGGCCAAATCCCAGGCGCTCGTCGATGAGCTCACGGCTGCAGGTCAAAGGATCCACGCCTTCAGCGTCGATGCCCGCCAGGAAATCGAAGTCCAGAAGCTGTTCGCGGACGTCGAACGCGAGATCGGGCCGATCGAGATATGCCTTTTCAATGCCGGATCGAACGTCAACAAGTCACTGCTGGACACCACGGAGAAACTGTTCTTCAAGGCCTGGGAGCTGGCGTGCTATGCCGGCTTCCTGGTCGGACGCGAAGCCACCCGCGTCATGCTGCCGCGCGGACGCGGCACCATCTTTTTCACCGGTGCGACCGCAAGCATCCGCGGTAGCAAGGGGTTTGCCGCGTTTTCATCTGCAAAATTCGGGCTTCGCGCGGTGGCCCAGACCATGGCGCGCGAGCTCGGGCCAAAGAACATACATGTCGTCCATCTCATCATCGACGCCGGCGTCGATAGCGAGGCCATTCATCAACGCATGAAAGCGGCAAAGGGGATCGAGGCCAGCGAAATCCCTCCCGACAGCCTGACCAGGACCTCCTCGATTGCCGAAGCATATTGGTTTGCCCATCAGCAAAGCCGCGACGGCTGGACCCATGAACTCGATCTTCGCCCCGCTGTAGAGAAGTGGTGACATGAGCAGCAATCCAGACCTCACCCTGTGGGGAGTTGGGACAAGCCGCACCATTCGACCACACTGGGCGATGCACGAACTGGGCTTGGCCTACAAGATCAAACCGATCGGCCCGCGGACGGGTGAGACCAAGACCGCCGAATACACGAAACTCAATCCGCGTCAGAAGATCCCGCTGTTGCAGGATGGCGACTTCCGCATCGGCGAAAGTGCCGCGATCGTTGCATACTTGTCGCGCATGTACTCCACGCCGGAGCGCTCATTGATTCCGGAATCCACCCGCGACTATGCCGCATGGCTGGAATGGTGCTTCTTCATCGTCACCGAGCTCGACTCCACGAGCTTGTACGTGATGCGCCGCCACCGGGCCGATGCGCTCGGCCCGATTTATGGCGTTGCGCCTGAGGTCGTCGCTCAAGCCGCGGAATATTTTCGTGCGCAGTTGCGCCATGTGGAAGTCGCGCTGGGTGACGGCCGACATTTCCTCATGGGCGACCGCTTCAGCAGCGCCGATATCCTCCTCGCGACGTGCCTCGACTGGGCCATCGCCTATGGCGTCGGCATTTGCGACAATGCGCGGCCGTACCTCGACCGCATCCAAGGGCGGGAGACTTATCAGCGAGCGGTCGCGGCCAATGTCCCTCTAGCACCGATTACGCCGGAGCAGACCAAGGTCTGAAAGAGGCTCGCTGGTCGCCAGAGCGCTCCGGCTCTACACAGCCACGCGCAATGTGCGCGCGGCGACCATGTTGTCGATGGCGCCATCATCGTACCCCAGCTCGCGCAGCACCTCGCGCGAGTGCTCGCCGACGCGAGGGGCCGGTCCACCGATCGCAGCCTGGTTGACCTCAAAGCGGGCTGCGGGCTTGGGCTGCCGCACCCGGCCGACCTTCGGCTGATCGAATTCCGCGATGATGCCGCGCGCCACCACCTGCTCGTTGTGAATGATTTCGCCCCGCCGCAGGATTGGCGCGCAAGGCACATCCGCGGCGTCCAGGCGCTCCAGCCATTCGGCAGTGGTGTGCTGGCCAATATACTCCGCCATCTTGTTGATGCGCGCCGTAGCGTTGACCGAACGCGCCGACGGGGTCGCAAACCGAGGATCCCCGGCAAGCTCAGGATCGCCGGAGGCTCGGCAAAACCCCTGCCATTCGGAATCCGAAATGGTGCCGGCCGTGATGTAGCCGTCGCTGGTCTTGAACACGAGATCCGGCCGGTCGTTGGGATCGGCGGCGGCGGCCTCGGCTCCGACCACCGTGTACTGCATCATGCCTTCCGGCCAGAGATAGGAAATCATCGCATCCAGCATCGCGACCTGGATGTGGTCCCCCTGCCCGGTTTTCTCGCGCGCATAGAGCGCCGCCGCCACGGCCTGCGCGGTGAACACCGCGGTCGTCTTGTCGCATACGATGGTGCGGATCATCTGCGGGCGATTGGTGATCGGCTGCGACTGGATATCGGCAAAGCCCGACAGGCCTTGAATGATCGGATCATAGACCCGCTTCTTGACATAGGGTCCGGTCTCGCCGACCCCGCTGATCGAGACGTAGATCAGGCGCGGAAGGCGCCGGCGCAGCTCTTCGACGCCGAGACCGAGGCGCTCCATGGTGCCGGGCCGGAAGTTCTGCACCAGGACGTCGGCTTGCGCGACCAGCTTGGCCAGCACCTCGCGCCCAGCGTCGCTCTTGACGTCGATCGAGAGCGAACGCTTGCCTCGGTTTGACGAGATGAACAGCGCGGAGAACTCGCCATCCTTGTCGATGGTGGCGCGGCTGCGGCGGGTGATATCGCCACCAATCGGCTCGATTTTGAGCACGTCGGCGCCCTGATCCGCCAGAAACATGGTCGCAAACGGGCCCGACACCACGCCGGTCAGATCGAGGACACGAACGCCGTCAAGCGGGCCAGCCATTGCACTCTCCCTGGATTTTTTTCTGCCAAACGGGCTGCAGACAGATTTACATCCGCGCGCATGCCCTCGTCACGACACGCCCGGACCGCAAGTGCGTACCTAGGCGGTTTTCGGAACGGGTTGCCGGGTCTGTTCGACGATCGAATCCTCGACGTCACGGAGCTGATCCTTGCCGAAGAACATCTCCTTGCCGACGAAGAACGTCGGTGAACCGAATGCGCCGCGGCTGACCGCGTCATTGGTCAGATCGATCAGCTTCTTCTTGACATCATCCTGCTGCGCGCGCGCCACCAGCCTGTCGATGTCGATCCCGGAGGCGGCAAACGCGCTCCGGAAGACTTCGGGATCGTCCATTTTCTTGGGCTCTTCCCACATGTGATGATAAGCGGCGCGGAAATAGGGCTCGAACACGCCTTCGAACTGGGCCGCCACGGCGCCGCGCATCAGCATCAGCGTATTGACCGGAAAGAACGAATTCTGGCGAAATTTCGTGATGTTGTGGCGGCGAATAAACCGCTGGGTCTCGAGCGCCTGGTATTCCGGCTTGTTCTTGATTCCGCGAAGCGAATCGAACGGCGACATGTTGCCAGTCGCCTTGTAGATACCGCCAAGCAGGACCGGGACGTACTCGAATTTCACGCCGGTCCGGCGTTCGATCCCGGGAATGGCGACTTCCGCTAGATAAGCGTTCGGGCTACCGAAATCGAACTGGAATTCAACCTTCAGGGTCATGACCGCCTTCTCCCGGAGAGCTCATTGGATGGCCTGGGACCGGCGATCCAATCGCATGCTTTGGCTGGCTCCATCCATACAGTTCTAAAATTGAACTGTCAAATCTGGCCGGATTTGTGCTAGTTTGGCCTATCTGGCCGGGTATTGTTTGGAATTCAGTACCTATCTAGAATGCAACGGAATGCACCGGCCTCCGTCACGATTCGAGACGGCCATACCGGTATGACTGGAGAGTACGGATGAAGTGGAAGGAACTCGAGGAAGAGCCGTGTTCGATGGCCCGAACCATCGGCGTGATCGGCGATCGGTGGACCCTTCTCATCCTGCGCGAATGCTTTCTGCGCACTCGGCGCTTCGAAGGATTTCAGTCGGCGCTCGGAATTACACGCCATCTGCTTGCTGAACGGCTGAAGAAGCTGGTCCGGCAGGGCATCCTGCGCCGCATTCCCTACCAGGAAGCGCCCAAGCGTCACGAATATATCCTGACCCAAAAGGGCCTCGATCTCTATCCCATCATGATGGCGCTCGTGCATTGGGGCGACACCCACATGGTCGACGAGCGCGGCCGGCCGCTGCTGCACCAGCATCGCAAGTGCGGAAAGAACTTCGACCCCGTCATGGTGTGCTCAGAATGCGGCGAGCCGCTCCTGGCCAAGGAGGTTCATACCCACCCGGGCCCAGGCGCCCAAAGCCCCCTGGTGGTAGAGGTACCTGACAAGCCGAAGGCAAAGGCGCGCCGTAGCGCCGCCTGAGCTGGCCACGGCATCACCCACCGAACGCATCCTCAGACTCGAATCACAGCTGCGTCGGGTTCGTTGCAGTGGAGACGCTCCGCTTGTTCAGCCCGATGCTTGAGCACAGCACGTTGATTGACATAGGCCTTGTCGGTGATTTCTCCCGCGGCCAATGAGGGCGGATCCTTCAGCAGGGTGAACGAGCAGATTTTCTCGCTGCTTCCAACGGTCTCATTGTACTCCTGCAAACGATGTCTCAGGAATTCGATCACTCGGGGCTCGCAGGTCAAATCCGCAGTGGGCGCGTTCGAAATCCGCGCCGCCTCGGTCGGGTTCAGCCAGCACAGCAGCGCGCAGGCTTCACGGTTTTCTCCGGCAACGACAATGTCGAGCAAGACGCCGCGCGTTGCGGCCAGGATGGCGGCACGCATATTACCGATCGCAACCCAGGTGCCGTTCGCGAGCTTGAAGTTCTCGGAAATTCTGCCCGTGAAACGAAGACCGAGCTCCGGCTTCTCGGGATCAAGAAACGACACGGTATCGCCGATGCGATAGAACCCCTCCTCGTCGAAGGCCTTCTCCGTCAAATCTGGCCTTCCGAGGTAACCGGGGGTGACGTTGGGACCCTTGACCCGGGCCTCGTATGTATCCGAAACGGGGACCAGTTTCAGTTGCACACCCGGCGCGGGCAGACCAATCTCCCCGGGCCGATCCGTTGCCCAGTGGGTCGTGCTGATTGTCGGCGCGGTTTCGGTCGTCCCATAGCCCGACATCACTGGAATCCGCCGGCCCGTGATCGATGATGTCAGCCGATAGAGCTTTTCAAGCGTGCCCTGCGAAATTGCAGCTCCCGCGTAGCTCAATCTGTCCATTCGTTTGAAGATGCTCGCGCCGAGGGCAGCGTCATTCTCGATGGCGTCACACAAGAGGTTGTAACCGGCGGGAACGTTGAACATCGCCGTCGGCGAGATCTCCTTGAGGTTCGCCACCGATTTGTGAAAGAGCTGAGGCAGCGGCCGGCCATCATCGATGTAAAGCGTCCCGCCGTTCTTGAGAATGCCGTGAAGAATGACGTTGCTGCCCATCGTATGGTGCCACGGCAGCCACTCGACCTGAACCGGCGCCTCCGGAGGCGACACGAGCAGGCTTCCCATTTGCAGGGAGCTCGCCATCATGCGGTGCGTATTCAGCACTCCTTTCGGCAGACCGGTCGAGCCGGAGGTGAAAAGAATTTTCGCAACGGCGTCGCTGGGTACCGCACCCGAAGCTCGCGCGAATCCTTCCCACTCGGTTCGATCCGTCAGGACACGGAAGGGCGTCGTGTCCGGCGCACCATCGACACTGATCCAGGCAGCGTCTGCCAATTCGGGAATGGACCGAGCCGCGGAAAAGTCGCGTCCACTCTGAACGAAAACGAAGTTGGGCCGCAGCACCTGCGCGATGTCCTTGAGGCGCGCAAGACCGCCGGGCATCAGCGTATAGTTCGGCGATATTGGCGCCAGAATGACCCCTATCGACATCGCCGCAAAGGAAATCACCGCGTTCTCGATGGAGTTCCCAGAAAGCACGGCCAGCCTGTCAGCCGGCTTTGCGCCCTTATCGATCAGGCTCTGGCCGACCGCCTGGACCTGCGACCATGCCTCGCTATAGGTGATCTCGTCCCATCCCCCCCTGGCATTGCGTTGTGCGAGGAATATTCGCTCTGGAGCCGCGTTTGCCCAACGCGGGAGAAAGTCGGTGACGCGCCAGTCGCATGGCCCCAAATCAAGCGGCGACCTCAATATGAGCGTGCCGTCGGCCCGACGCTCGATGGAGAGCTCCCTTGGCGCAAATGTCAGTGGCTTCGTCGACATCGAAAGCGATCTCCTGAATTACCGCGGGTGGATAGGGCGAGCGGGCTACGCCAGCTCACTCGGACCTGGCATCCAGGACTTCTCCGAAGGCTTGCCACGTCGTGCCGGTCCAGCGCTGCAGCCGCATCTGCGTCCAGATCATGTTCTCGGTCTCGCTGGTGTTGACCTTGATCCCGGGCAGTGCAGTCGGAACGACGACATTTTTCAGGTTCTTCGCCTGCGCCAGGATATTCTTCCGCGACAGATCATCGCCGCATTGCCTGAGGATCTGCTCGAGCAGGAATCCTTGCTGATAGCCGGTCAGATAGCTGCCGTTGGTGATGTCGGCGCCCAGCAGATATTTGTCGAAAAATGCCCGGTAGGCCTGCATGCCCGGGTCGCCTTTCCAGGTCTCGTCCAGGATGTCCTTGTTGATCGTCCCGACCATCACGCCGACCGATTTGTCGAGGCCGGCCGGCGCAAGCGTGCCTCCGACCGAGGCGGAGGGAAAATTGATGATCACGGTCGCCTTCCAGCCGATCACCGAGGCTTGCCGGATGGCCTGGGCTGCGAACTTCGGCGTCCCGGCGATCACCAGGGCCTCCGCACCCGAGCTCTTCAGATTGGTGATCTGCGAATCGATCGTCGGTTCGGTAACCTCATAGGACGCGCTGACGACCTTGCGATCGAAATCCTTGCCGAGAAATGCCTTGAAGGCCCCGACGTAATCTTTGCCGAGATCGTCGTTCTGATAGAGGATGGCATATTTGGCGTTCGGCAGTGTCTTTATCAGGTATTTGGCGTAGATCTTTCCTTCGGTGTCGTAGCTGACAAGACCCGTGGTGATCAGCGGGTAATTGGCGACGTCCGTGAACTTGGACGAGCCACTGACGATGGCGACGCTCGGCACCCCCTTGGCCTTCAGGTATCTTGCAGTGGCTGAAATGCCGGGAGTGCCGAGCTGGCCGAACATGAACGACACTTCGTCGCTTTCAACGAGCTTGCGGACGTGCTCCACCGCTTTGGGAGGACTATATCCGTCGTCATAGGCGATGTAGTTGATCTTGCGTCCGTTGACGCCGCCGCGGTCATTCAAGGCCTGAATGTAGGCCATGAGTCCCTTGCCCACGAGGCCGATGGATGATGCCGGTCCGCTGAAGGGAAAGACCCCGCCGATCTTGATCTCGGTGGCAGAGATTCCCGGCTCCTCGGCGGCGAGTGCCGGACCGCTCAAAGATAGAGCGAGAGCCGCAACGAACTTCCATCTCACCAACATTGCTCGTCCTCCCAAACGTGCACCCGTTCGGGTGCGTGGCTTTGTTTTGTTGCCGGCGGCCGCACGTCGCGCTTGATTGCGAAGACGCATCGCGCGCTGAACCGGTCGAGCCGTAATCCGGCACTTCGCGGCCGTTGAGCTCGGCCATCTTCTCGATGCAGCCTACAGTTCTTTTTTTGAACTCGTCAAGCAGTTAGATAATCATATGGGACCGTGACCGAGTGGAATGCTCCGCTGCGCGACAAGTGACGCCGTCGAGAAGCCGCACAAATGTGGATCTCGAAGACGATCTCGCGCGGGGGCCGTAGGCACCCTTGTGCGTTAGGAATGGCCGTTCACTTCATTCTATTTTTGAACTAACGGCCCACTCAGTCTCGAGCGAGGGGCGGCGTATCGCCGCACTCAGGAAGATGCTTGCGATGAGCCGTTGAGAGGATTCTGGACGCCGAGGTTCAAACGGCAAGATCATGCAGCCGGTTCGCGCATCGTCGAGCGTACCGAGCGGGCGAGAACTTCAAGCGCTTCCTCTCCCAAGAGAGCCCTACTCGGCAGCCATTGCTGCTCGCAATTCCGATTCGTTCGCAGAATCCCGATGGAGTTCGTCCGAGGCCGGCTTGATCCGAAACCAGGCGACATAGAGCGCAGGAAGGAACAGCAGGATCAGCACCGTTCCGACCGCCGTGCCGCCGATCAGCGTATAGGCCATCGATCCCCAGAACACCGAATGCGTGAGCGGAATGAAGGCCAGCACGGCGGCAAGTGCGGTCAGGATCACCGGCCTTGTGCGTTGCACGGTGGCTTCGATGACGGCGTGATAGTCATCGAGGCCGGCAGCACGGTTCTCCTTGATCTGTTCGGTCAGGATCAGGGTATTGCGCATCAGGATGCCCGCCAGTCCTATCAGGCCGAGAATGGCGTTGAACCCGAACGGCTGATTGAAGGCGAGCAACATCGGAACGACGCCGACAAGGCCAAGCGGTGCCGTCAGCATGACCATGGCCATGGTCGAGAACGACCGCACCTGGAGCATGATGACGATCAGCATGGCGGCGATCATGGCCGGAAAGACCTTCCCCAAGGCGTCGTTGGCCTTGGTCGCTTCCTCGATCGATCCACCAAACTCGATGCGATAGCCGGCTGGAAGGGACGCGATCAGCGGCTGAAGGGCCGTCATGATCTGCTTTGATACCTCTGGCGGCTGGGTCGCCTCGTTGATGTCCGAGCGGATCGTGACGGCCGGGATGCGGTCGCGGCGCTTCAGGATGGGCTCTTCCAGACGCACCCCCGAATGGCCGATCTGATCGAGCGGAATCGCGCGGCCGTCCCGGCTCATTAGCGAGAAATCGGTCAGACGCGTCGGATCCATCCGCTCGCCGCCCGCGCTGCGGGCTACGATAGAGACGTTGCGGATGTCTTCCCGAACCTGCGTCACGGCGACACCGGTCAGGAGGAGCTGCAGCTGGCGGCCCACCTCGGCTGGCGAGAGGCCGATGAGATTCAGTCGATCCTGATCCGGGATGAAGCGAAGCACGGGTGTGCGATTGCCCCAATCGCGGTTCGCTTGCCGCGCGTCAGGAACGCTCCGCATGATGTCGAGTGCTTTATCGGAGATGGCGTACAATTGCGCGGGATCAGGCCCCGTCACCCGGAATTCGACTGGGAACGGCGTGTAGGGTCCGAACACGAGCTGCGTGACGCGCAAATGCGCTTCGGGTGCGAGCCCCTCCGACACGGCCAGTCTGAGCCGGTGCTTCAAATCCTCGCGCGCCTCCGCGTCGGGCGTAAGTACGACGATCTTGGCGAAGGCCGGATTGGGCAACTCCGGCGCCATCGCGAAGAAGAAGCGTGGAGCCCCCTGCCCGATATAGCTCGTGACGATCTTGGCTTCCGGTTGCTCGCCCAGCCAGCGTTCGAGCTTCTCGACTGTGGCGGCCGTCGTCTCGATGCTGGTGCCTTCCGGCAGGCGGACCTCCACCAGCACTTCGGGACGGTCGGACGTCGGGAAGAACTGCTGTTTGACCGCGCCCATGCCGACGCCGGAGAGCGCGAAAGCGACGGCAACGATACCGCAGGTTACGAATTTGTGGCGCACGGCAAAGGTGATGAGCGCTCGCAGGCGCCGGTAATTCGGCGTGCCGTAGATCGCCTCGTGACCGCCTTCGATCGGTTTGATCGCCGGCAGCATCTTGACGCCAAGATAGGGTGTAAAGATCACCGCGATGATCCAGGAGACGATCAGCGCAAAGCCCACGACCCAGAAAATATTGCCGGCATACTCGCCCGCGGTCGAGCGCGCGAAGCCCACTGGAAGGAATCCGGCGATCGTCACCAGTGTTCCGGACAGCATGGGCGCCGCCGTGTGGCTCCACGCGTAGGCGGCCGCTGCGATGCGGTCCATGCCCTCTTCCATTTTCACCACCATCACCTCGATGGCGATGATGGCGTCATCCACGAGCAGACCAAGCGCCAGGATGAGCGCACCGAGCGTGATGCGATCGAAGAACCGCCCGGTTTCCAGCATGATGAGGAACACGACCGCAAGCGTGAGGGGGACCGCAGCCGCTACAACGATGCCGACTCGCCAGCCGAGGCTGAGCAGGCTGACCAGCAGCACCACGCCGAGCGCCATCGCGAATTTCATCATGAATTCGTCGACGGCCGAGGTGATGTTGACGGCTTGGTCGGACACCTTGTCGAGTGTCATCCCGAGCGGCAGCGTCTTTGCGATGGACGCCGCCTTGTCCTTCAGCGCCCTGCCGAGTGCGAGCCCGTCCCAGCCCTCCTGCATCACCGCCGCGAGCTCGATCGTGGGCTCACCCTGATGTCGGATGAGGTAGGTGGGAGGATCCTCATAGCCGCGGCGGACACCCGCGATATCGGAGAGCTTCAGCGTCCGTCCCGAAGCGACAATCGGCGTGTCGCCGATCGCCTGGACACTGTCATAGGCGCCGTCGATCCGGATAAACACCTGCGGCCCCTGAGTGTCGATCGAGCCAGCCGGTGTGACGGTGTTCTGCCGCTGCAAGGCGGCAAAGATATCCTGTGCCGACACGCCGAGGGTTGCGAGCTTGGCATAGGAAAACTCGATGAATATGCGTTCGGGACGTTCGCCGAGGATGTTGATCTTCTTGACGCCGGGCACGTGCAGGAGGTCCTGACGAATGATCTCGGCTTGCCGCGCAAGTTCCCGCATCGGCATGCCCTTCGCCTTCAGCGCATAAAGGGCGAAGCTCACGTCCGAATACTCGTCGTTGACGAAAGGCCCGAGCACGCCGGGCGGCAGGTTGCGCGCTTCGTCCCCGAGTTTCTTGCGGGCCTGGTAGAACTCCTCCTGCACGGCAGATGGGGGTGTGCTGTCCTTCAGCGTAACCGTCAAATACGCGTAACCCGACCGCGTGGTCGTCTCCACCCGGTCATACCAGGTCAGTTCCTGAATCCGCTTCTCCAACGGTTCGGCGACGAGATCCTGCATCTCGCGCGCCGTTGAGCCCGGCCATACCGTCGTGACCGTCAGGGTCTTGATGGTGAAAGAGGGATCCTCAGCTCGTCCGAGCATGAGAAAGGCGTAGGCACCTGCGGCAGCCAGCAGGAGGATGAAGAACAGGGTGACGGCCCGTTCGCGAACGGCGATCGCGGAAAGATTGAGGTTCATCTGCTAACTTACAATTGGTTGGGCGGCAGCTTCCTTGAGGCCAGCTGCCGCTTGGGCGGCAAGCCCACGGGCCGCTTCCTGCGAATCCTGAAATTCCTCGAGTGCATGGACTTTGCCCCACCGCAGCGTGAACACGTGGAGACCGCGGTTGACGTACGAGCCGTCGCCGTCGAGCAGCTTTGCCGTGCCGTCCCACTCGACAAACACGGTGGTGTTCCAGGGCCAGCCCTTCACCCAGACGTTGTTGACCGTGATATGGAGAGTGGGCAGGACGCGTCCGAGCCGCTCGAACCAGCGGCGCAGGGCCGCTTTGTCGTGGCGCTCCCCACCAAGCGCGTGGTTGCCGGAAACACGGTGATGAATGTGCGACGCGACCGCCTTCACCGCTTCATCCCAGCGATGGTTGTTGACATGGTCGAAGGTCTTTCGGATTTCCTGCTCGACGATGTAGCTGTACATGTGCTTCTCCAACGGCTGGCGCGGAAGGATGAGACTCTTCAGTTGCTCCGGCTTTCAGCAGCGGTCCTGACGCGAGCGCCCTCCTGCAGGAGGTGAGCGCCGAGCGAAACAATCGCATCACCAGAGCTCAAGCCGGAGATCACGGCGGTTTCGTCGGTCACCCGAACAAGTTTGATCGGCCGAAAGCTTACGGTTGAGGTGGCGGCGTCCAGGATCCAAACTCCGGTCTTGCGGCCATCATCGAGCACAGCTCCGAGCGGCACCTGGACTTCCGGCTCGCCGGTCTGGCTGGCCAGCCGAATGGTGACCGTCGCGCCAAGTGGTGCGGCCGCGGCCTCACCGTCGAGGACATAACGGGCCTCATAGGTGCGGGTCTGGGCATCGGCGGCATCCGACAATTGCCGCAGGTGCGCCGTATAACGCCGTCCTTCGGCTGCGCCGTATACGCTGGCCTCGGCCACGGAGTCGATCGCCGGCCGGATCGTTTCGGGAAGCGCGACCACCGCTTCGCGAGGACCGGCCTTTGCAATCCGAACGACCGTCTGGCCGGCCGAGACGACCTGCCCGGGCTCGCCAAGTGTTTCGACCACCGTTCCGTCCGCGTCCGCGACCAGGACCGAGTACGTCGCCTCGTTCTCGGCAACCCGCGCATCGGCTTCAGCGCTCGCAAGCTGCGCCTCGGCCGTATCCAGTGCGGCCTTCGCTTGCTCGTAGCGCTGTCGGGAAGCCCAGCCGTTGCTCACTAACTGGGCGTATCGCTGTTCGTCCGCTTCGGTCTGAACGACAGACGCGCGCGCGGCAGCAACGGCGTTGCGCTTCGCCGTGACCGCAAGACGAAGGTTGGTTTCGTCGATTCGCATCAGAGGCTGGCCGGCTTTGACCTGCTCACCGGTATTGACAAGCCGCTCCACGATCTTGCCGGGAACGCGAAAACCGAGGCTGCTCTGCACCCTCGCCCCTATGATGCCCGTGAAGCCACGCTCCGATCCGATGACCCGCGCCGCGGCCGATACCCTGACGATCGGTGGCTCCTGCCTCGGATCGCTCACGGCCGACGCTGCCGGCGGGCGAAGCGCGAAGAACAAAGCCACCGTGCATCCTGCGACCAGGATGCTTCCCAGCACGATAAGGGGTCGTTTTTTCATGCCATCGCCTCATGCCAGATAGATTGCGTTCGAACTCTATATCTGATAATAGATGTCGATTGCAATCTAAATGTGGAGGTCCACGATGCGCGTCAGTCGCATTCAGGCCGAGGAAAACCGGCAAAACGTCATCAATGTCGCAAGCCGGCTGTTTCGGTCGCGCGGATTTGATGGGATCGGCCTTAAGGATCTGATGGCGGCCGCCGGCATGACCCAAGGCGCCTTCTACAAGCAGTTCGCGTCAAAGGAGGATTTGGCCGCGAAGGCGTCGGCGCGTGCGCTGGAGAGCGCGACCCTCCGATGGTCGGACGCCATCGAGGCACAACCTGACGATCCGCTTGGCGCCGTGATGGCGTTCTACCTGAGCACGGACCATCGCGACGAAAAGACGGACGGCTGCCCGATCGTGGCGCTCGGCTCGGATGTGGCCAGGCAGAGCAGCGACGTGAAAGCATCGTTCGAAGGTGGGATCAAAGCCCATATCGAGATCCTCAGCCGCCTGATCGCCGAGGCCAGCGACGAGGAATCCAAGGGCAAAGCCATGGCCATTCTCTCGACGATGGTCGGGGCGTTGACACTCTCACGCGTGGTCAACGATCCCGATCTCGCTCAGGCCTTTCTGGAAACGGCGTCCCGACAGATTCGCGACGCTGTCGCCGCTTGAGGATCGGTGCTTCATAACTCACAGGGAGAAAGAAATGCGCAAAGCAGGGATACATAATTTTCCAGCAATCGATCGTGTGGTTTACGGCAAGGCTGCATCCGACGCCTTGAACGATGAAGCGGTGCGACTGGACGCCAAGCGCGTCTTCCTGATCGTCAGTCGAACCCTCAACACGAAGACCGACGAGATCGAAAAGATTCGGCATACGCTCGGGAGCCGGCATGTCGCGACGTTCGATGGAATCGCGGAGCACACCACGCGCAAGCAGGCTGCCAAGGTTGCCCGTCAAGCTAACGACGCTCGAGCTGATCTGGTCGTCGCTGTCGGCGGAGGCTCTGCGATCGACCTCGCCAAGATTGTCATCATGGCGATGGAACATGACATCCGCGATGAAGCGGGTTTCGATCCATTCCCTATGGGCCCGGGCGTAACCGTCTCCCCGTTCCGGGCGCCTAAAGTCCGACAGATCGCGGTGCCGTCCACGCTGAATGGCGGCGAATACAATGCGGCAGCGCTCGTCACCGATGAGCGCAATAAGTTAAAGCAGATCTTCTTCCATCCCCGGATGATGCCAGTGGCGATCATTCTCGATCCTGCCCTCACCCTTCATACGCCTGCGAAGCTATGGATGGGATCGGGAACGCGCTCGATGGACCACGGTATCGAAGCTTTGTGCTCGCCGGCCGGTACCCCGCTGGCTGACGAAGTTGTCCTGGCAGGCATCCGCACCCTGCGTGAGGGAATGCTCCGGACGTTGGAGCAACCCGATGATCTGGAGGCGCGTCGACTATCTCAATACGGCGCATGGCTCGCGTCTTATGGCCTCCAGGCGCGGGTCCCAATGGGAGCCAGTCACGGCATTGGCCATGTGCTTGGGGGGACCTTCGGCGTTCCTCACTACTACTGCACACCTGTCATCATGCCGAGCCTTCTTCGCTACAACAAGCCATTCACCGAGGATGCGCAGAAGCGGTTGGCAACGGCTCTTGGCGCCCCCGGTATCGAAGCTGCAGAGGCCTTTGCAGAATTCACCAAAAAACTTGGACTACCCGGCCGCCTCGCTGACGTCGGGATCGGTGAAGACAAATTCGATCAGATCAGCAAGATAGCCATCAATCACCGCTTCGTCCAAGCCAATCCGCGGCCATTCAAGAGCGAAGCTGACATCCTCGATCTGCTGCGAATGGCCGCTTAGCTATTAATCGGCGAAGAATCCCCACACCGATCGGTGCGCGAAGCCGCAACGTGCGATCGGTTCATCAGAACAAAAACACCTCTTGAGCTCGTGGAGGCCGTCCTTGACGAAATTGGCGCCTCGCATAGCGGGCCAAGAGTTTGAAAGGTGCGCTGATCTGGTCGTGCCGTAGCACTGCGATGAAAGGCATGGTCTTGCAGTGGCCGAAAGGGACGACGGACGCTTAGAGCCGCTGTCCACTCGGACCGAACTGCGCAATGGCGCCATGTTGGTCTTGATCCAGGTCTGGCTCGGGAAGGTCTTCCGAATTGGGGCACGTCATCTATGCCGACCTCCGTTCTCCAGCACTGAGCTAGAATTAGGAATCGGCCCTGCTGGGGATCTCGATTTTCGAAGATGGGCCAATTTGCACCAGCTCCACCAAAAGGTCAGGGCGGGCTCGAGCCGTTCTGCACGCTGCAGCGCGCCACAATACGCTGCTCGCGGAAGCCTGTGGGATTCACGCACTGAAAGGGGTTAAGTGGAGTCCACAACTCGGGGCGGCGCTCTGATATGAGAGGAAGTGAGATCAGTCTCGCCAAACCACGCTAAAGTGCGCGATCGCAGCCGGCCGTACTACTCCCACTCTATCATTTCAAACGGCTTTTCGTCGTTGATTTGCCAGCGCAAATTTTCAAGTCTGACGGACAAATGCCGACGGCATACCCGCCGCAAATTTTCGGTCTTGAATTCACAGAATAATTTGGGCCGTTCGCACTCTCGGCGATTTCGTCACCTATCGGAGTCAATCGACTGATCAGCGCTACCTGCGTGGTCAAGACCGCCGCTACCGCCCTGGCCGGGCGTATGTTCAAATACCGTCAGAGATCAGGAGCGCGCTGGTCCGGTCGTTCGATGGCCCACGTGCCGTCGCCACCATCGTGCGACAGGAACGCGACCAGCTGGTGGGCTAACTATCGCACAATCGCATACTTCGCCTGGATCGTGCCAAGACACTCGCCACGATCCAGAAGCGGAGCGATAACACGCTGGAGAGGGCGGCCCTCCTCGTCCTACTAAGCGCTCACGATCGCACCTGAATAATCGTCTTGCCCTGGCGTCGCTGGGGCGAGTTGAAGGTGGCGACAGCATCGTCGAGGGAGGAGACCTTTCCGATGTTTGTCCGCAGTCTCCCGTCCCGCACCCTCTGGACGATCTCGATCAATTGACCACGATCCGCCTCCACAACGAAGTCGATAGCCAAACCGTCCAGCGGCCTAGCCTCCGCAGGACCGACGACAGTCACCAGCGTCCCTCCTGCCCTGACGAGGGCTGCAGACTGCTTCTGGATGTCGCCGCCGATGACGTCGAATGCGAGATCGACACCACCGACATCCTTGAGCGCATCGCTCTCCAGGTCGACGAATTCATTCGCGCCGAAGTCGAGCGCTTTCTGCCTGTCGGCCGCGCGTCCTGTTCCGATGACATAGGCGCCGGCCTCTCGCGCGAGCTGAACCACCATGGAACCAACCGCGCCCGCCGCGCCATGCGCAAGCACGCTCTGGCCTGCCTGAAGACGGCCGTGCTGAAAGAGCCCCTGCCACGCGGTTAAGCCAGAGATCGGAAGGCTCGCGCCCACCTTGAAATCAACATCACCCGGCAATGGCGCGAGATTGCGCGCCTCAATCGCAATAGATTCAGCGAGCGTGCCATCCCGATACCAGTCGGCAAGGCCGAATACGCGCTGCCCCACTGACAGTCCCGTAGTGCCGTAGCCAACAGCAGTGACTATGCCGGCAAATTCGTGCCCAGGAACCGATGGAGTTCGGTCTTGTTCGCGACGATCGGTCCACGTCGATGGCCACTCCAATTCCGTCGGAACGAAGCCCGATGCGCGAACCTCCACGACAACGTCGTTTATCGCAGGTCGAGGTTCGGGCCGTTCCGCCAACTTCATGCCGGCAAATCCGGCAGCCTGGTCCGTCACGATGATCGCTTTCATCTTGAATTTCCTTTCTGTGCGTCGTTTTCAGATTCACTCTCGCTGCTCAGATCGAGCCGGCGGATGCCACCGCGGGAAAGTCCTGGTCGGGATGGAAGACGTTGTTGAAGAAGTTCGTCAGCGAGTACATTGCCACAAGCGCGACGATCTCCATGATGTTCGCATCCGTGTAGCCGGCGTTGCGGACGGCTTGCACATCGACATCCGTGACATGGCCTCGGCTCTCGATGACCTTGCGTGCAAATTGGACGGCGGCATCCCGCTTCGGGTCAATGGCATGACCCATTCGGGCGAGAACAATGTCCTCGGCCGGCAGCTTGGCCATACGCTCCGCCGTGAAGCTGTGCACCGTCAGGCAGTAGTTGCAGCCGTCCACTTCGGAGACCGCGAGGCCGATGCTGTCGCGTGTCTTGACATCGAGCGCCTTGCTCAACGAGCCGAGCAGAGTGGCCCATGCGTTGAACGCGATCGGGCTTTGCGCGAAGGTCGCCATCATGTTTGGAGTGAACCCGATGTTCTTGGTGAACATATCGAGGGTCGGTTTTGAATCGGCCGGCAAGTTTTCCGACTTCAGAGCGGCAGCTCTGGCCATGATACTTCTCCTAAATGATCGATTTCAGGGTTGATTATGCGAAGTGCAGCACATCGGCCACGGGCAGGCGCGGCTTCTGCGGCCAGTTGCCAGGCCGCTCCGGCCCGACCGTCAGCAGCATGACCGGGATCTCGTCTTCGGCCAGAGCGAACTCTCTGTGGACGGTCTCCGCATCGAAACCGATCATCGGAGTCGAACCCAGGCCAAGCGAGCGGGCTGCATAGATGATGGCCGCGGAGCCGAAGGTCGCGGAGCGTACGGCCTCGTCGCGCTGCCGCTGCGGTTGATTGTCGTACAGGCCGCGCGCAGGCCCCTCCCATTCCGGCACTAGATGTGCCGACATGATTCCGGCTTCCACGACTGGCGCGAGTCGGTCAGGGACAGTGCTGGCATCGGCCAACTGGCCGATGATGATGAACGTAACGGCTGCTTCGGTGATTGCGGGCTGATTCCAGGCGATCGGACGCAGCCTCGCCTTTGCTTCGGGCGAGCGCACGGCGATGAAGCGCCAGTTCTGCAGATGGAAGGACGTCGGCGCCGATGTACCGATCCGCACGAGTTCACGGATCTGATCGTCGCTGAGCACGGCCGTGGCGTCGTAATATTTCGCAGCCCTGCGGGCCAGTATGGTTTCGATCACGGGATTCGTCGGCAGCGGCCGCGCGAGCGAACGGGAAGTTTCGGCCGCCGTCGCGGTAGCAGTTGTAGCGTTGTAGGTCATCGGGTGGCTCCCTCATCAAGTGATTACGGAGCCACAAATACCGCCGACGCTGGTATTTTCGAGCCTCAATTAACTCAAAATGATGCTCGAAAGGATCATTCTGGTGCTGTGGCGCTGCTCGTCGACTGCTCGGCGGCGTGCGCCAGATGGCGCCATTCCCCTGGTGTCATCCCCATCCTCTCAGCAAAGACACGTCGAAAAGCCGATATCGATTGATACCCAACCGCCTCGGCCACAGCTTCCGTGCTGATCTTTGGCTTCTTGAGCTCGTTCGCGGCCATACTCATGCGAAGATCGGTCAGCAGGTCGAGGGCGGAGCGACCTAACCTGTCCTGAAAGTGGCGCATGAATGTAGCGCGTGACATGCCGCATAACTCGGCCAGCTCGGGAAGCTTCCACTGCCTCGCCGGATCAGCGAACATCGCGGCCATGGCCGATGCCAATCTCGGATGCCCAGCAAGGGCCAACAAGCCGTCGGAGGATTTTCCGGCTTCGCTCGCGGCGCGGAGGACTAGCGTAAATAAGACCGAAGACAACGCGTTGAGAATGGCGCGTCCTCCAGCCCTGTCGGCTGCAGACTCCATCCGCATCAGGCCGACCAGCCCGGAAAGTTGACTCGATGCCGACGCGGTGTCCTCTCCTCGATCGCTTTTCATAGCCCGCACCACCAGATTTGCCGGCAGGTAGTTGCGGACCAACCGGTCATGGGGCGGCACCACAAAAAACCGCCCGCACAACAGATCCAATCGCTCGCCCGGTCCATCGTTCTCGCTCAACATCCATCCTGCGGAGCCCCTGCTTTCGTGTGTGCCGATTGGTTTTTTGCCGCTGCCGTCGTGCAGAACATGCGCCGAACCGTGAGGGAGCAGCACGACATCGCCGCTCCCAAGCTCCTGCACCGTTCGCGAGTCGGGATCCTCGAAAATGGCCCGGCCCTTGACTATGACATGGTAGGGGATTTCGTTCGCCCCAGCCTTGGGCCAGTTCACACGCCATGGTGCGCCGTACGCGCAGCGGACCTCGAGCTGGCCGGTAACGGTTATGATTTGCAGGAGATGACTCAACCAATCGACTTGAGACATGAGACCCTCGAGAACGTGAATTGCCTGCATAGGATATCAAGTTAGCGACGCGTTCGGCGAAAGGCTTGACGTTCCGCCGCGGCGAAGGCCAGGACGCACTTGCTGATTGTCTCCATATCGGCCGTGAGTTCAGTCATCATCAATATCCACATTGGATATGGGGTGCTCAGGGCACGTGCAGGAGGTCCGATGGCATGCTGCATGACGACCGGGCTCCTTCCCAACGGCAGCAACTTCCCTCCCGATGTTTCAAGCTGCTTGAACTCTCTCGAAATCGTTCGGCGGGGTCGGCACGGCCCCTTCTGGGCCTGTCGCCACTTTCCGCAAGACACCCTCAGTTGGAAATGACGCTCAACCCGAATATCGGCCGCGGCAGAGGCCGCCGTCTTTTATTCTCCGCGCGCGAAGCTGGGTCGGGCGGCGGTCAGCCGAGCGGCAGTCGCAGTCCGATTCTGTGGTGCCCCAACCGAGAGCTACGATCCGCGACCTTGCTGCGCTGGCAGCAACGACCTTCAGTTCGGCCATGCCGAGCCGAGGATGATCGAGCAGAAGTTTCCGCGCACATAGTCCATGTCCTTCAGCGCCAGTACGTCGGCTTTGACGTTTCCGAATGCCGTAAGAGGCTTCTTGATGATGCCGTTGGCGAAGTGATCGATGATGTTCTCCTTGAAGTTGGCCTCCCGCGGATGATGGACACAGACATGGTCCCGCTGCTCGTGCGTGAAGTCGTGGTAGGCGATACCAAGCACGTCCATTTCCACGCCGGCGGTCACCAGCGCGATGGTGGGACGCATGTGCTCGGGGATGCCGGGCGTCGTGTGCAGCGCGATGGCGGTCCAGACATCCTCGACGTCGCGTTCCGGCACGCCGTAGCTCTTCATGAAGTCGCGTGCGGTGTTGGCCCCGTCCACCTCGAAGCGCAGGTCGGGGCTCGAATACTTCTCGGTCAACCCCATGTCGTGGAACATGGCGCCCAGGTAGAGCAGTTCCGGGTCGTATTTCAAGTCGCGGCGCGCGCCTGTGAGCGCCCCCCAAAAGAAGACGCGGCGGCTGTGATTGTAGAGCAAATCGTCTTCGGTGTCGCGCACGAGCTGGGTCGCCGCGCGGGTGATGGCGCTGTCCGGCACGCGGATACCGGCAATGATCTCCGACATTGATGCTCTCCTTCGTTGGATCAGAATCGGGTGGCGTAAATCGCCAAGTGATGGCTGCGGATCGAGGATGGGTGGCTGTCGCTATTCGGCGGCGACATCCATCGGCGTAAGTCCGAGCGCCCTGGTTGTGCGTATTTTGCGGAGGAGCCTCGCGGCGGGCAACGCACACGATCCTATGGATCAGGACAGCCGCACCTTGTTTGCTGCCAACAAGCGGTCAGACCATTTGCAACGGCAGTGGCTTCCTCGGAGCGGTCACGCTCTATGCCGTCTCTGTCCGCCGGAAGCTCGCGCGATATTGCACCGGTGTGACGCCAAGGCGGGTGCTGAAGACGATTCTCATCCGGTCCGCCGACCCGAAGCCGCAATCGAAGGCGACTGCCTTCAGCGGCCGGTCGCTTCCTTCCAGCATCATGCGAGCCGCGTCGACACGTGCGCGCTCGACGAACTCGTGCGGTGTGATACCGGTCACCTGCACAAAATGCCGCGCCAGATTCCGGGGACTCATCCCGACGACAGCAGCAAGCGACTCCAGCGTGTGACGATCCCCGATTCTGGCCATGACATGGTCCTGGATGCGTGCGATTGGTGATTCCGGATCGGCGGGGGCCGTCAGATAGGGACTGAACTGCGACTGTCCGCCCTGGCGCTGGGCCACCACGACCAGCCGCTTGGCGACCTTGAGCGCTGTTTCCGGGCCGTGCCGCTGCAACACGAGCGCCAAACCCAGATCTATCCCGGCAGTCACACCGGCGGCGGTGATCAACCGTCCATCCCGCACATAGATCAAGTCAGGTTCGACTCTTGCCTTGGGAAATCTCGCGGCTAGCGACTGCGCATCCTGCCAATGGGTTGTGACACGCCGATCGTCGAGAAGACCGGCATAGCCAAGCACGAAGGCCCCGGTGCAGATCGATCCATACACGCTTGAGCGCCACGGCAACTGCTTGACCCACTCGACCAGGGAGGGCTCTGGTTCCGCTTCCGGTGGCGTCGGCGCACCCGCCACCAATATGATGTCGAAACCGCCTGTCGCCTCCTCGAAGGTCAGGTCCGCCATTAGCCTTAGGCCATTCGATGCCCGCAGCGGATTGCGGTGAGCGGCGATTAACACTGTTTCATAGCGATCGGAATTGTCGAGAAACGTGTTCGCCTCGCTGAACACATCGAGGGGCCCGGCCACGTCCAAAGCCTGGACCCCCTCGTAGACGACGATCGCGACAGCTTGTACCGGCACTCCTTACTGCCTCTCCAGTCTGGCGCCTCATTATGCATGTCGTCCGCACACTGCAAAGGGTCTGGTGCGATCTGGGACAAACCAATTATCGCGACCCTGGCGCCTTGTCTGGCGTCGTCAAGGCATCGTGCTTGGCATCGACGACGAAAACCGCGAGTAAACTGGCGGGCTCCGTTTCGCTCGCGTTCTCACTAATCGTGTGATGTGAACCCGGCATCTCGTAAAACGCCTCGCCTTGATGGTAGACCTTTGGCGGGTCATTATCGACCTGGCTGCGGATGGCCCCCGAGAGCACATAAGCGTAGATAAATGCCGACGCTGCGTGGTGATGAGGCAGCGATTTAGCCGCGGGCGGATAACTCACAAGGACAGAAACCAATCTCTTTCCTTCGACGTTCGGGAGTGCGTGCTCGAAGACAACCTTCACTTGCTCCCGGTCCTGGGCGATCGCGGGAGAGGCTGCCAGAACGATCGCTGTTGCTAGCAGTGGGACGGCGGCCGATCGCAGTGCTCTTCTGGTTAGCAGCCCGGTGATCTCGTAACCCTTTGTGTCGATCGAAAAGGCGCTCAGACCTAGCCAGCGAAGAAAGGCAGGTGCCTGGACGCCGGCAATTCGCCCGTAGGCGGATGTCAGTTCCTGGGGCATGGCATGTACCCTTTTTTGATGTTGAGCGTCGTCATGGAGAATCCGGCAAGGGAGATGCAGCAATCAGATCGCACGCGTTGGGGCTCTTGAAGTCCGGGATAAAACGCTCGCAGACGGCAGAGTTGACCGTGCCGTAGGTGGTCGCGGGCTTGTGCGCAAAGCCCGCGAAATACTCCTGAATAAAGCCATTTTTGAAATTCGTTCGCGGGTACCTGGCGATGATGTCCTGAAGGACTTCCGCGGGAAACTGCTCGAAGCCCACCCCGATCACATCGAGAAGAACACCTGAATTGAGGAGCGCAACTTCCGGGCCCATATACTTCGGGATGCCGGGCGTGGTGTGCAGCGCGATTGCCTCCCAGACGGTCTGCACCTGATCTTCAGGGATATTGTGGGTGCTGAGGAACTGACGGGCGGCATTTGCGCCATCAACTTCGAAGCGCTCGTCCGGGCTCGAGAACTTCTTGATGAGACCGAGATCGTGAAATGCTGCGGCGATGTAAAGGAGTTCAGGGTCAAAGCGGAGCTTTCTCTGATGCCCCTGCTCAGCCGCGAACAGATAGACGCGGATCGAGTGATTAAACAGCAGATCGGTTGAATTCTCACGTAGGACATCTGTCGCCTCTTTCGCGAGAAAGGAATCGGGAATGAGGGGAGCACGGGCGAGATTTCGCGTGGTCATTTGATGTTTCCTTTCAAGAGCGGCCGAAGTGCAGGCGACACACAATGGCTCGCGAGCCCAACGCCTGGTGGTTCAACTCGAAGTAACCGCGAGCACGATTTTTCCTTTCGGCTGGGACCGTACGCGCTCCAGCATCAAATGAGCTTCACGCGCGTCCGCGAGGGGCAGGACAGCCCCTACCTTTGTTCGCAGCTTTCCATCATCAACAAGACGGGCGATCTGCATCAGATATCGGCTCGTGATGTTGACGAGGAAGAACCTCGCTTCAACCCCGTGGCGCTTTGCAAGATCCTGATTCGGGTTGGAAACCGCGGAGATCAGCTTGCCGCCGCGGCGGAGGACCTCGAACGAACGGCTTTGCGTTTCACCGCCGACCAGATCGATGACGGCGTCCGCCTCGCGAACCTGCTCCTCAAACCGTTGAGCGCGATAGTCGATCACGGCATCTGCGCCCAGCCCGCGCACCAATGGAATATCATGAGCTGCGGCGGTCGCGATGGTCTGGAGACCCGCGCGCCGCGCCAATTGAACCGCATAGGACCCGACGTTCCCTGCCGCTCCGTGGATGACCACCTTTTGGCCTCCCTTAAGCTGGGCCTGATCAAACAGCGCCTGCCATGCGGTGACGGCAATGACAGGAACAGAAGCGGCTTCAACGTGGGTCAGCGAAGCGGGCTTGTTGGAGACCATTCCGGCAGAAGCCAAAGCGTATTCGGCGTAGGCCCCGACAAACCTCGAATTCGTAACGCCATAAACCTGATCTCCCACGCGCAGATCGGAAACGCCTGGGCCCACGCCGACGACTTCACCCGAAAGGTCAGAGCCCGACGTGAGAGGGAGCGGTTGCGGCAAAGCGCTCTTTCCGGCCCGGATCCATCCATCCCACGGCCCGACCCCTGCGGCTTCAACCTTAACCAGCACTTCGCCAGGGCCGGGTGCCGGCCGCGGGACGTGCTCCAATTTCATGACCTCAGGTGGCCCAAACTCGTGGACACGCCAGGCCATCATTGTTGAACGAGCTCGCTCGTGACTGGCCTGAGGATTGACGATGCCGGGTCCATCTCACTCGCTCCCTTCCGCTCGCCATGACTACCGCCCGCGCTCGTCCTGAAGAGTGCAATGGGCGGAGCCTATCGCCAATCGGATTGGCGGATGGCTCTGCCCCATATGTCGCAATCGATCCTGCTTGGGACAACAAACAGCATCCTTTGGATCAGGACAGGCGTACGTCGTTTCCCGACAACGCCGGTCGATGGGCCCGGCTCTGACCGATAGCCCCCGGCCGCTTTCGGACGGCCGGCTGGCTAGAATTCGGATCGCGCGGAATCGGATACTGGTCCCAGACATCCACGTAGCGTCCATGGACTTTCGGTTGGCAGATCCAGACGAGCGTGTTCGGCACCGCGGCCATCCTTGTCGTACACCGGCAGCGAACGATGGCTCGGCCGTCAGGCCGGAGCCTTGAAATCGTACGAGATGCGTCCGGCTGGCAGATAGAACAGAGCGATGACAGCGCCACCTCTCACCTCCGGATAGTGCCGGCTGCCAGGGTCGGGCGCCGTCCAGCCTGGCCCTTGCCAACCCTGCAATCCCTTCAACTCCGCGCCTTTGTTCAGGGGCACGACGAGGTTGAGCTCGCCATAGGGGTGGCCGTGATACTGGCCACGGAGCACGTCGCTATCATCCTCGTCCTTGAAGCGACGCGGATCGGCGCTGTTCATGTACACGGCGGTGATGCTGAACTGGAACGTCTCGGGAGTTGGCTCCAGGATACGGCTGCGCCGGTAATTCGGGCCCTCGACCTCCTGGTTCGCCGCCCAGCCCTCCTCAACTCCGATTTTGATGAGCCGGCTCAGATCCTGGTAGAGCGAGCTTTGCTCGCCATATTTCTCGTTGAGCCAGCGCTCCATCTCGGCGCCGGGCGTCATATCCTTGATCTCCCGCAAGAACGGAATACTGCCCTGAATTAGCTCTTCCCGGCTTCCCATGGTCCTGTCCTCCTTCTCGATTGGATCTCACGCTTCAAATCCCGCAAACGTGGCGAACTCGTCGACGTCCGCACGCGGCATCAATCTTTCCGCCCCCACAACCCTGGCACGGCCGATCGAAACGCCGCACACCACCATTTGCTCCGCCGGGATCGACAGCAGCGGACGGAGGATCCGGTGATACTTCGAGAACGTCTCCTGCGGGCAGGACTGAAGCCCACGCCCTGCCGCTGCCAGCATTACGTTCTGCACGAACATTCCGAGGTCGAGCCAGCTTCCGACCTCCAGACGACGGTCGATGGTTACGATCAGTCCTACCGGCGCGCCGAAGAATGTGTAGTTTTTCGCGGTCTGCCGTGCCCGGGCCACGGAATCGGCCTGCGCGATCCCGAGTGCGCCGTAGAACAATTGACCGAACTGCTGTCGCCGCCTGAGGTACGGCTCGGGCAAGTCGCTGGCGTAATATTTGTATTCCGACACGTGCTCATCGCGCGACGTCTGGTGCGCCTCCAGCAGCGCCGCCGACACCCTGTCCTTGACCGCGCCCGTGAGCACATAGACGTGCCAGGGCTGGATGTTCGCTCCACTTGGTGCGAACCGGGCTGCGCTGAGAATCTGCTCGACGGTCCGCCGCGGGACCGGATCGTCGCAGAATTCGCGGCACGCGGTTCGGCCCATCATGATCTCGTCGATGCTTCTATGGGCAAGGGGCACTACGGTTTCGCCGGTCACGGCTTCTTCAGGAGCGGACATCCTCCCTCCTCCATCGGCCTGAACGCTTCTTCCCCAGGAATGGTCGCGAGTAACTCGTAGTAATCGAACCTGTATTTCGACTCTTCCGGCGACTTGACGCGGAAAAGATACATATCGCGGATCAGCCGTCCGTCCTCGCGAATGCGGCCGATCCTCGTCATGAAATCGTTCACCGGCATTTCGCGCATCTTGGCGGCCACCGTCGGTCCATCCAGCGTGTCTGCCGCTTCGATTGCCCGCAGATAGTGCATCACCGCACCATAGGTGCCGGCGTGGATCATGGTCGGGACCTTCTGCGTCTTCTCGATGAAACGCTTCGACCACGCCCGCGTCCCATCGTTGAGATCCCAATAGAATGCCGAACTGAGCATCAGGCCCTTGGCATTCTGCAATCCAAGACTATGGATGTCGGCAATGAAGACGATCAGGCCGGCAAGCTTTTGTTGACGCGTGATTCCGAACTCTCCGGCCTGCTTGACCGCGTTGATGAAATCACCCCCAGCATCGGCGAGTGCGATCACGTCCGCGTTTGAAGACTGCGCCTGCAGCAGGAAGGAAGAGAAATCGGGCGTGTTGACTGGATGCTTGACTGCGCCGACGACCTTGCCGCCGGTCGCCTCGATGACCTTGCGGCTGTCGGCCTCGAGCTGCGCGCCGAGCGAATAGTCTGCCGAGAGAAAGAACCAGCTCTTTGCGCCAAGACGTGAGATCGCCTTGGCCGTGCCCTGCGACAGAGCATAGGTATCGTAGGTCCAGTGAATACCCGTCAGCGAGCACTCGTCACCTGTCAGGCGCGACGTTGCCGCGCCTGTGGCGAGAAACAGCTTTTTCTTGTCACGCGCAATGCCTTGGACCGCGAGCGCAACTGCGGAATTCGGCACGTCAAGGATCGCCTCGACGCCCTCGTTGTCGAGCCAGCGCCGTGCGATCGCCGCACCGACGTCCGCCTTGTTCTGGTGGTCGCTGGCGACGATCTGGATCGATCGCCCGAGCACCTTGCCCCCAAAATCGTCAACAGCCATCTGCGCCGCGACCACCGACCCCTGGCCGCCGTTGTCGGCGTAAAGGGAGGACATGTCGGTCATGACACCGAGCTTGACAGGAGCATCCTGCGCAACTGCCGATGTCCCAAGAAGCGCCGACGCAACCATCGCAACGACCATCTTGCGTTTGACACCCGACATCTCGCTGGATCTCATTGCGACCCTCCTCCAGACAGGCGACGGGAATAATGACGGGATCGGACAGCGACGGAAGTGAAACCTTCGCAGATCTGTCCTGAACCGGCTTCAGATTGGTCGCACCGGCGACAGCATGTCTCCGTTAGCTCCGCGGTTGCGTCCAGCGTGTACCTGGCTTTAACTGGATTCCACCGCGGCATGCGCGCACGCGGCTGGCTGCCAACAGGATCCTCGTCGTGCCCGTTTCTTTCAAGACATTGGACTTGAATCTGCTCAAGGTGTTCGACGCCGTTATGGAGGAACGCAGCGTGCTGCGCGCCAGCCAGAAGGTTGCGCTGACCCAGTCCGCCGTGAGTCATTCGCTTGCCCGACTTCGCGAGATGCTGGAGGACGAACTCTTCGTGCGCACGGCCACGGGCATGCAACCCACGGCGCGCGCGCTGACGATGGCGCCGCAGGTTCGTGAGGCTCTGCGAACCCTTGAGGCCGCGGTCGAGCTGCCGACCTTCGTCCCGGCAACGTCCACCAAGCAGTTCACGCTCGCCGCCAACGACTTCACGACGATGGTCCTGGCATCTCCGCTCCTGAAACTACTCGGCCGAGAGGCGCCGTCCATTGACCTGACCATCAAGCCCGTGACCCGAATCGACCTTGCCGAGCAGATCGATCTCGGTCGCATCGACGTGGCTATCGGCGTCTTCTCGGTCCCTCCGAGCCGCTTCCGCACGTCGCTGTTATTCGAATATGACGACGTGCTCATTGTCGGCGGAAAGCGTAAACTCGGCCGGCTTGACAAAGCAAAGCTTGCGCGCCTGTCGCTGGTCGTCGTCTCCTTTGGCGGCGAGCAGGAGGGCGCCATCGGCGGATTCATCTCGGAGCGAGGTCTCGCCCGGCGCTCGGAAATGTATGACCGCGCGGCGCTCGAGCGGGCGCTCTCGGAAAGCGACCGCCCGCCGCGGATCGCGGTCTCATTGCCGCATTTTCTTGCGCTCCCCGCGCTGCTCCAGGATTCCGAACTGGCAGCCATTGTCCCGCGTCCGCTGGCAAGGGCGCTCGAGCAAAATCATTCGATTGCGACCTACGAGCTGCCCTACACCACAACCCCTGTCGAAGCCCGGCTGTTGTGGCATGAACGCGTCGAGGGTGAACCATCGCACGACTGGCTTCATGAAATCCTCCGACGCGCGGCCGAGGACCTCCGACATGGGCCCCAGGGAATTGCGGCGCCCCTATCGAGCCCCCATCGCGCCTAACGTCGGAATCCAGCGCTCGCCGTCGAAACGTTGCGGCCTCAGCGCCTTGATCAGGCGATAGTCGTCAGGGCTTGAGCTAACGGTGATACCGGGAATCAGCCCAGGAACGGCCACATCTTTCATCGTTGTGGCTAGCTTCATCAAATTCTTCGGTGAAATGTCGTCACTCGCCGATGAGCCCAATCTGATACCGTCTGAGATGGCGAGACCGAAGGCCAATGTTGGCGCGTTTCCGATCATAACGAGTAGACATTTTCAAGCGAAACGCCGAAGCTGTAGGAGGTACGCGGCAGGGGCCCAGGAACGGATTGTATGAGCAACTCTCGGCGTCCATCCGCGATTGGCCGATGACTGGATAGTGACACGCCCTCTTGATCATGAACATCAAGCAGCTTCGCTTTTTTCTTCAGATCGCCGAGCTTGGAAGTGTGACGCGTGCGGCGACCTTGCTGCACATCGCACAGCCTGCGCTGTCCCGTCATGTGCGCCAGCTTGAGGAAGAACTCGGAGTTGCGCTGTTCCAGCGCTCCGATCGCGGAGTTGCCTTGACCAGCGCCGGGATGCTGTTGCGCGATCGCGCCGTTGGCCTCCTGCAGCACGTTGACCGGGTGCGGCAGGAGGTGCGCGACGAATTCAACGAGCCGAGCGGCGAGGTGACGGTGGCGATGCCGCCATCCATGCTCGAACTCGTGACATTACCGTCGGTCGCCCGATATCGGGAGCGTCACCCGGGCGTGCTGCTGCGCGTCATCGAGGGCATCAGCGGCGTCCTGAATGCCTGGTCGATGGTTCACCTCGGAAAGGCTGACCTGGCGGTCGTGACCAATGTCGAGCCGCTGGCAACACTCGATAGCACGGAGTTCCTGCGTGAGCCGCTGTGCCTGATTGGCCCCAGATCCGCCGGTCTCGATCCGGCTGCGCCGGTTGCGCTCGAGGAGATGGCGACGAAGTCGTTGATCGTCCCCGGACGACCAAACAGCCTTCGGCTGATCCTTGAAACAGCAATGGCCGAGCGGAAAATCCCGCTTGATGTCGCGTTCGAGGGAAACTCTCCGACCCTGATCATGCTCGCGGTCGAAGCCGGGCTCGGCTTCGCCACTCTGCCGTTTTGCTCGGCCTACCGCTTCCTCCGCGAGGGGCGCGTCAGCCTCGCACCGATCCGGCACCTCGATGTGTCGTGGGCGCTCGTCCAGTCGCGCGAACAGCCCTTGTCGGCGGCCGGAGAGCAGCTGAAGGCGACGCTGCGCGAGACCATCGCCACCCAGATCGCCTCCGGCAGCTGGACAATGGCGAAGCTGCTGCCCTGACCGCCGTGGTCAGCATCGCGTTATGACCGTCATGCCGAGATAGTATTTCCTGCGGCAAGCTGCGGACCGGTATCCCCTCGCTCGAGACGACGTCAAGAAATTCGTCCGACAGGGAGACCGGCCATGAAGCAGCCTTCGGCAGCTGAGACGACCACGGTAGATGCGCGCCCGCTGGACTGGGTCCGCGACATCACCCCGTATCAATGGCGCGTCTTTGCGGTGGTGTGGCTGGGCTGGATTCTCGATTCCACCGATTTCGGGCTGTTCTCCTTCGTGTTGCGCCCGGCGCTCTCTGAGCTGCTCGGCAACCAAGCGAACCTTGCCGAGCTTGGCCGAATCGGCGGTCTGCTCAGCATGGTCGGCCTGTTGGGTTGGGCCCTTGGCGGCTTCGTGTTCGGGATCGTGGCTGACTATGCCGGCCGGCTGCGGACATTGGCCATCAGCATCCTGATCTTCAGCGTGTTCACCGGCCTGCAAGGGTTCGCACAGACACCGCTACAGCTCGGTATCTACCGCTTTCTCGCCGGCGTCGGCGCAGGCGCCGAGATTATCGTCGGAATCCCCCTGCTCGCGGAGGCGCTGTCCGGGCCTCACCGCGCCAAGGTCACCGGGATCATGATGACCGGCGGCGCGTTCGGCAGCCTGCTCGGGGCATCCGTGTACGGCCTGCTCGCGCCTCTCGGCTGGCGCTACGTGTTCGCAGCGGGCATCGCACCAGCACTGCTGCTGTTCCTGCTCCGCCGCGGCGTGGCCGAACCGGAGTCGTTTGCCGCGGTGCAGGCGCGGCGCTCGCGCGCCAGGCTCGCCGGAGCCGGCGTGTCGGATGCGGATCGCGAATTTCTTCGGTTCGTTCCGATGCAGCTCTTTGGACGCAAGCTGATCTTCAACACCATCATCGGACTGATGTTTTGCCTCGGCACGCTACTGTCGATCTGGACGAGCCTGATCTGGCTGCCCACGATCCAGAGCCTGATGCTGGAGAAGGACGCGATCAACGGCGCCGAGGCGATCGCGATCGTCAGCCATAATATGCAGCTCTGGAGCATCGGGGGCATCCTCGGTTACGCGACATTCGGCTTTATTGCCGACCGGATCGGCCGCCGCGCCACCATCGCCTTCTACAACCTCGGAACGCTGGCCGTCGGCCTCTACCTCTACTTCGGTGTCGACCACCACGCCCTCTATCCCTACCTGCTGCCGCTGTTCGGCTACTTCGTCTGGGGCGTGTTCTCCGGCCACGCCATCTACGTGCCGGAGCTCTTCCCGACGCACGTTCGAGCCACTGCATTGTCGTTCTGCAACGGGACCGGACGCATCATTACGAGCTTCGGACCGCTTGTCGCGGGCCTGCTGGTCGCGCCGTTCGGCGGAAATTTCAGCAAGGCGGCCGGCGTGATGACCTGCTTTGCGCTGCTCAGCCTGCTCGCGGTCACCATCGGCCGCGAGACCAGGGACGACGCGCTGCCGCAATAGACCGGAAAGGACAATCGAATGCGAGGGAGTGAAGAGATGTCGCTGATGGAGCAGCCCGTTGCAGCCGATCCTCACCGGGTCGAGCGGCGGGACGGCATGATCGTCGAATGGGACCTGCCGATCGCGATGGATGACGGGGTCGTGCTGCGGGCAGATGTGTTTCGCCCGCCGGGCAGCGCCGCCTGCCCGGTCATCATGAGCTACGGGCCTTACGCCAAGGGTTTGTCGTTTCAGCAGGGCTATCCCTCGGCGTGGCAGCAGATGGTCGAGCAATTCCCGGAGGTCACGCATGGATCGAGCGGCCTCTATCAAAACTGGGAAGTCGTCGATCCCGAACGTTGGGTGCCGGATGGCTACGCCTGCGTGAGGGTCGACGGACGCGGTGCCGGGCGGTCGCCCGGTCACATCGAGCCCTGGTCAGGACGCGAGAGCCGCGACTTCTACGCCTGCATCGAGTGGGCCGCGGCGCAGCCCTGGTCAAACGGCAAGGTCGGCCTCAACGGCATTTCCTATTACGGCATGAACCAATGGCAGGTGGCGTCGCTGCGCCCGCCTCACCTCGCGGCGATCTGCGTCTGGGAAGGCGCGGCCGATTTCTATCGCGACGTCAGCCATCACGGCGGCATCTATTGCACGTTCCTCGCCAACTGGTACCGCCAGCAGGTCACGTCGGTCCAGCATGGCCTCGGTCGCCGCGGCCCACGCAGCGTCGTCACCGGCGATCTGGTCTGCGGTCCGGAGACGCTGGACGCCGATGAACTCGCGGCACGCTGTAGCGATCTCGGTGAAGACGTCTATTCCCGTCCGCTCTGGGATCTGTTTTACCAGGAGCGGTCCGCGCAGTGGGACCAGATCGATGTGCCCTTGCTGTCCGCAGCCAATTGGGGCGGCAACGGGTTGCACCTGCGCGGCAATGTCGAGGGGTTCCTCCGCGCTGCGTCCAAACACAAATGGCTGGAAGTCCACGGCCGCGAGCACTGGACCGAGTTCTACACGAACTACGGCGTAGACGTTCAAAAGCGCTTCTTCGACCATTTCCTCAAGGGCGAAGCCAATGGATGGGACAAGGAGCCGCCGGTCCGGCTCTGGGTGCGCCACGTCGATCGCTTCGAGCCGCGCAGCGAACAGCAATGGCCGATTGCGCGCACCGAGTGGCGCAAGCTGTTCCTCAATTGCAGCAACCTGGTCCTGCTCCCCTATCAACCCGAGCTGCAGGCAAGCCACAGCTACGCCGGGCTGGGCGACGGTGCCACATTCCTGCTCCCGGCGCAGGATCGCGAGCTGGAGATCACCGGCCCGCTTGCGGCAAAGCTGTTCGTCTCTTCTGAGACCACCGACGCCGACCTTTTCCTGGTGCTCCGGCTGTTCTCGCCCGACATGAAGGAGGTGGTATTCCAGGGCGCGCTCGATCCGCACACGCCGATCGCGCAAGGCTGGCTGCGCGCCTCGCATCGCAAGCTCGATCCACGGCAATCGACGGTCTATCGGCCCTATCATCCGCATGACGAGATCGAGCCTCTGCAACCGGGCCGCATCTACGAGCTCGACATCGAGATCTGGCCGACCTCGATCGTCGTGCCGGCGGGTTACCGGCTGGCGCTCACCGTGCGCGGCAAGGACTACGAGTATTCCGGCCCATCGGCCCGCCTTTCCAATATCCGCAACGAGATGCGCGGCTGCGGACCGTTCCTGCACGACGATCCCCGCGATCGGCCGGCCTCCATCTTCGGCGGCAGGGTGACTTTGCACGCCGGACCCGCCTGCCCTTCACACCTGCTCGTGCCGATCGTGCCAGCCAAAGCGAACACCGCGCCATGACGTCGAAAGTCATCATCACCTGCGCCATCACAGGGGCGATCCACACCCCTTCCATGTCGCCCCATTTGCCGATCACGCCGGATCAGATCATCGATGAGGCCGTCGCCGCCAGCGAGGCGGGAGCCGCCATCCTGCATCTGCATGCGCGCGATCCCGAAACCGGAAAGCCCGATCAGACCCCGGAAGGCTTTGCCAGGTTCCTGCCCCGCCTCAAGCAGCGCTGCGGTGCGGTGATTAACCTCACCACGGGCGGCAGCCCCTACATGAAGGTCGAGGAGCGGGTGCAACCTGCGGCCCGCCTCAAGCCGGAAGTCGCCTCGCTCAACATGGGCTCCATCAATTTCGGACTCTTCCAGCTGCTTGACCGTTACAACGACTTCAAATTCGAATGGGAACGCCAGCATCTGGAAGCAACGCGCGATCTCGTGTTCCGCAATTCGTTCAAGGACATCGAATACATCCTAGAGACTTGCTACGGCAGCGACACAAGGTTCGAGTTCGAGTGCTACGACATCGGGCATCTCTACAATCTCGCGCATTTTCTTGACCGTGGGCTGGTGCGTCCGCCGCTGTTCGTGCAGTCGGTGTTCGGCATTCTCGGCGGCATCGGCACCCACCCCGAAGACGTGATGCACATGAAGCGGACAGCCGACCGGCTGTTTGGCGCTCAGTATCGTTGGTCGGTGCTGGGTGCCGGATCCGCACAAATGCGAATTGCGGCAATGGCCGCCGCCATGGGCGGTCACGTCCGCGTAGGGCTTGAGGATTCGCTTTGGTCCGGCAAAGGCCGCCTGGCGCGATCCAATGCCGAGCAGGTCACCCTCGCCCGCAAGATCATCGAGGGCCTCGGACTGGAGGTCGCAAGCGCCGACGAAGCCAGGGACATGCTCGCGCTCAAAGGTGCGGCGCGCGTGGCGTTCTAGCGCGGTGCGGCAAGCAACAGACGCCTGCGCACTCCCCCGAATGAATCAAGGAGACCTCTGATGGACCGTGCATCACCACTCAATGGCCTGACTGTGCTGGTAACCGGTGCCGGCCGCGGCATCGGCCGCGCCTGCGCGCTGTCCAGCGCGCAGGCCGGCGCCCGCGTCGTGGCCGTTGCCCGGACCCGGCGCGACCTCGACGATCTCAAGGAGGAAGCAGGCCCCCGGCTCGAGACCCGACAGGCCGATGTCACCGAGCAGGCGTTCTGGCGCGAGCTGGAGTCGAACTCCAACATCGACGTACTCGTCAACAATGCCGGTACCAATCGGCTTCAGGCCATCGACGAAGTCGACGATGCGACACTCGACCTGCTCCTCATGCTCAACGTCCGCTCGGCGTTCAAGACTTCGCAGGCGGTCGCCAGGTCCATGATTGCACGGCGACGCGGTGGCGCGATCATCCACATTTCGTCTCAGATGGGTCACGTCGGAGCCGCCAAACGCAGCGTCTATTGCATGACCAAGCATGCCATCGAAGGCTTGACCAAGGCGATGGCCATCGAGCTCGCCGCACATGACATCCGGGTCAATGCCGTCGCCCCGACCATTGTGGAGACATCGATGACTGCGCCATTCCTGCAAGATGCGTCGTATCGGCAGTTTGCGATGGACACCATTCCGCTGAAGCGGGTCGCCGAGCCGCAAGACGTCGCCGAAGCGGTCGTCTACCTCGCCTCACCCGCCGCCCGGCTCGTCACCGGCACCAGCCTCAAGGTCGACGGCGGCGCGACGGCGCAATGAGGCGTGCTTTCACCTTAATCATCCAATTGAAAGGCACTGGCGATGCGCACAGCGTTCTATACACGGCAGGGTCCGGCCCATGAGGTTCTGCAGATCGGCGAACAGCCGACCCCAGCACCGGGACCGGGAGAAGTCCGCGTCAAGCTGCGGGTCTCAGGCGTGAACCCGTCCGACTGGAAGGTTCGCCGTGGTGGATTTGGCCGCGGGCTTGCCGCACCGCTGGTGATTCCGCACAGCGACGGCGCCGGGGATATCGACGCCGTCGGTCCCGGCGTTGCCAATCGCGTCGGCGAACGCGTCTGGGTCTGGAACGGCCAATGGAAGCGTCCGCACGGCACCGCGGCCGAATATATCGTGCTGCCGAGCGCGCAGGCGGTGCCGTTGCCGGCCAATGTCGGCTACGACGAGGGTGCCTGCCTCGGCATCCCTGCCCTGACCGCGGTCCAGGCCGTTCGGCTTGCCAACATCGATCAACACGCGACCGTGCTGGTTGCCGGCGGCGCGGGATCGGTCGCCCACTATGCAATCCAGTTAGCCAAGCTGCGCGGCGCCACGGTCATCACAACAGTCAGCGGGGACGCCAAGGCGGAGCATGCAAAGCGCGGCGGCGCGGATCACGTCGTCAACTACAAGACCGAGGATGTTGGCGCGCGCGTCAGAGACATCACCCAGGGGCGCGGCGTCGACACAATCATTGAGCTCGACCTGACGTCGAACGCGAAGCTGTATCCCATACTGCTTCGTCCACACGGCACGGTCGTGGTGTATGGCATGTCGGCCAACGAGTCGGCTCTGCCCAGCCTCTGGCTGATGCAGAACTCGATCACGCTGCGCCTGTTTCTGATCTATGACATTTCTGACGCGGATCGACTGGCCGGCATCGCCGAATTGACCAAGATCCTGAGCGAAGGACGGTTGGTCCACGCCATAGCGCGCCACTTGCCACTCGAAGCGATCGCCGAAGCCCACGACATGATAGAAAGCGGAGATGTCGTAGGAAACGTCGTCCTCGACATCCCCGAGGAAACCCATGGTCGATGAGCAAAAAGACCAGTCTGACAGGCCAGGTTTCGCGTCTGAGGCACATGGACGCAACGAATGCGGCTACGCCCTGTCCAAAGCTAGCGCGATGTCTGTGACGAGATCGAGTTCGCGATGAAGACGCGCTCGCCTTTCCGCACGCTAAAATGCGCAGCAGTACGCCGTCCGCGTAAGAACACTGGGATATCGGCTTCGGCCGGATTAAATCGAAGCATGCAACTCCGGCCGACCACCTCGACGTCGAAAAAAGAGAACGAGAACGCGCCCCAAAATACGCCAAACTACGCGAAGGCCGCCGCTAGCCCTACTCCCACTCGATCATTTCGAACGACCTTTCGCCGTTGTTTCGCAAGCACAAGTTTTCAAATCCGACGGACAACTGCCGACGGCATATCCGCCACTTTTTTCAGACTTTGTATCCAGAGGAAAAATTGCTCCTCACGAAACGTTGGCCGTTCTACTACCTATCGGGATCCATCGATTGGAATGGCGCGCCGCATGAACAAATAAGACTGACATAGCTCCGACTGGCGCAGCGCCTTCGATAACGTCAGAGATCAGAAAAGCACCTTGGGAACGGCGCCCCAACTCCCAATGCTGTGTGTACCGGCCATACCGAAATTAGGCAACTATCTCTTAGGAGTCGCAGCGCACTTTTAGCGCTCGCCGTTTTGCCTATGAAGCTACATCGAACTGAGCAAAAAGCAGTATGTCCGCGACGTTCTTAGGAGTTGCTAGAGCATCGGATGACGGATTCACTAAATCGACTTTCCATCCGTCATCTGCATTGCCCGATGGCGTTTTAAACGCAATATCCGTCGCGCCATCTTGCCCCCTAAGCCGCACACGGCCACGCACAGATTTCAGTGAAGGCTCCAATTGCTTCACTATGTAGGGGAGCATGTCAGCAGTCAGCGTAATATTGAGGCCCTGCGCTGTCTTAAATGCCTGCCACGCGTCCGGAAGATCGTGCCGCACGCTCACAAGCTGATAGGCTCCGGCCTTATCGCCATCCTTGACCAACGTATTCAGTGCCGCTTTTAACGTGTTGGCGACTTCGTTGCGATACGCGTCCGACCCGCGTTTGGCGGTGTATCTGAAGGTGATCGCAACATCGGCGATCGACCAGTAGTCGAAGCTGCGGACCTTCTCCGGCATCGAGAGCGTCCAATTCGAGTCGAGTCCCATTCCCTCGAACGGAAGGTACTGCGAGTCCTGCATTGAAAGTTCGAACAGGCCGGAGTCGGACCTGCTCGAGCTCAGCCCGATCGACGCAGCGGTGACCGGATCATCGTCAAGCGATCCGTTCTGCCTCTTCTTTCGCCTGCTGCCGGCGAGCGTCAGCGTCCCGGTGACCGGCGAATATGGACCGGCAACACAGGGAATCGATACCTCGACCGACTTTATCCGGCGATCAAAGTAGCCCGGATGATCGAAGTCAAACAGAACGTCAGGAACATGGAATTTCGCCTCGCCCTGCTCGCGAAGGTCGTCCAGTGCGAACGGATTGATCTGGCGAAGCGAGACCGTGCGGGTGAATTCAGCGCGCCTAGGTGCTTCATTGTAGGCCCGGTCCATCGCATGCAATCGGGCGACTAGCTCGTGCGCCGCCATCAGTTCCTCCCGCTTGTCGGCCGGCGGCGACATTCTGAGGAACGGCGTCTTCGCGGGTTCGCGCTCGAAATTGAAGCATGCCTCCGCCATCTGCGCCGTCTCGAGAGCCAGGGCAAAGGCATCTTTGAATAGGGAGCGCAGACGTTTCTCGCTCCAGTCATAGAGCTCCATCGAGCTGAATTTGTCCACCAGATATGCTTCGACGTCCTCCGCAGCAGCCAGATCTCGATCGACGGCCTCAACGGCCTTGTGAGCGAGATCAAGCTGAATATCGGCAACCACGGTACGCCTGCGAACCTGAAGGATCGCGCTCGCCGCATCGTTCATTTCCTGCGCCCAGCTGCGCTCCCTCAGAATCAATTCGCCTTGCTTGCGGTGAACGCCGGCGACGAATGTATGCATCTCGCCAGCGGCCCGCTTGTTCCGCGCCTTGGCTCCGGCCGCAGCAGCAAAGAACTGACCGCCCAGATGAACAGCGACACCGGCGCCGAGCGGCTTCGCCGCCGCTTCAAAGTTTGGAATGAGGCCCAAAATCGACGCGAGGGTATCGAGCATCGCGGCATCAAAGGTTGCCTTCACGGCCTCGAAGGAAGCCTCGAGCTCCATCTTCTCCGCTTCCAGCACCTTGCCCGTAGTCAGGGACTTCACGCCTTGCGCATTCTCGTCGGCGACGGTCGCGATAAAGCCAGCGGCGCCACCGGATAAGAACGCGCCGACCTTGACCAAGTCGGGAATGACGTTGAGCGCGTCGAAACTGATCTTGTCGGCGTCAACCAGATTCAGTTGCCTGACCGGAACCACTTTCTGGGGAACGAACGCAATCGTCGCCTGCGGTCTTGCGTCCAGCAGATCGGCGAAATGGAAATACCGGTCCTTGAGAGCATCTTCCTCGTGAATCAGAGCGTCCCTCTGCTTTTCTGCTTCGGTCACCTGAAGCAGTCGCGTCTCCTTCAGGAGCGTGGCTACTTCCCTCTCATGCGCGGCGCGCTTGCGGGCGAGAGCTTCGTTGTTTGACTTCTCCTGCGCCGTCAGCAGCGCATCGCAGAGACGCGCCACATGCTCGGCCAATTCGACGGCCCGCCGATACATAACGCCGTAACGCTGGCTGGGGAGAGGCTGCCCTAGGACGTCCAGCACTGCCGAGATGTCCAGGCCTGCGGCCACCGCTTCTGCAAGTAGGGCCGGATCGATCTTGGGGGCGTACAGAGGGAGCTGGATTTGCACGCCATCGATATTTCGCCCGTTGCGGATGTTCGACAGACGATCGTCGACCAGATCCCATAGGGCAAGCAGCTTCTCGTTTTGTGGTATGCCGAAATACCCAATCGTCCCGCGCTGCACGATACCGAGGGACGATGTACCGGTGCCGCTGGCGCTGCTACCTGACGCATCGGACAGCTTCGATTCCAAGGCAAACATCACATTGCCCATCGCATCCAGCCTCGGGCGCAATTCGGCATAACTCATGTCAGGAATGACCGTTCGCGGCGGCACCACCTCCGGCTTCTTGCCCATCTCGCGATAGGCAATCATGTAGTACTGAATGGCTTGGTTCACATCTTCGGGCGTGAAGCGTTTGAAATATCGGTCACCCAGCGCGACGGGCAGTTTCACGTCGAGCGCGACCACCCATTTCTTGTAGGCGAGAGGCCGTAGCCTTGCGATACGATGAGCCTGGAACGGATGAAGCCGCATCACGTCGACTTGTGCGCGTACGTTTTCCTTTCGAGGATCGCCATCAGGCAGCGACAGATAGGACAGCATGACATCAAGACGCGGCGCCTCGATATCGCGGAGTCCCTCGAACCGCCAGCAGTCTTCCGGCTTGTCGGCGAACGGTGTATAGATAGCCTGATGAAGCAGCTCGATTGCCGCGTCGTGCTGGCCGTTGTCCATGAGCTTGGTCACGAGCGTGACGGGCGCATGGAAGAAGAGCTCCCAATTGTAGTTGCCAAACGACGAGAATTGATTGAAATCGATCTTTTCCTTTTCAGGGCTGTCAACCCGAGAGGGCTGCGGGTTGGCAAGCGTCCGGAACGTGAACTGACTGGGAACCTCACTCGCCTGCATTGGCAGCGTCAGTAGGGCTTGCATTCCGTCCCGCCGGAGGACCTCCGAGAACTGCTCGGCGAACGGGTGATAGAACGACGTCACTTTCACATCGAGCGCGGGCACGTCAACGGCCCGGAATCCGGAGCCGACGGATATGCCTTTCTTCCAGGCCTCGGACACAAGGCGGTCGCTGAGTGGTCGGGTAGGCAGGTCGAAGAACGACGTGACGGAAGACCGGGCCAAGCGACCCATCGACGGCTGGGTCGTCATTGCCGACATCGCAAGCGCCTGCAGCTGGTCTCGCTGCCAGGCCACCCAAGGATTTTTCGCAGGCCCTTTTCCTCCCACCAGCACCGAGATAAAGATATTGGGCTCCCACGGATTGACTTCGACACCTAGTCCGGGCCGGACGTTGCTCTCCTTGATCTCCTCCCAAACGATACCCGTGCCCAAACTCGACTGGGCAAAATACGACCGATCCGCGAGATCAAGGAACATCGGCGCGACGAACGGTGCCGGATAACCCTGATTCAGAGTTGTGATTCGCATGTCGTGTTCGGTGGAGAAGAGCTGGTCTCCGTCCGGATTGCGGACTGTCGTTATCGCCTTGATGTCGCCGCTTGCCCCAACGCCCATGAAGGAGGCGCGAGACCCCCCGGTGCCCAGCATTCGGAAATGATCATTGCCCATGGGACCGTCGGCAGCTTCGACGGACACGTCGGCGACCGATCGGGAAAATCTAAATCGGGCGCGGGCGAAAGGTCCGGTGGCTCGTTTTCGTGTTGCCAGAATGATGGATAGAGAGTCGCCGTCGAGAACAGCCTTCAGCGAGAAATTTGCAGGGTCGGGCGCCTGTGGCATGTCGACGATATCAGACCAGCCGTGCACATACTTGTCGACGCCGTCCCATTCTGGCGGTACCACATCATCCTTGATCCACCAGGTTTCAAACAGCGCTGCCGACTGTTGCCGCGCGGACCAGCCGGCTGCCTGCTTGGTCGTCCAGCAGATCTTGATGTCCCAGTAAGGATCGGACGGACGTGGCGAGGTTCCCTCCTCGACGGGCATGGGGTCTTTCTTGTCGTGCTTCTGCATGAAGGTCGGCCAGAACAGATAAACCTGCCCTTTCCAGACAACCGGCAGCACGTGAACGCCGGCTTCCCGCAAAGCCGGCGCAGTCTGTTCCTCTCGCGAACCTTGCCGGTCCGGCTCGATACCCTCGATGTCGGCTCCGATCGGCTCCCAAGTCGTCCATTCCTCATGATGCTCGTATCGATTAAGCCGACGGTAATAGTACTTCCGCGCAGTCCCGCCGCGAGTGCGGCCCACGACGTGCACAACGGACTTGAAATAAAGGGCCTCCCTTCCGTCGAAACGATCTTGAAGAAAGGTCCCGACGACCTCTAAAGCAGAGATGGAGACCAGATCGTCCATAAAGCCGCGGAATGCTAGCTCGACATTCGCCGGCGTAGCGTCCCCTTGCTGCAAGGTGGACTCGAAGCTCTTGAAACCGGCAGATTTGTTGTCACGCCAACTCGGATCCAGCAGATCCTCAGGATAGAGGAGCGTTTTGTTGCGAGCTGCCCAAACCTGATGACGGGAAATGACCTTCCACTCTTCCGCGTCAATCTGATTGGGCCATACGCCATTCTCGCGCTCAAACCCAAGTAGACAGCGTTGAACGAATATCTGCACCGCAAACATCGCCTGCCGAATACGCGCCGTGAGCACGAAGGCATTGGTGCCTGTGTCGATCAGGAAGCGGTCGAACAGCTCCTCTGCAACCGATAGCTTCTCCCGCCGGAGAAGGAAGGCGACCAAAGCATCCCGGCTTTGTTCCCGGATCGGATCCGACATCTGCCGGGACAGCTCCAGCCACGCTGAACGAGCGAACGACGCTGCGACGCCCCTGGTAAGTTCGGCCAATGTCCCAGTGTCGAACCGATCCTTAGTGAGCCCTTGAAGTGCCTTCACTGATACGCCAACGCGACGGATCAGACGGAGCCGATCATAGAAAAATGCCAGCGCCACAATGGGGGCTTTTCGCGCGGCGGCATCGGCCAGAACCGGCACGTCGTCTCGAGGAATCAAAGCGACGTCCTCTGCACGCGCGTCCAGCCATGCCGCTATGCCATCAAGAGTGCCCTGCGACCAGCCGGATTGAGCCAGCGAGTGCACGACAGCCTGAAGCGCATTCGCTCTGTTCGTCCGGATGACCAAATTCAGCAGCTCAGGCAATGTCGTCAGCATTGCCTCGATGGATCGCAGGCCATCCGGGGAGCTTTTCGCGGATGCGATCACGCCAACGGGCAGGCACGCCGCATCACCGGCGGCGAGCGAAAAGATGGCGGGATTAAGTTGGGCTGCCTTTATGACGGCGCTCACCCGGTCGAGGCTTCGAAGGACTGACAGAACAGTCGCTACCGCCGCGGGATTCGCCCTGTCGATTGGAGCAATCAGCACGTCGATCGACGATGCCGAGTTCGTCGTCAGCAGGGCCTGTTGCGCGACGCCACCATCCTCGGTGCTGATTAGCAATTTTTCGACGATGGATATCGGCAAGTCGAATTGATCAACGACAAAAGCCACGGCGGCACTCGTCCGACGCTGCCTGCTCTGGTCACGCCGCATTGCATCATCTTGGGCATCGCGAGGCGGGGTTTCCAGACCCGCCGCGCGCGCGGCGACATGCCTCGCCAGACGCATCCCCGCTGCCTTGGCCGCCTCATGCTCATCCTTTGCATGCAGCGGCTGCATGGCGGCAATCAGCCTGTCCAGTAGTGTTAAAAGGTGGTCATCGGGGAGCACCGCCGAGACACCGGGCTTCCATTCGAGCATGTTGAGCAGAGCCGGCGTCGCCCCGATCGTCTTGAGGGCACGGATTCCGTCGACCAGATCCAGCACCTTGCGTGGTGTCAGCGTGGCGGGTCTCGAAAGCGAGCATTCCCCCGGGCGGCTGGCTAGGCCAGCGAATGCCACAGGCTCCAATGGTACCGCTTTCGCCAGCAGCAACACGCGATAGACCGTGGAGACGGAGCCGATATTGAGGTCGGTCAAGCCGAACACAGAGCCGATCGCAGCGATTGCATCCGTCGCCGTCTCGAACGCCGCGGCCAGTCCGGCCACCCCGTCCTGAAAGGCATGCGCCCGCCAGAAGACACTGCCATTCGCCCCGCGCGAAAATTCCTGGTAGACGCGGGCGAACCCAAGCGGCGGGAAGAGCGTATCGTAAAGCGACGAGGCACCACGTGTATCGATATCGGCGACGACAGCGGACGTCACCGCGAGGGAGGTTTTGAGCAGATTGCTGAGCTCGACCAATTCCGCAAGATCAGCGAGCACCTTGCCGTTCAGAGTTGCTCGCGGCTGGACCTTCAACGAACGAAGGGCTGTATCAAGCTCTGCAAACTGTACCTTCATCCGCTTCGCCAGGCGCACGAAGCAGTGTATCGCCCGCCACTCGGCTTCTTTCAGCAGCGCGCTTCCGTCGAGATGCTTCAGAACCATCTCTTCAGGGTCGCACCCGACTGGCGGCTGCAGGACGATAATCTCGGATAGGTCTCCTTCCCGCTCGCGCAACCATCCGCGAACGTCATCGACAGAGAGGTTACCAAGCTCGAGCGCCTTTCCGATCGGATCGTCCACCTGAGGGACATAGCCTGGCCGACTGAGTTCCTTGAGCTGATCTACGTCCAGAAATATTCGGGACATCAACTCAGCCGGATCGCCGCTAGGAACTTCTCCACCCACATAAGCGGTGCGGAGAAGTTCGATCAGCTGCTCAAACGAAATATCCAGTTCTTTCAGGAGCTCTCCGACCTTGTTGATGCGGCCGATCCAACCCTGGTCACCTCCAAACAAATCCCGGGTGCTGACTGCGGACAGATCACCCGCCAACACCTGATAGTCTCTGCTCAAAAGGCCGAGGCGCTCCATCGTCCACGCAAGGTCCTGCGCGTCTGCGTCTCCCGGAACCTGACCGAATGCTCGAATGATCTCGGCCCGCGATGTGCCGGCCTGCACGAATTGCACACGTGCGGTCGCAGTCAGACGATCGTAAGGAAGCGAGATCGGATAGAATGATGTGCTGAGTATATTGTAGGCGTCGCCGACCACATTCTCGGGCGCAGCCGACAGCTCTGGCCCACTGATCCCCGGTGTTGATTCAAAGGGCTTAAGGGGAACGTGAGACCCCGTCGCCACCACGCTCTCCAAAATCTCGTTTATGAGATCGATCGTGGGGATTGTGGTGTTGGTATTTGCACAGCTCAGCTTGATGTGCGCGAGGTCTGGGCGGCGACCCGTAATGCCGGGAGATCCTCCAACTGTCAGCGACTTCGTTGGATGGCCAATGAGAACGTCGAGCGGGGTCACTCCCAGTGAATTCGGCGAGCAGCGCTTGTCGAGAAATTCGAAAAGGTCGACCAAATAGGCAGCGGGCCCTACAACGGAACGGCAGTCATCGCATTCGCATGTGCCGGCGCCGCCAAACATGTCCTCCCACCCGATGATTGAAGTTGCCGCTGGGGGCGGTAGCCGTTCAACGGGATCCGAGGGAATTGTCGCCGATGTTATGGCCCCAAGGGCACCCGCCGGGGCTACGTCGCTTTGATCCTGGTATGCGCCGATCGCAATTGTCGAAACGCTGTCCGCCACGGCACGCGACTTGTCGTGCACGAAAGCGAGCATAAGCTGCTCGTCGGGCGTCGCCTCCGGAAATAGATCGACGAACGTCTTCTTGCTGAAGCGCGAGACGTCCATCGCGCCGCGCAAAAGGCGCCCGTCCCTGATCCGAGTGAGGGACATCTTCTCAAAGGTGGACGTATCAGTGCTTATCTTGAACAGGCGAACAAGACGACGCGCGCCCTCAAGTGCCGCTTCCTGCTCGGCTTGATTGTTGATGCCCTGAAATATCCCAGGATTGGCATCGGCAATCGAGTCGAGATTGTCGACGACAATATCGAACGAGGTCTGCCGGACCGCGGCGCCGAGCAGATCAGCCGTGGTCGCAAGTACCGCATCTGCCCGACGCTCGGACCAATCCCGCGCTAATCGCGCGACAACCGCGGTTGGATGCGCGCCCTCCAGCAAACCCGATATCTCATTTGCATAGAGCTCCAAGCCATCCTCGCCGCCCCGAGGCGTACGGCCATTCTCGGCCACAAGCTCCGCAATCTTCTCACGCCCGACAACAAGCGCTAGCTCCCTCAGGGACCTTGCCGCAGGCGCCGCAGCCCTCAATTGGTTGGTGAGGGCGACATTATTTGACGTCAGCGTTCCCAGCTGAAGGGTATATCGAAGGTCGGCAACGGTATCCCGATCGAGCCCGCTACCTTCAACGGAGTTCCAGAACAGCGTGGCATTTGCCGCATTCCTTGCCTTGACAACGATTTCATCACGCACGCGCTCGTCATCAATGACGGTGGACAGCAGATCGCCGAGGCTGTCGACGTTGCTCGCCGGTTTCGACCGAATGGCTGCCGCAACCGCGGCCCTGTGGATATCCTCGGCCACCTTGTCGATCCGCTCGACAGGCGGGATGGTCGCGGCATCGACGGCAGCAGTAATTGACGACACAATTTCGGCCACCGAGCGAGAACCGATCTCACGACTGGTTCGCGATCCAAGATGCCGCGCGATAGCATAGAAGACGGAAGGGTCTTTTCCCCCTCCAATGCTGCCTGCGAGCAGGTTGGCTTGGACTATATCATTGATCCTATCGAAACTCTCGCCGGTTTCTCTCGCCGCGAAGCTGATGTCGCGAGTCTTCGCTTCGTCGAATTCAGCAAGGGGAACGCGCCCCGTCAACGGCTTTAGCGCGGAAACCAGTCGCTGATACTCGGTGATCCCCGCCTGTCCGCGAATTCCGTTGACGACGATCTGAACCAGCTCGTCACGCCGCGCGACAATACCCAACGACAAATCTTCCAGTGGCACCGGCAGTGGAGCGGCGATCAAGTCGCTGGGTGTTGCGGGCAACCGAATTAGCCCGACGAGTTCAATCGGCGTGTCGCCGCGGACGAGGTGGAAGACCAGATCGGCTGAAGAGCCGATCGGCCCTTCCTCCCGATGAAAAGCGCCCTGATCATAAGACAGCTGAAACGCGCCATCGATTCCGTTTCGGGCCGCCGTTTCCACCGTACCCAGTTCGTCAACGAACGAACCCACGTCACGATCCACGACCCGGACCGAAAGCCCGTTAACTCCCCTGCCTAACTCGTCAACCACCGTTCCCCGGACGACGAACGTCTCCGCGGGTTCAACGACCTCACCGGGCAGAGCCGCGCCCGCAACAAAATCCACGACGATATCCCGCTCCGTGCTTTGCGCAGCGGATCGCCCGATCTGCCGGCCGTTCCGTTCATGCGCCGTGACCACCGGTTCGACGGCATCCTTCGGGACCAGTATGCCTTCTCCGTTCTGATACCATGACGGGTCATAGTAAGCCTCGTATGCGCCGGTCCGGTCGGTGACGGTCTCCGCGCAGATACTGCCGCCGAGATTGTCCTTATCGGTGACCCGCACAACGACAAAGGGGACCGGCCGGCCGAATTGATCAGTCACCCGTCCCTTGATGCGATTGAAGGTCCGTTTCGAGAATAAAAAGAGGTTTACCGCATCGGCCGTTGCAGCATCCAGCACGCCGCGCTGCGCGGGACGAATGCCGATCTCCTCCTGAAGCTTCGCCACAAGCTCCGCTGTTCCAGAACCGTAGAGTTGCTGCTGCGACTCCGCGCTTGGGACCGACTGCTGCAGTGTCGCGAGGAGAAACCGGTGCAGACGGACGACCGCCATTCCGACAGAATTCATTGCGAGTGCGACAAGAGCAAATAACGGTACGTGCATAACCTTGACCTTAAAATACTATGAATTTCTATTGCGGCGGACGGACGTAGATTTGCTTGTCAGGCGGCAAGACCTTGTTGAGCTTGCGCACTCGAGCCGCCTCCTTCCTGATCGAACCGCTTGACGCTCGGTTCATCTCGGTAAGTTCGGCGCGCACCCTGACTTCCGTGCCATCCTTGGCAAAAACCTGTGGAGTATCGGCATGTCCCACCTGGAACGTCGTTCCGGGCGTCTTGCTTCTGCCCTGGTGCATATCCTTGCCGTAGTAGCCCTGCATTCTCTGCTGCATGTCCTCCACGACCGCAGGCGGATAATTCCGACCATCCACTTTAATTTTGTATGTCTTCAATTCGTGGACCGGAATCGGGTTCTTCGCCGTTCCTCGAGGCGCCTTCAGATCGCGCGCCGCAATTTCCTTTGCCGCGGGCATGACCTTGACCTTGGATTTGAGACCCGGCTTTGGCGCGAGGCCCTTTACGCCCCTAGCCGCGCCTTCAATGGTCAGCGCTATCTGGGGACCATCGATCGCGATGTCGGTGATCGCGCTCGCTATCTTTCCATTCGCCCCATGCTCGTTGTTGTTCTTCGCATAATAGGCAATGTCGCCCAATGCCTTCCCGACGGTTTCAACCTGATTGGCGAAGGTCGTTGCCTTGTCAATATAAGGCTGCGCGCTCGCGCCGGGAATTTGCTTGGCGAGGCCATCTGTCGCTGCGGACAGTTTCTTGATTGCTCCGGCTTCAGTCGGGTGAGTTGAGTAGTACGCGACGTCCCCAACGTCATTGCCTGCCTGTTTGACCTCCTTGATCGTACCCTGCACCATCGCTTCTCCGCGATTGGCCAGGTTGTTGAGCACACCCGCGCTCACTTCGTTTTTCTGCGGATTGAACGCATTATCGACGGCCTCGAACACGGAGCCGCCAGGTTTTACAGCCGCTTCAGCGCGAGCGAGCGCATTTGTAGCCGATGCCTTGACCTTGTCTAGGAACCCACCGCCGCTAGGGTCGGCGTTGCGGACCGGATTTGCGCGGACGTAGAGATACAGATTGTGCGTTTCTTCCACGCCTTCTGGATCACAGCTGATCCATCGCGCCAGCCAGGGAGCGTAGTACCTGTCACCGTAGTAATAAAGACCGGTCTCATCGTCCCTCTCCTTACCGTTGAACCTGTAGCGGCTTGGGGCAGAACCCTTGTGTCGCGGAGCGCGATATGAGGTGCTGCCGTACGGCGTGTATTCTTCGTAGCTGATGACACGCGCCAACTCGTCGAGTTCAACTCGATTTGAACCCAGATGATCCGACAATGTGTAGCGTACGAGTCGTTGCGGGCTGCCATCATCGACCGCGTTACGAATTTCGATCGAAGCCACGCGATCATCTCCCAAGTGAATATGAAGAGTCCGCCGCTCCAAACCGGCCGTTGGGCCTGAGTGCTGGCAATACACCTCCAGGTCACCGAAATAGAGGCGCTCATTCTTCAGGCGACCATCGCCGAATTCAGTCACTTTGCGTGTGCGGGTTCCCGCGGCGTCGTACACATAGAATGTGCGTTCGCCGATCGATTGACCGACCGCTTGGCGCCGCGACATCTGAAGCTCGTCGCGATGATTCCAAAGCATCTCTTGAAGATGCGGCATCGCCAGCAGATTGCCATTCGGATCGTAGTTGTAGCTAACGCGCAGGCTTCCGACAGTGGACGCACTCAACCGGTTGGACGGCTTACTGACCGGCTCGTCGATGGCGCTGTGTTCTGAGTACTCGAACTTCCGCGTCCAACCTGCAACACGCGAGTCGCTGGAGGAATGACGCATCTCGACCAGATTGCTGGCATCGTCATAGGAATAGGTCTCTCGATAGCTTGCCAGCGCCGTCCCGTCGCTGGGCAACAGCGTGCCGCCACCTAGACTTCCATCACCGACACCATCGTCCCAATCGTACGGCTTCGCCGATCGCGAGCCGGCGCGCGCCAGACCAATATGCTCGCGACCGCTCGCCTCGACCAGACGATATAGCGCATCGTAGGAATATCGCGCGCCCGCCTCGACACGGCGATTGCGAAAGAAGATTGCCTGCTGCGCGTCGTCCGCGATATGAGAGATGTTTCCTGCAGGATCGTAGGTGTACCGCAGACGTTGCAGCCCTCGGCGCTGTCCGGCACCCTCGCCGCCAGCCTGCTGGCCGGACGGCACCAGTTCGACGTCTCGCGACGCACTGATCTCGGTGGTTCGGAAGGTGAGCGGATCGTATCGGTACTGCGCAGTCAGGCCCTTCCGACCCGGCCCATACCCGCTCCCGAATTCAACGACGAGCTTCTGTCCCTTGGCGTCGTACACAATATCGCGGATGGGCACCATCGTAGGCGCCTCCTTCAGGCGTTGCAAAGGAACGGCTCGAAGATTGAGCCACACGCGCGTGCGGCGGAGGAGGTTGGCCTCGTTGTAGTCCTTGCCGACGGCGCTGATCGCGTCACCGTCGCGGTACGGAGGAACATATTGAACGACACGGTTCAGCGCATCATAGAGTTGACTGCTCGACCAAGAGGCTTCTTCCAGCAAGGCCGCGACGTTGTCTTCCACCGCAGCACCAGCGATGGGCGCCCGGCTCCAATCAACCGTCGAACGATATCCCGATCGCGCGACAAGGCGCCGCCGGCTGTGGGTCAGATTTCCCTTGAAGTCGAATTGTTCGTTGACCGTGATGCCGGACTGGTCGAGATGAACCCAGACTCGATCGCGGAGGTTTTTGACATGGTCCGGCGCCTCTTCGCCATATATCGTGCGCTCGATCACAACCTCCCGAGCATGATTGGCGGAATCGTCATCCGCCACCAGTTTCCGCACCAGTCGCCTCATCGCGTCGTATTCCGACCTCTCCCGATGTCCTCTGCCAGTCCAGGAGATCAGGGGATTGCCCGCGATATCCCGAACGGTCCAGTGCTCTCCAGCCTCGATGCTGATCTGACGAAGCCGGTTCCCGAGCATGTCATAGAGCGACCGCTCTACGACGCGCCCCAGAGGATCAAAGGTCTCCTTACCCGTGACGTCCTTCGTGGTCGTGAGACTGTCGCGGGCCGTAAGTGTGTTGCCTTCGATGTCGAGCTCCACACGATGGGGAAGTCGTCGATGTTCCGTGCCCGGCGGGCCACCCAGATCCGACAGGCTGAGGAATATCCTGCCCATCGAATCCAGATGATGGACGGTCGGAGTACCGGCAAGCGACATCGCCTGTTCAGCCGCCTGCGTCTGGCGCAAGCGCTCCTCGGCCGACGCGTACAGCTTGTCAAACTCGGTCGCGTACGCGGGATCAGTGCGAAGGGCATACCAGGCCGGAGTGTACTCGTTGCGCTGCAGGCGTTCGAAATGCGCGCCAAGAACGGGGTCGTTTACGCAATCCGACCCGTCGCCGGCCACCAATGTGTCAACTGAATCGTGCAAGGTTGTCTTCCAAGCCGTATACTCAACCTTCGTCCAGCTGTGATCCGGGCTAAGCGTCCCAATCGCGCGACCCACCGGGTCGAAAAACAACACCGCGCTGACTCCGACACGCTGTCGGGGCTCAAATCTATGGGTATTACTGAACCACGGCTCATACCGTCGTACGGTCTCACCCTTGTTGTTCCTGACGATCCAGCCCTGTGCTGTCCAACGCCGCGCGACGATGGACGTCCCCATCCGGGGAAGACCAAGCGGGCCGAGCACGATCGCGCCTGACGAATCTCTCTCGGGCACGGGTCCTGGCTCGGCCTGACTCTTCGAGCCAGCCTCCCGTCCCAACCCGTCAAAGTAGGAGAAGCTCAGCTGAAGCGGCGTCGCAGAGCCATCGGGATCAGGCGCGTGAATTTCTCGCGCAATGGATGCCATCACCGCCGGGACCTGCGAGAAGTCGTAGATCAGGCGCGTGCTCGCGGTACCCAGAAAGTTTCGGGCGAGCTCGGTCGGATCGGGCGAGCTTAAGAAATCTCTAACTTCACGAAACGAAAGATCGTCCCTGAAAACCTGAAACGAATCCCCTTCAGTCGCATCTTTACCGCAAACAATGGTGGCGACCACCAGGCCGAGTGCGTCGAATCGCACTTCCGCGCGATTTCCATTCGCGTCGGACACCGAGCTCGGCAGCAGAACGCGATAGTCATGAATGGCCTGCACCGAATTTCCGACCGGGTTGGTGACGCGCGTCGTGAGCAGCACATGGTCATCAAGCGTGGCAACAGACGTTGCGCCGAAAGCATCGGTCCAGCGATGGATCTGGAAAAAATGCGAGCGGGCGAACGAGAGTTCTTCGCCCGCACTGTCTTCAGGACAGGGTGAAAAAAAGCACCGGCCCGAATGCTCCCAGAACAGCTGGTCGTCGTCATCGGCGGGGAACAGTCCCAGCCGCTTCATCGATCCACTCGATACGTATCCGGCACCGCCGGTCCCGATCGAACAGAGGATCGCCTCGGCATCGGGCAGAAGTGCTTCCGGTTCGCGGCCCTCGTTCGACCGCACGTAGACGCTGCTCGCCAGTTTGCCAGTCAAGGTTAACCTGTAGCTTTCTCCCACAAGTGCAAGTTCACCCGAGTGTCCCAGCGGCAGGTATCCACTCAACACGTCGTTGCGGAACAACGTTCTCCGCATTTCGATCAAACGTCTTTGCTTCGCCGCGCCGTTTCGCTCGGAATAGTCGAGGTCTGGCAGGTAGCCCAACTCACCGGTCGCGGGCCACCGGAAATCGGACGCCTCATAACGTCCGCTCGAGGCACTCGGCGCAAACTCGAAGATTTCGTATCGGCGGGCCTCGCATTCGATCGGTCCACGATACGATAGCTCGCCGGATAGCGGATCTGTGTATTTCTGCTCGCTGTAAATGATCCTGGCAGCCCGCTGACGCCCGATGTCCCAGTCCGACATCCGGTCGAACCCGGGATTGGGCACCTCTCGCCACGCCCCCTCGTCCTGACGCCAGATCCGCGCTCGTCGCCCATAGGCAATGTCACAGGCTTTCAGGACGTTCCCGTAGTCGTCCGTCTCGATGACAATCCGGTGTGACGCGCGTGGATCCGAAGTATCGCGATCGTAGTGGAGGGTCAGAGTTTCGGAGATCGAGTTCATGAAGATGCCGTAACGCTTCACGGCTGGGCGTTCGATCGTGCGAACCGCATATGTGTGCGTCGTGACAAGGTATGGCACCTTCGCCCTGTCCGACTTGTCGTCGGCATAGACCTCCTGTCTCAACAGGAGGCCACGAAGCGCGCGGCAAGCCTCTCTCCTGCCCTTTTGATCGAGGCCCGCAGGGAGCGGCGGGGCCGCGGGAAGCATCCTTGCGGCAGCACTCTCTTCATGGGCCGGCTCACGATACCAATCTGCGGTCCGCGTCGCACTGACAGCGTCCGACAGCGTCTCCGGGCCTCGATCGACGACGTTGGCGTGGCCGGTATGGAACCAACTCTTGGTATGCACCGGAGGAACAAATGAAGCGGCCCGCTCGTCCGGTGCCCGCTTTTGATCCGTCTCCGATTCCGCAGTGGGATAGTCTTCAGTATCCCATTGTTCGACCATTCCGAAGCCACGGAATTCCCGCTCAAAGGGATCAAAGTAACCATCGTGATAAGCGAATCGAGAGACAAACCGGCTTCCCGTCACATGCTCGCGATTGACGATGCGGCTCACCACATGCACCGGGAATGGAAGGCTGGTGCTCCAGCCGCGTCCCGAGCGCTGATCTTCGAGAAAGAAGCGCGTCGAACTTGCATAGCTGATTTCCGTTTCACTCCCCATGCCGTTCGTGACCTTCGTAAGAAGGTGCGGTTTTGCGCCGCCCATGAGGTCGACGTATCGCATCGAACCGAGCGGCTCATGGTCGAGTTCCGACGACCAGACTAAACATGTTGTTCCGTTGCCGAAAAGATCGATCGGCGCGACACTGCCGAGGTTGTTTGCCCGAAGTCCAGGGACTGTCGGCTCGTCGGAGCCGCTCCACGCATTGCCGGAGCGATTGAAGTAGGTTCGGAGCCCTGAAGTCGTCAGGTGAACAAGATCGGACGTGCCTGAGCCATCGATGTCACACAAAATGACTCGATCCGGCTTAAAGCCGCCGTCGAGGTCGAGTGGCGGCGAATTGTCCATAGTGACCTTCGGCCCGAACCGGCCATATCCAAGATTGGGCCAGTAACAGACCTCCCGGGCCGTTACTCTGACCAAGTCGGACAGACCATCCCCCGTCATGTCGGCGAAATGAGTGGATGCGAATTCACTCCGCTTGAGGACGCACGGCCCCATCTCCCCATCGAGAGGGATGTCGACGGCGAGAGCCTCGTCGAAGCCGTCCTCACCCAGGGAAGGATACCAAGTTAGTTTGTTGTCCTCGGCAACGAGGATGTCCGCTCGACCGTCTCCATCGAGATCGATGAAGTTGACATCCGCATTCCCCAGACTCCGATTGAGGCCGTGGCGAAAGGACCGGAACGAACTCCAACCTGTTTTGACCTCGTTTTCATAGAAGCCGGTGATCGGAGCCGCCAAGACGACCAGGTCCGGTCGGCCATCTCCTTCAAGGTCCATCAGCGAACCATCGAGGATCCCATGCGAGGGACGGTTGCTCACGACCCGGACGGGGGCGAGTTCCACCGAGCGGTGGCGCAACGGACTCAAATTCTGCTGGAATAGCCAGAGGCCCGCTTCCTCCGTCAGAAGCCCGGCGATGCCGCTACCATCAATGTCGACCCATTGACGGTGGTTTGACCCGAGTCCACCGGCTGCATTCTCGAGCGTCTCCGCAGAAATTGACCGGACAAGCGGATCGATCTTCGCCTCGCTGTATTCAAAGCACAACGGCGGCAAATCGGCTGACACAAATTTGCTTTCTTGCTTCCGATATCCCCGCTGGGTGACGGAGCGGACAAGCGAATACCCAGGCCCGGCTTCATCGGGACCTGTGTCGTGAGTAAGAGTGAGGGACCGAACGAGCGTGTCCTTGCCGACCTCAAGCTCGTCGAAGCGATGAAACATGAGAATGCGCTGGCATAGCCGGCTTATCCGGATCTCAAATCCCGATCGTCGACTGGAAAAACTGTCGTCACGAAACGTCCACTCAGCCGTCTCTTCAACTGCTGGCGGTTCAGAGGCGTGCTCGCCATAGTCGAACACCACCTGAAACAACCAATTGCGTGAAATCACGCTTTCGATCTGTTGAGTCTCAGGGAACTCCTGACAACGTCGGCCATCGTCACCCAACATCGGTACTCGATTGCCGTAATGAACGCTTTTGATGTAGCGATTGGCTTTACGTAGATCCGCGTTCTTCTGCCCTCGGTTGGCCTCTGACGGCCTTTCCAGTTTAACTCCGTCGCCATTCTCCTGCTTGTACCGATAGAGGACTGCATTCCCTCGATCGTCGATGGACCAAGCGACGAGCCAAGAGAAAATTTGCTGCGCCTTGTTCTCACTTGGATTGCAGATGCGGCACGAAGGTGAGTCGCCATAGACTGTTAGTACGTTATCGGGAGAAATCGAGCGCCAATGGACATCCGTAGGATCGTGGCTATTCGTCCACCTCTCAATGCGAGCAAACAGCCTTTCGACTCGGGGGCGATAACGGCGAATGATCCAGCGCGTATCCTGCGAAGGTATGTCATCTTCGATCGGAACGAGGTCTTCCGTATTTGACAAGATGAACACATCGCTCTCGCTGACATCGTCATAACGAGGGAGGCCTTTGTCTGTCTTACGCGTAATCGAAGGCAGATTGAGTTGCCATCCGAATCCGAAAGGTGAGTTACCCGTTCCAGAGTCGTATACTAGTTGCAACGAAGGACTGAGCCCTTGCCGACCCGGGCTAAGTGGAAGCGGCACAGTCATCGAACCTGTGCCTGTCGCCGAACTGGCTGCGAACTTCTCTCCTAACCCGCGAATGGAGCCACCGCTCTTTGGCAACGTCAGAGTGGGCGGAATAATGCGGGATTGAGCATCGGCGCTAGCAGCCAATTGCCCAACCTCGGACACGTCTGGTGGTCGCCCCATTCGTCCCTCCGCAAAAGAGACTATCGTCGCGAGAGTTCTTTTGGTCAAGTCGACCAGCTCTTGTAAAGAACACCGAGACAGAAGCAGCTCGTGTATTATTTTGTACAGAATCTAACGAGGTATCTCGCCTCTCCAATTCCATGCTGGCATCGCGGCCATTAAGGGAACCCGCTTGGATAGCTGAGGTTTAGGGAAGCGACACCCGTCCGTTCGCCCAATCTGGCGATCCCGTCCCTTTAATCCGCGGTACATCACGCCCGCTCCTGCGGAGGTGGAGGCAAAATCGACCGCAGACAAATGGCGGTAGGCTCTTCGCCGACTGTGCGCCCTGCGGTGCGAAGGCGAGCGCGACTGGAGGGCACCTTGCTTCCAGAAAGCCCGCGACGCCATCCTCGCCTTTACCGGCCGAGTTAGCCAAGCACTGTGCCGGATGGCTGTAGTTTTTGCTCCCCACGCTCGCGCACGTGAACGCTGACACTGCCCCGTAGCCAGCCTCCATCAAATCGACTACCTTGGTTGCGGCGGGTCGCTGCGTCATGTTCGACTTGCTGGCCTGCCTTCAATTCACGGATCGACTGCCACACCTCGTAGCGATCTCCAATTTCCAGGATCGAACGGGCCCGCCTATCTCACGACCATCTGTTTGGCGACATCCAGCATATACTGGGTCACTTTGTCGTTCGGATCTCGTCGAAGTAATCCTCGGGGGATTTGGCCAAGACCTGCCGGTGCGCGAACGAACCTTGGTCCCCGGCCGTTTTGTACGATCCAACTCGCTGCAATACTCTACGAGTGAAGAGACGATGGGTTTTGATCTTCTGCCGGGATAAGCCAAGCTCATGCCCGGTCTGATTCCTCAACAGGAACGAAGTGAGATAACAACTCGACGAGATACGCTAGACTACGCGAGGACGGCGGGCAGCACTACTCCCACTCAATCATTTAGGACGACAATTCCACGTTGATTTGTAAGCACAAATTCTCAAAGCTGACGGTCAAATCCCGACGGTATACCCGCCCGAACTTTTTGGTCTTGAATTCACAGGAAAATTTGTTTCGCTCGGAGGAATTGCGGCTTCGGCAGCTATCGGAGTCAATCGACGAAGTAGACGTGTGCTCGGTGTGAACGGCCGCCGCTTCGCTGCTCTCGATTTCCGCCTGATACCGCCAACTATTCTCAGTCATCGAGGGCCGGACGAAGCAATTCGTTTCGCTATTCTAAATAAGGCGCGAGTACATTTTCGATCCATTTCATGAATGCGCGGACTCGGCGCGACAGGTTGCGCCGATGTGCTACGACGAGGGACACGGCGAGCGCCCGGCGACGAAAATCGGGAATGATCTCCACAAGCGCTCCACTCTCTAAGTATCGGCCAATCCCCAAGAGTGGCGCCTGAATCAGGCCAAGGCCGGCGAGGGCAGCGGCTTCGTAAGTCTGCGCGCTGTTGACGTGTAGCGCCCCTGGCAACTGAAGCGTCGCGTAGCTGTCGCCGTCCGGATATTCCCATCCATAGGGTCTTGCGCCCAGCATCGTCGAAAAATGAATTGTCCGATGTTTCTGACGTTGGAGATCTTCTAGCGATCGAGGGACTCCAAAGCGCGCCAGATAGGCGGGACTGGCAGCGTTGACCATGCGCAACAGGCCCAGTGGGCGGGCAATCAGCGTCTCGTCCCCTATGGGTCCAAGCCGCAATACACAGTCGAACCCCTCTTGAACCAGATCGACTTGCCGATCCGTACTGGACACCTCCAGCTCCAACTCGGGATGAGTCGCCATGAAATCCGGCAAGGCCGGCACGATCGTTGTGCGCGCCACCTCGGTCGGAAGATCGACCCGTAAACGCCCGCGAAGTGCCACGCGATCGCCTGCGAACATCGAGTGTAGGTCATCGACTTCAGCAAGCAGATCGCGGGCACGGGCATGAAATGCGCGTCCGTCCTCCGTTAACTGCACGCTGCGCGTCGTGCGGTGGAGGAGCCTGACACCGACGTCTTCTTCCAGCTTCCGGACCGCCGTTGAGGCCCTTCCCTTCTGAATGCCCAGGCTATCGGCTGCGCGGGTGAAGCTCCCCATTTCCGCTACCGTTATGAAAATCAGGATGGGTTCGAGATTCTGCATTTTCGTCCCTCGGCATTGTTCGCCACAGAGAGAACAGTGTGTTCACTTTGTCGGTGTTTATCATACCCAAGAGACACAATAAGCTCCGAATATGGGATCCCCCCATCGGAGAATGACAAGTGCCCGAAACCATGAACCTGCATCAGGTGCCTGAAACTATGACCTTGCATCGCGCCCTGTGGGCCGGCCGGATAATGAGCGCGTTTGTCGTTATCGCTCTGGTGGCAGACGGCACTATTCAGCTTTTCGCGCCGGCACAGATCGCGAGCATGTTGCAGGAAACCGGGTTCGCGATGGACCTGACCCGTGTCGTGGGTCCGATCATACTCGCCTGCGCCGTCCTTTATGCCATCCCGGCCACCGCCGTTCTCGGCGCGATCCTGGTGACGGGCTTTTTGGGAGGTGCCATCTGCGCCGATGTCCGCATTGGTGAGTTGGGGGCGCCGCCGGAAATCATTTCCCTGCTTCTCGGCGCGATGACATGGGGCGGCCTCTACGCGCGCGATCCCCGAATCCGGGCCATTCTGCCGCTCATCCGGTGAACCAACGGGGGCAGTGCTCTGTCCCTCAAGATCAGGAGAAAACGCATGTTTTTAGTAATGGGAATCACGGGAAAAGTGGGCGGCGCAACGGCAGAACATCTGTTGGCGCACGGCAAGGAAGTACGCGCGCTCGTCCGCAATCGCGAGAAGGCGTCAAGCTGGGCGAACAAGGGCGTGGAACTGGTTGACGGTGATTGGAATGATTCGGCAGCCATCGAGCGGGCGCTCAAAGGCGTCGAAGGCGCGTTTGTCATGTTGCCGGCTGTCTGGGCCCCCTCGCCCGATTACAAAGAAGCCAAGGGCGTGATTGCGAACTATGTCGAGGCGCTCACCAAGACAGCGCCGCCGCGGGTGGTAGCGCTTTCGTCGATGGGTGCGAACAGGACCAGCGGGCTTGGCATGATCACGGCGATGTCGCTTCTGGAGCAAGGTTTTCGCGACCTGATATCGCCAATCGCATTTGTCCGCGCAGGTGGATTCTTCGAAAACTTCCTCTACGGCTTGCAGGTCGCCCAGGGCGGAACGCTACCGGTCTACTACAATCCGACAAACCGGAAATCGACCATGGTCGCGACCAACGACATCGGCGCGGAGGTCGCAACCCTTTTGACCGGGCCAGCGTGGTCAGGGCAGCGCGTCGTCGAGCTTGGTTCGATGGTCAGCGCGGATGAAGTCGCGGAGCAATTGGGTGAAGTCCTGAATCTCGAGGTGAAAGCCTTTGCAGTCCCGCGTGCTGGGTGGGCGGAAGCGTTCGAGCAATTCGGCATCCCGAAGGGCCACACCGGAGCTGCCGAGGAAATGTTTGAGGCCGTGAATGCAGGATGGATGGACCTCGGAGTCGAGGGTGCGGAGCACGTAGCGGGTACGACGTCCGCACGCGACGTCTTTGCGGCGGCCCAGAAGGCCGTGACGGCGTGAACCGCGACGTTCACACACGGCTGATCGTCCGCGACGCTCTAGCGAAAGGCCATTCTGTCGTTGTCCTGGTTCGCTCGAAGGCCCGTGCCTTGGATCTCCCCCGGAGCAGATGTGATCGAGGGCGTTGCTCGATCGGCTCACCCACTACTGGGACATCGTCGAGACCGGCCACGAGAGCTGGGCGCTTCAAGAATCGCGCCTAGCGTGCCCGCGTTCGCCCCGGCTGCGCAGTCCCGACCAGCGCGCCGGGGTGAGCGCTACCGCTCCTGCCAGCCGTAACATGGGGTCAGCTTCCGACCGGATTGCGGCAAGTGTCGCCGGCGACCTGCCACGCGTCAGTCGCGCGATACGGACAGTCCCGCGAGAAGCGGCGCGTAAGCGGCGAGCCTGCGGGATAGGAACTCGGTGAAGAGCCGCATGCGCTTCGTCTTGCGTGTCTCCCCCTGCGTGAGAAGCCAGAGCGTTCCGTACATGTGCAGGCCGGTGCCTGGTACTCTCGCCAGCAGAGGGTCGGCATCTCCGACGAAGCACGGCAGTGTCGTCATTCCGAGCCCCTGCCGTACAGCAACGATCTGCGCTCCGGCATCTGTGACCCTGAAAGGAACCTCGGCGGTGCGAACCTCACCCTCGCTGGCCCAATCCGGAATTCCATGAATGCTGATGACGATCCACCTGACGGGATCAGGCGCGCCCGCACGCCATGCGGCTAGCCGATCCCGGGACATGTAGACGCCGCCGAACAGCTCCGGTCCCTTCAGGCCGTGAAGATTGAGCGGCAGGGTTTTGCGGTCATAGACGACACGGATCGCGACGTCGGCCTCCCGGTTGGTCAGATTTACCAACTCGCCGGACGACAGGATGTCCATCTCGATGTCCGGATGCAGACGCGCGAAATCGGCGAAGTCCGGCATCAGCAGGTGTGTCGCGAGGGGCGGCGCCAGCGTCACCCGCAGAAGCCCGCGCACACTCTGGTCGCGGCCGAAGACGCGCGTCTCCAGCTGGTGCGACGACGCTTCCATCTGCTCCGCGAGCTCGAGGACCTCCTCCCCCGCAGCCGTCAGGCGGTAACCCGAAGGCAGCTTCTCGAACATGAGCGCCCCGAGCCGTTCCTCGAGCTGGGCGATGCGTCGCAGCACGGTCGAGTGGTTCACCCCGAGGCGTTCGGCGGCGGCCCGCACCGAGCCTCCACGCGCGACGGCAAGAAAGTAGCGAACGTCATCCCAGTCGATCATGGTGCAATCTAGCACCGCTGGGGTGCGCCTTCCAAAGCCCGTGTCCAACACATCGAACAGCATCTCGTACGTGGGTGGTGCGGGGCAATTATCATAGCCCATGCCGACAAGCGCCCGACTCCGAACGGCGGACACCGATCGTCGCGCCGGCGTCTGTCGTCCAGCCGGATCGATTTCGCACCACCGATGTGCGTGCTTCCGCACTCAACGCCTGACGCCGGCAGACCTATGTCGAGATCCTCGGGGGCAGCCCCGAACGGCCAAAGACGGAGTCTCAAGGAGAAGTCATGGGAAAGCTTGAAAGTAAGGTTGCAGTCGTCACGGGTGGATCGAGCGGCATGGCGCTGGCGAGCGCCAGGCGGTTCGTCGAAGAAGGCGCCTATGTCTTCATCACGGGCCGGAGGCAGCAGACGCTCGACGAGGCCGTCAGGCTGATCGGCCGGAACGTGACCGGCGTGCGCGGCGACGCGGCCAATCTCGACGACCTCGATCGTCTGTTCGACACGGTCAAGCGGGAAAAGGGCAGGATCGACGTCCTATACGCGAGCGCCGGCATCGGCGAAGCCGTCCCACTGGGCGAGATTACCGAGCAGCATTTCGATGCGACCTTCAACCTGAATACGCGCGGCACGCTGTTTACGGTTCAGAAGGCGTTGCCGCTGTTCAACGATGGCGGATCCATCTTCATGACCGGGTCAGTTGCTTCGGTGAAAGGTTTTCCTGGTTACGGCGTGTATTCGGCGAGCAAGGCGGCGTTGCGCTCATTCGCACGCACTTGGCTCAACGAACTGAAGGGCAGGAATATCCGCGTGAACGTGCTGAGCCCGGGGCCGATCGCCACACCGATGCAGGACCAAGTTCTCACCGAGGAGGCGAAGCGGATGTTCGAATCTCTGATCCCGCGGGGAAAGATGGGTCGTCCTGAGGAAATTGCGGCGGTCGCGCTGTTTCTTGCTTCAGACGATTCGAGCTTCGTGAATGGGGTGGAGTTGTCTGTCGACGGCGGCTTCTCGGCCATCTGAATTCGCGCCGGATCGCCGGAAGTGGCTGACCCTCCGGCCGCGCGGAAGTCGTTCACGGCAGGACGTCTACGCGTCAATTCAGGAATTCGAACCGATGACGCGCATCGCCTGGTGTGGCGGCCCGAAGCTCTCGCGAAGGTCGCCATGCAGCGAAACGGATAACCCAGCGCCGTTGAAGGATGGGTAATCAATACCAACACGGATCGGAAAAGCATTATGAGCTACGCAATTGTAGGATTCGGCAAGATAGGCCAGGCCCTCGCCCACGCCTTCGCCCGCAAGAACATCGACGTCACCGTCGCGAGCCGCCGGCCGCCCGATGCGTTGGCGCCGCAGGTTCGGGCGATTGGCCCCACGGTCGTCGCCAAGTCGCTGCGGGAAGCACTCGAGGCCGACATAATCATCTTGGCGGTCCCGTTCGGGGAGCATCGCGAGGTTGCGAAGGCCCTGCCGAGCTGGAAAGGCAAGACGGCCATCGACGCAATGAACGCGTTAGTTTCCCCTGAGGAGCTGGACGGTCTCCCGTCCTCCGCCTTTGTCGCGAAGGCGTTCACCGGCGCCAAGCTCGTGAAAGGTTTCAATCACCTGATCGCGGCCACTCTGGCTACCGATCCGATCGTCGAGGGTGGCCACCGGGTCGTCTTTCTGTCGAGCGACGACGAGGAAGCGACCGCTCCCGTGGTGGCCTTGGCCAAACAACTCGGGTTCGCACCCGTCAAGCTGGGAAAACTCAACGAGGGTGGCGCGCTGGTGCACGCACGCGACCGCATCTGGGGCCAGCTCATCTTCCAGGATTTGTTCAAGAAGGAGCAGTAATCGGCGTATCGGCGCCGTTCGAAGAGCGGGGAGACGCCCGACGGAGCGGAAGATCTGCGGGTCGCTTAGAATCTATCGGCTACTATCGATGACCTAGGATTCGCCCGAGTGTCCTCTGCTAACCGATACCACTCCACGGTACTCCCCCTCACTCCCACTCAATCGTCCCCGGCGGCTTGCTGGTCACATCGTACACCACCCGGTTCACGCCCTTCACCTCGTTGATGATGCGCGTGGCGGTCTCGCCCAGGAATTTCATGTCGAACTGGTAGAAGTCAGCGGTCATGCCGTCGGTTGAGGTGACGGCGCGGAGGCCCACGACGAAGTCGTAGGTGCGGCCGTCGCCCATGACGCCGACGGTCTTGACCGGGAGCAGCACCGCAAAAGCCTGCCAGATGTCGTCATAGAGGCCATGCTTGCGGATCTGGTCGATGTAGACGGCGTCGGCCTTTCGCAGGATGTCGAGCTTGTCGCGGGTGATGTCGCCGGGGCAGCGGATGGCGAGGCCCGGGCCCGGGAACGGGTGGCGGCCGACGAAGATTTCGGGGAGGCCCAGCTCGCGGCCGAGCTTGCGCACCTCGTCCTTGAACAGCTCGCGCAAGGGCTCGACCAGCTTCATGTTCATGCGCTCGGGGAGACCGCCGACATTGTGGTGCGACTTGATCGTCACCGAGGGGCCGCCGGTGAAGGAGACGCTCTCGATCACATCAGGATAGAGCGTGCCTTGCGCGAGGAAGTCGGCGCCGCCGATCTTCTTGGCCTCGGCCTCGAACACCTCGATGAAGAGGCGGCCGATGGTCTTGCGCTTGGTTTCAGGGTCGGTGACGCCTTCGAGCTCGCCGAGGAACTGCTTGGAGGCGTCCACGTGCACGAGCGGGATGTTGTAGTGGTGGCGGAACAGGTCGACGACCTGCTCGGCCTCGTTGAGGCGCATCAAGCCGTGATCGACGAACACGCAGGTGAGCTGGTCGCCGATGGCTTCGTGGATCAGAACCGCCGCGACAGCCGAATCGACGCCGCCGGAGAGGCCGCAGATCACCTTGCCCTTGCCGACCTGGGCGCGGATCTTCTGGATCTCCTCCTCGCGGAAGGCGCGCATGGTCCAGTCGCCGGTGAGGCCGGCGATCTTGCGCACGAAGTTGCGGATCAGCTTGGCGCCGTCGGGCGTGTGCACCACTTCGGGGTGGAACATCAGGCCGTAGTACTTGCGCTTCTCGTCCTGGATGATCGCGAAAGGCGCGTTCGGCGAAGTGCCGGCCACCGAGAAGCCCGGCGGCATCTTGGTGATGCGATCGCCATGGCTCATCCAGACCTGGTTCTTGCCGCCAAGCGACCAGACGTCCTCGAACAGCTTGCTCTGCGCCTTAACCTCGACGTCGGCGCGGCCGAATTCGCGGTGATGGCCGCCCTCGACCTCCCCGCCAAGCTGGGCCGCCATGGTCATCTGGCCGTAGCAGATACCCATCACGGGAACGCCGGAGGCGAAGATCGCTTGCGGGGCGCGGGGCGAGCCGGCCTCGTGCACCGATTCAGGCCCGCCGGAGAGGATCACCGCCTTCGGCTTCATCTCCAGAAAAGCCTGTTCGGCCTTGTTGAACGGGACGATCTCGCAATAGACGCCGTCCTCGCGCACGCGGCGCGCAATCAGCTGCGTCACCTGGCTGCCGAAGTCGACGATGAGAATCTTGTCATGCGCCGAGGCCACGGATGGCGTCGACGCGGAGCGGTCGTTCTGTGCTGCTGTCATGGCAAGCAGATACGCGACGGCGCGACGACCCGCAACCGCGCAGGTTTGCGCGCCCACATTCTTCTTTGGGCATGGACAAACGGATATAGGTAAGTATTATTGACCTAACTTGCCCCACCCTTCAACCAGGGGCCGATCAGGGAGAATGCCATGCCACAGCACCATCAGCCATCATCGCTTGCCGCGCTCGGCCGGACCTGGGTCGAGGCCTGGAATACGCGCGATCTCGAGCGCGTGCTCACGCTCTATGACGAGACCGCCGTGATGAGCTCGGACCGCATCCCCGCGCTGGGGTTCGACGCCAGCGGCACCGTGCGCGGCAAGGACGCGTTGCGGGCGTACTGGGGCAAGGCGCTCGGGTTTGTGCCGGAGCTGCATTTCACGCTGATCGATGTGTTCGTGAGCCCGGACAGCATGGTGGTGTTCTACGCGAACGAACGGGGGAAGAGGATCTGCGAGTATTTGCGGGTGAATGACGCCGGGCTGATCGTGCAGGGGTCGGCGAACCATCTGGTGGGGTGACGCGTATTGAACGGTGCCGCCCCACCCACCGCTGTCATTCCCCGCGAACACCACTGTCATTCCCCGCGACCCGGCTACGCCAAGGCTTCGCCGGGGTCGAGGTACAGGGGCGCCGAAGCTTTAGCGTAGGCGGCAGGCGGGGAATCCAGTACGCCGCGGGCTGTCGATTCAATCACGACCGTCTCGGCGTACTGGATCGCCCGCCTCCGCGGGCGATGACAGCGAGAGGGCGGAACGCTCTTGCCCCAAGCTCGTCGTTGCGAGCTCCGCGACTTGTCCGCCGAAACCTTGGCGCAGGCGGAAGCGATCCAGACGGCCTCCGCGGATGCATTTCTGGATTGCTTCGCTGCGCTCGCAATGACGGAGACTGGGGCAACGGCCTACGCTAACACCGGCATTGCCGGCTCTGAGACAGGATCCCCCCATGAAACTCCCCACCTCCCCCTTCACCGTCACCGACTGGAGCAAGGTCGAGCCGACCACGCATGCCGGGGAGACCGGCCAGGCGCTGTGGCGCACGCTGAATATCGGCGATCTCCGGGTGCGGATGGTCGAGTATTCGCCGGGCTATCTCGCCGACCATTGGTGCGACCGCGGCCACGTGCTGTACGTGCTGAAGGGCGAGCTCGACTCAGAGCTGCGCGACGGCCGCAAGTTCAAGCTCACGGCGGGGATGAGCTACCAGGTTTCGGACTTCGGCGACGCCGCGCACCGGTCCTCGACGGCCACCGGGGCGACGCTGTTCATCGTCGATTGAGACGCGCCGGAGTGGTTAATTTGCACCGCAAAATAGAAAATCCGGGCGAGGTACCGGGCGGCGGGTGATGCCTTGAAGTGGCCCAAAATTCTCGCTATATTGTGATCATCGATACTTGGCCGAACGACTGGGCCGCTTCGCCTCGTCTAAGACAGGCGCGCACGCTTCAGATGATTTCTCCAAAACATCGACTCATCAGGGCTATGGGCGCAGCGCTGCGTTCCGGTCCGCGTGCGTATCCTCTCTAACTAACTAAAGGAAATTCCCATGGCTATGGGCACCGTGAAGTGGTTCAACACCCAAAAGGGTTATGGTTTCATCCAGCCGGACGACGGCCAGAAGGACGTGTTCGTGCACATCAGCGCCGTCGAGCGCGCTGGCCTCTCCTCCCTCAACGAGGGTCAGAAGGTCTCGTTCGACATCGTCGCCGACCGCCGCAGCGGCAAGTCGTCGGCTGACAATCTCCGCGTCGGCTAATCGCCCGCGCACCGGCGCTTCTGACCACGGACGTACCGGCAGAGCGCTAGAACTAGAAAGCCCCGCGACCGGATTCGGTCTGCGGGGCTTTTTGTTTTGGCCCCTTCCGTCATTCCGGGGCTCGCGAAGCGAGAACCCGGAATCCATGGGACCGCAGAAACTGCCGCGCCATGGATTCCGGGCTCGCCCTGCGGGCGCCCCGGAATGACAACGTTGATCAGGCGGTCTTCTTCAGCACCGAGACGAAGAACCCGTCCGTCCGCGTTAGGCGCGGCGTCATCAGCCAGCCCTCGGGCGATTGCAGCGCGGCTTTTGCGAAATCCTCCGCCTTGTCCCAGAGCACGCTCGCGGTCTGCTCCGGCGGCACCACGGCGAACTCGCCATGGCGGCCAATGAACGCCCTCACCTGCTCGCCGTTCTCTTCCGCCAGCACCGAGCAGGTGATGTAGGCGATGCGGCCACCTAGCTTCACCAGCGGTGCGGCGCGCTCCAGCACCTCGGCCTGGTCGCGCAGGCGGATCTCCAGCGCACCCGGCCGCATCCGCCATTTGGCGTCGGGGTTGCGGCGCCAGGTGCCGGTTCCCGTGCAGGGGGCGTCGATCACGACGAGGTCGGCCGTGGCACTGATGTCGGCCAGCGGATCGGCCTCGCCCTTGGGCGTGCGGATATCGGCATTGTGGACGCCGGCGCGCGACAGGCGTTCGTGAATGGGCACAAGCTGCCGCTTGTCGCGGTCGGTGGCGATCAGCCGGCCCTTGCCCTGCATCATGGCGGCGAGCGCCAGCGTCTTGCCACCGGCGCCGGCGCAGAGATCGATCACCTGCTCGCCGGGTTTTGCCGCGGTGAATTGGGCTGCAAGCTGCGATCCCTCATCCTGCACTTCAACGGCGCCCTTGATGAAATCCTCCTCGGCCTGGATGCCGGGGTTGCGCGCGTCGGCGGAAAGCTCGATGCGCAGGCCGGTTGCGGACCACGGCGTCGGTTTCGCATGAAGATGAGCAAGCGCCTTTAGCACCTTGTCGCGGTTGGATTTTAGCGTGTTGACGCGCAAGTCCAGCGGCGCCCGGCTCGCCATCGCGGCCGCTTCCGCGGCGCGATCCTCGCCGAACACTTTTGCAAGATGCGGATCGAGCCATTCGGGGTAGTCGCCGGCGATCGCGGCCGGTGCGTCCTCGAGGGAGCGATGGCTGAGCGCCGCCTGCTCGGCCTCGGTCAGCGGCGCCGGCGCAAACCGGCTGCCGTCGAACAAGGCGGCCATGGTGGCCGCATCCATGTTGCGCTCGAGGCGGAGCATGCCGATCAGCCTGGCACGCGCGGTGTCGGCGTCCATCAGGAAGGCGCTCGAGGCGTAGCGGCGCAGCACGTCCCAGACGAGGCCGGCAATCGCGGCGCGGTCGCCGGAGCCGGCGAAGCGGTGCGCGGTGCCCCACTCCTTCAGCGCCTTGGCCGCGGGCACGCGGTCCTTCTCGATGGTGTCGATCAGTTCGATGGCTGCGGACAGCCGGGCAGCGGGAGTCATTTCAAAATCTTTCAGGTCAGGATCGGCGGATAAGCGCCTAGATCAGCAACAGCATCCTCAGCGCGAAGTAGATCCACATCGCGAGCAGCACCAGCACGCCGGCGAGCCAGATCGTCGAGCGGCGGCCGAGATCGTTCGAGGAGACGAACACGCCGGCATGGGCAAAGCGCGTCACCACGAATACCCAGGACATCAGCACGACGAAGAGATCGGCATGGCGCAAGGGGAGCGCCAGCGCGATCAGGGCGTAGAACAGCACCGGCAGCTCGAACTGGTTGCGATAGCAATTGGCGATTTGCGTGGCGCTCTTGGGCCAGTTCGGTTCGCCCAGCGCAACGTCGCGGATCTTGGTCTCGCCCGAGACCAGCGAGCGGCGGCGCGCCAGCGCCATGCCGATCAGGAGCGCGAAGGTGAGACCGACCTGCACGAAGACAGGCAGCAGGACCATTTGGGCAGACATCGGAACTTTCCCGTAAGGCGGAACACCGCGGACCGTCATTAGCCGCGACTGCTGGCGCTGACAATCAACGAGTTGAACCGGTGTTCCCGCTCTTGCGACCAACCAGCGATTGTTAAAGCAATTTCGGCCCGTTCGGGCCCAAGGCGAGCTAGCGCCATGAACACCCTCTTCAGCCTTTTGACCGAATCCGCTGACGGCCGGCTCGGCATTCTGATGTCGGCGCTATCAGGCATCGCGGCGGCGCTCGCGGTCGCGTTGGCGATGACGGTGTATTTCCGCATGAGCTACCGGACCTGGCGCGACGTCGTCAGGCATGGCCTCGCCACGCTCGCCGCCATCGTCCTGTTCGGCTTTGCCGCCTACGACATGCGCCACGCCGCGCTCGCCTATCTCGGCCTCAACCCGTCCAAGCCCGCGGTCGAGTTCGAGATCCGCATGCCCAGGGAGACGCTGACGGCGGTGTCCGATTCCCAGATCGAGCTTCACACCGACCGCAACCAGACGCTGGCGCTGGTCGACGGCGTGCGCGACCTCACCGACGGCCGCGCGCTGCTGCGCGGCGCGGTGGCGCTCAACCACCGCACGGCCGACCGCGTGCTGGTCGTGAGCCTTCCCGGCAAGGGCACGTTCGAATTCCGCCTCCGCCTTCCGGCCGAGCCGCATCGCTCCGAGCAGTTCGGCCCCTGGCATCTCGCCGACCGCATCGCCTCGCCGCTGGCGGGCAGCGTCGCGCCGCAGGACGCCTACACGATCCGCTACCGCGTGCTTTAAACTTTGTTCGATCGCGGGCGATGCAGGCGCCGTCATCGTTCCGACGCTTCGCCGGGCTACACCTTGCCCCATGTCCGCATTTCGCCTGACGCAGATTTCCGACACCCATCTCGGCCGGCGCTTCCCCGGCCTGATCGCCAACTTCCACCGCGTCTGCGAGCACATCGACGCTGACAGGCCCGATCTCGTCGTCAACACCGGCGACGTCTCCTTCGACGGGCCGACCAGCCGCGACGATGTCGTGTTCGCCAAAGGCCTGCACGACGCCCTGCCCGTTGCCTGCCGTTACCTCCCCGGCAATCACGACATCGGCGACAATCCGACCGCGATCGGGCCGGCGCCGAAGCCGCCGGTCAGCGAGACGCACCGCCAGCAATTTCGCGACATCGTCGGCGACGACCATTGGTCGTTCGAGACCGCGGGCTGGTGCTTCATCGGCCTCAACTCGCTGGTGATGAATTCGGGCCTCGCGTTCGAGGCCGAGCAGTTCGACTGGCTGACCCAGGAGATTGCACGCACGAACGGCAGGCCGGTCGCGCTGTTCCTGCACAAGCCGGTGTTCCTCAACCTGCCCGACGATCCCGAGACAGCGGAGACCGCGATCCGCTACGTGCCGCAGCCGGCGCGGGCGCGGCTGATCGAGATGTTTGCGCGCGTCGATCTGCGCCTCATCGCCAGCGGCCACGTGCACCAGCGCCGCGACTTCACGTTCCGTCATACACGCCACGTCTGGGCGCCGTCGGTCGGTTTCAAGATCAACGATTCACGCCAGGACCGGATCGCGATCAAGGAGACCGGCCTCGTCGAGTACCGCTTCCAGGGCGACAGTCTCGAGGTCCGCCACGTCAGGGCCGCCGGCCAGGTCGACATCGATATCGAGGAAGTCCTCCTCCAGATGGGCGGCGAGCACTAGCTCAATTCGCGAGCACAAATCCCTATCTAAATACCTCATTGCCTCGAACTTGTCCCCATATTGGCCAATTTTGGCTAATGACAACGTTGTCATTCGAACATATCGTTCCCCCAGCGGTCGAGGGCCGCCGAGGGAGCGACGATGCAGTTCTTGTCCCGGTGGGATAGCCAACGCCTTTCGACGACGATTCGGGGCATTCCCCTGGTCGAAGGCCTGGCCACTGAAGACATCGGCGACCAGCGCTGGTCACCTTCGCGCGGCGATCTTGCCCTGCCCGCCCTCACCCTCGACGAGGCCGCCTTCGCGGCCAACCGCGACCTCTTCCTCAAATGGTGCGCGAGTGCCGGCGTCAGCGTCGCGCCGCACGCCAAGACCCCGATGTCGCCGGAGCTCGCCCGCTCGCTGCGCGCAGCCGGCGCCTGGGGCACCACGGTCGCCAACATCCAGCAGGCCG
>NZ_LBJZ01000189.1:0-178435 GCF_028128935.1 Bradyrhizobium sp. CCBAU 11361
CCCCCATCGCTACCCTCCAAGGCTTTGCCCTAGGGAATCACAATTGACGAATTACGCAACAGGCCCACAAGGGGAGAAGGGAAGAGCAGCGCACGCGTGGCTCTACGCCGCCTTCGCCGCGCTCCCGCACGGCAGGCCCGCCCGCGCGACGCCGCCATATAGTGCTTCGTTCGGCATCTCCTCGCGCAAGATCCTGCGCACCGCGATCAGCTTGTCCAGGTCGATCCCCGTCGCAAAACCCTTGCTCTCGCACAGGAATACGAGATCCTCGAACACGACATTGCCGGTCGCGCCGGGCGCGAAGGGGCAGCCGCCGAGGCCGCCGAGCGATCCGTCGAGGATGCGGACGCCTTCGTCCAGCGCCGCCGCGGCGTTGGCGATCCCCATGCCGCGGGTGTCGTGGAGGTGGATGCAGATCGGCTTTTGCCCTGCGAGCTTCACCGCGGCGCGCGACAATTCGGCGACCTGCTTCGGGCCGGCATAGCCGACGGTGTCGGCGATCGCGACGAAATCGACGCCGGCCTCGAGGCATTTATCGACCAGCCGCAGCACCTCGGCAGGGTCGACCGCGCCGGCGATCGAGCAGCCCAGCGCCATCGAGATCGCGGCATTCACGAGCGGCTTGTGCGAGCTGGCGTCGCGCATCTCGCAGAGCCGCCTGACATTGGCGATCGCGGATTCGCGCGAGCGGTGGGCGTTGGCCTGGCTGTGCTCTTCCGTGGCCGAGACCACCGAGGCGATCTCGCCGACGCCGGATTCCAGGGCTTCATTGACGCCGCGCTCGTTGAGCGCGAGCGCGACGCCGTGGGCGCCGGGCAGGCTGGCAACCGCCCCGATGACGTCGCGAACATCGACGAATTGCGGGAAGGTCTTCGCCGGCAGGAACGAGCCGACCTCGAAATGCCTGACGCCAGCGGCATATTCCTCGCGCACCCAGCGCTGCTTGGCCTCGGTCGATGGAAATTTCTTCACGAGCTGGAGCCCGTCGCGCAGGCCGACCTCGCGCAGGCTGACGCGATCCGAGGGGTAAATCGTCTCGATCCGGCTCATGCGGGCCTCCCAGCGGCTTTTGACGTGGTGTCATCCTTGTCGATCTCGGCACGAACGGCCGACGTGTCGGCGCCGAGCGGCGCGACCTTCAGGCCTTCACCGAGATGGCTGCCGTTCCACTCGACCGGCAGAGCCGGTACATGGAACGGCTTGCCATCGGCAGTGATGTTGGTGACGAGGCCGCCGGGTCGCAGCACATGCGGATCGGTCAGGAGATCCTCAGGCCGGTTGATCGGCGAGAAACAGATGTTGAGCGCATCGAGCTTTTGCGACAGCTCTGCTACGTTCTGCTGCCGGATGATCCCGGCGACGCGCGGAATGATCCGCGGCCGCGCCAGGATACGGTCGGTCGTGGTGCGCAAGGCGGGATCTTCGAGAAGCTCGGCCAGGCCGAACTCGCGGCAGAAGCTCTGCCAGTGCCCCTCGGTCACGACGCCGATGAAAATGCGCTCGCCGTCCGCGGCATCGAAGATATCGTAGATCGGCCAGGCGTGCTCGCGCTCGGGCATCGAGCGCGGCTTGTTGCCGGTCATCTCGTATTCGACCATGTGCTGGGCGACCAGGAACAGGCAGTTCTCGAACAGGCCGATGCGGATGTCGGCACCGTCGCGTTTTCCGCCGCGCTTCTGGTAGAGCGCGGCCAGGATCGCGATCACGCCGAACATGCCGCCCATGATGTCGTTGGCGGAGGAGCCGACGCGCTGCGGCTTCTCCCTGGTGCCGGTCATGGCTGCGAGCCCCGACATCATCTGCACGACCTCGTCGAGCGCGGGGCGATGCTCATAGGGACCTGACAGAAAGCCCTTGTGGCCGGCGATGATCAGATGCGGATGCCGGCGGCGCAATTCCTCGGTACCTAACCCCTGCTTCTCCAGCTGGCCATCGCGAAAATTCTCCAGGAACACGTCGGCCGTCGCGAGCAGACGGTGCATGGTGTCGCGATCCTCGGGCTCGTCAAAGTCCAGCACGACGCTGCGCTTGCCGCGGTTGAACAGCGGAAAGAACGCCGTCCCCATGCCGCCAAGGCTCCGCGTCTTGTCGCCGGACGGCGGCTCGACCTTGATCACCTCGGCACCGAGCTGCGCGAGGATCATGCCGCAGGTCGGGCCCATGACCATGTGGGTCATCTCGACGACCCGCACGCCTTCGAGCGGCAATCCGGCCTCATTCATGCGTCACTCCCTGTTCGTCCACCCGGGAGACTAGGCCTTCACAAGCCTTCTGAAAAATATAATCTGTCGAAGATTGCCTTCGCATTTCTAGAACGCTTGATCGTCCATGGATTCGCGCCAGCTCCGCTATTTCATCGCCGTCTACGAGCAGCGGAACCTGTCGCGCGCGGCTGACCAGGTGAACGTCGCGCAGTCCGCGCTCAGCCATCATATCTCGAATTTGGAGGCCGAGTTCGCAACGCCGCTGTTCGAGCGCAAGTCGCGCGGCATGGAACCGACGGCGGCCGGCGAGCGGCTCTATGAGCACGCGCGGATCATCCTGCGCGCGATGGCGGAGGCCGAGACCGAGGTGCGCGAGGGCGCCCGCGTCATCGCCGGCGAGATCTCGATCGGCATGGCCAATTCCGGCGTCAAGGCGATCGGCGTCGCGTTGATGCGTACGGTGCTGACCAAGTACCCTAAGCTCAAATTGTCGCTGACGGAGAGCCTGTCCGGCGCGACGTTGATGCACCTGATGGTCTCCAACGTCGACCTCGCGCTGGTCTACAATCCGCCCTCGGAGAAGGAGCTGATCACGGAGGCCGTGCTCGAAGAGGAGATGTTCCTGGTCGGCATTCCGAAACTGGTCGGCAAGGGCAAGGCGCCGATCCGGTTCGAGGAGCTGAACCGCTTGCCGCTGATCCTGCTTCGCTACGGTCTCGGCCTGTCCTCGCGCGCGCTGCTGGACGATCCGGTCCTGCTCAAGCGGCTGGAAGGCGGCGCCATCCTGCACGCCAACTCGATCACCGGCATGACCGGCGCGCTGGTGGAAGGGCTCGGCTGCACCATTGCGACAAAGCTGTTCGCGCGGGAGGAGCTCGCGGCCGGCCGGCTGATCGCACGCAAGGTGATCGAGCCGAAGCTGACCCGCACGCTCTATCTCTGTCGCCTGCGCAACCGCCCGATGACCTACGCCATGGAAGAGATGCGCCGCCTGATACTCGCATTGATCGCCGAGCAGGTCCGCAGCGGCGGCTGGCAGGCGAAGCTGGCGGGGTGAGGCACGACCAATACTAGCTCGGCCGTCATTGCGAGGACTTGCCGAAGCGATCCGGCATGTCTACCTCTCGCGGGTGGTTTCGTGAGAGGGTCCCCCATGCTGGATGCCGCCGTGAAGGCGCTGTCGCAAATGATCTCGCCGCCGATGCGCTCGATCCTGTGGCGATCGATCGGGCTTGCGCTCGTGCTGATCACCGTGCTGGCGATCGGCTTGCAGCGGCTGCTCAGCTGGTTTGCGACCTATGGCGAAGTCTGGCTTGAGGGCCTGCTCGGTCCCGGCTGGCACACGTCGCTCGAGGTCCTGGCCTGGATCGTCTCGATCGCGGCGGGCCTGGGCGTCGTGTTCGGAGCGGTGTTCCTGATGCCGGCGATCACGTCGGTGGTGGCGAGCCTGTTCGTCGACGACGTCGCCGACCATGTCGAGCGGGAACACTATCCCGCCGAACGGCCGGGCGTGGCGCTGCCTTTCAGCCAGGCGATCTACGAGGGCGTCAAGACCGCATTGCTGACCATCCTGGTCTATCTGATCGCGCTGCCCTTCGTGTTGCTGGCCGGCGCCGGTTTCCTGATCTTCTTCCTCGCCACGGCCTGGCTGCTGGGACGCGAATATTTCGAGCTCGCTGCGATGCGCTTCCGCTCGCCGGAGGAAGCCAAGGCGATGCGGCGCGACAATGCCGCCACCATCTTCGCCGCCGGCCTGATCATCGCGGCCTTCGTCTCGATTCCGATCGTCAACCTGGCGACGCCGATCTTCGGCATGGCCTTCATGGTCCACATGCACAAGCGGCTATCAGGCCCGCGCCCCGAGCTGATCGAGCCGGCGCGGCAGATGCGGTGACCCAGCTCAGGCCACAGGCATCCCGCATTTGCGCAACAGCATCTTGGCGAAGCCGAACGGCGCGGGCGTGAACGGGCCTGGCGGGGCGCGGGTGATCAGCGCGACGACGCCGAGCGCGGCCATCGCCAGCCAGAAGCAGAGCCAGAAGCCGTCGATATAGGCGAGCACATTGGCCTCGCGCTGGACGAAGCTTGCGAGCGTTCCCACCGCGCGCGCCTGCGCCAGGCCGGCGCCATGAGCGGCGAAATGGTCGGCGAGCTGCTTCAGCCTCCGCACCACATCGACGTCGCCGACGCCGAGGTTCTGACCGAGATAGAAGGAATGGACCTGCTCGCGGACGCGCAGCCACGTCCCCATTAGCGCCACGCCGATCTCGGCGCCGCCGAGCCGCATGATCTGGATATAGGCGGCGAACGACGTGGCACGGCTCGGATCGGAGTTCGAGAGCGCCATGATGATGATCGGCAGCAGCGTCGTCGATTGACCGATCGCTTGCAGCACCACGATGCCGATGAAATCTTCGCGCGCCCAGTCATGGGTGAGCTGGGTGCCCCAGAGATTGGCGGCTGCGAAACAGGTGAATCCCACCACCGTCACCGCGCGCGCATCGAAATGGCGCAGCAGCCAGATCGAAATCGGCACCAGCACGAACATCGGCAGCGCGCCGTAGACGAGCAGCAGCAGCCCGCTCTGCTCCGGCCGAAGCAGTCCGATATTGCCGAGGAAGTTCGGCACCAGCGACGAGTTGGAGAGCGAGGTCAGCGTGTAGAGCAGGATCACCACCAGCGACAGGCCGATATTCCGCGAGAACAGCACGTTCACATGCGCCCAGGGCTGTCGCACCAGCGACTCGTTGACGAGGAAAGCGACGAACAGCACGCCGCCGCCGACCAGCAGTGCCATCACCGTACCCGAGCCGAGCCAATCCAGGCGATTGCCCTGGTCGAGGCCGGCATAGATCATCGAGACCGAGGCGCCGAGCAGCAGCATGCCGCCCCAATCGGCCTCGCGCAGCAGCGCGCGGTTCACCGGCTCGCTCGGTGTGCCCAGATAGACCATCAGGCCCATCAGCGGCGCGATCACGACACCCTGCCAGTACAGCCATTGCCAGCCGAGATGGTCGACATAGAAGCCGACCAGCGAGCTCGAGGTGTCCAACGCAAAGCCGACGCGGATCGAATAGATCGAGATCGCAGGCAGCCACCAGCGGATCGGCAGGTTGCGGAACACGATCATCAGAGTCGCCGGCACGAAGGTGCCGAGCAGCAGACCATGCACGACGCTGAGCCCGAGCAGCGTCGGATAGTCGTGCACGAAGGGGATGATCAGCGAGACCGCGGCATAGACGAGGCTGGGGATCCCGAGCACGCGCCTGAGCCCGAACACCGTCGCGAGCCACGCCACCGCGGGCGCGATGAAGATCTGCGAGCCGATACCGGCGGTGGAGAGCCAGGCGCCTTCGTCGAAGCCGAGCGAGAACGCGCCGCGCAGGTCGGGCAGTCCGACCGTGGTGAGACGGCTGTCGAAATTGGCGAGGAACGAGCCGAGCAGCACCGCCGCCACGGCGAACAACGGCTGTGGCGCGACGCCGCCGCGCGAGAGCGGTCCGCGGCCAGCATCGTCATTTTCCGCCATTCGCGGCCTTCGTGTCGATGCTGGTGACGACCGACATGCCGGGCACGAGCCGTGCCAGCAATGGCTGATTGTCGTCGAGTTGAATCCGCACGGGAATGCGCTGCACCACCTTGGTGAAGTTGCCAGTCGCATTGTCCGGCGGCAGCAGCGCGACCTGCGCGCCCGTCGCCGGCGCGATGCGCTCGACCTTGCCGCGCAGCTTCTCGCGCGGGAAACTGTCGACGGTGATCTCGACCGGCTGGCCCGTTGCGACGTGCGTGAGCTGGGTCTCCTTGTAGTTCGCGATCACATAGACCTTCGGCAGCGGCACCACGTTGATGAGGTTGGTGCCGATGTTGACGTAGTCGCCGGGCTGCACCTGGCGCTCGCCGACGACGCCGTCGAACGGCGCCGATATCTTCGTGTAGCCGAGCTTCAGCTTCGCACTCGCCAGCGACGCCTTGGTGGCTTCGAGATCGGCGGCGCGCTGCTTCCTGGTGCCTTGCAGGACTTCGAGCTGATGCTGCTGGGCGGCGATCACGGCGCGGCTGGCACGCACGTCGGCCTGCGCCTTGGCGTAGTTTGCTACCGCCTGCTCGAACCGCTGCCGCGTGCCGGACTCGGTCTGCGACAGCGATTGCTGACGCTCCTGCTCCTGCCGCGCCTCGACCTCCAAGGCTTCGGCCGACAGCCGCGCGGCTTGCGCCTGCGCGATCGTCGCATATTGCAGCTCGACCTGGTTGGCCAGATTGTCGAGCGCGGCTTGCGCGGCGGCGACCGCGGCTTCGGATTGCGCGACCTGTGCCGCATAGTCCGCGGGATCGATCTGAATCAGGAGGTCGCCGGCCTTGACGCGCTGGAAGTCGGTGACCCCGACGGTCAGCACCTCGCCGGAGACACGGCTCGCCAGCCGCGTCAGCTCGGCGCGCACATAGGCGTCATTGGTGGTCTGGACCACGGCATTGCCGACCCATTCGTCGAAGCGCAGCGTCGCCAGCGCGACGAAGGCGAGCGCGACGATGACCGCGAACAGCGGAATCGCGAACCGGCTCCACAGTGAGCTCGCCGGCCGCTGCGTCGGCTTGGGTGGCGGGGCTGGAGCGGCAGGCGGTGGCGATGACGTAACTTGATCCTGCTGACTCACGACATGTCCCCAAAGCCACTTTGCCCGAACGCGAATCTCACCATCGTCATTCCGGGATAGTCCGAAGGACCAGCCCCGGAATCTCGCGCTTCCGGGTTCGATGCTTCGCATCGCCCCGGAATGACAGACGATAGCTGATGCCCTAGACTGTCTTCTCCGGCCACCGGCAAAGATCGTTGATCAGGCACACCTCGCAGCGCGGCTTGCGCGCGAGGCAAGTATAGCGGCCGTGCAGGATCAGCCAATGATGGGCATGCAGCATGAACTCGGCCGGGATCACCTTTTCGAGACCAAGCTCGACGTCCAGCGGCGTCTTGCCGGGCGCGAGCCCAGTGCGGTTGCCGACACGGAAGACATGCGTGTCCACCGCCATGGTGTGCTCGCCAAAGGCCATGTTGAGCACCACGTTGGCGGTCTTGCGCCCGGCGCCGGGCAGCGACTCGATTTCCGCGCGCGTGCGCGGCACCTCGCCGCCGAATTCGCTGAGCACCTTTGCCGACAGCGCGATCACGTTCCTGGCCTTGGTGCGATAGAGGCCGATGGTCTTGATGTACTCGCGTAAGGATTCCTCGCCGAGGTCGAGCATCTTCTGCGGCGTATCGGCGACCTCGAACAATGCGCGCGTCGCCTTGTTGACGCCGGCGTCGGTGGCCTGCGCCGACAGCACCACGGCGACCAGCAGCGTGAACGGATTGACGTGCTCGAGCTCCCCCTTCGGCTCCGGATTGGCCTTGCGGAAACGGCTGAAGACCTCGTGGATCTCCGCCGGCGTCCAGGGTTTGACGGCCTTGAGCGATTTCTTCGCAGGGGCCTTCGGCTTCGCCACGGCCGCCTTTGCTCTTTTCTTCGGCACCGCTGCTTTGCGCGGGACCGGCTTGCGGGTGATTTTCGCCATGATCGGGATATACTGAGGGACGATGAGCACAGGCAACGAAATTGAGCGCAGGGACGCTGAAGATCAGAGCGAAGCTCAAATCTTCTCGGCGCTGCTGACGCCACACCGCTCGCTGAACCGTACCGGCTTCCTCGCCGTGATGCTGTTCCTGAGCGTCGTCAGCTTCGTCACCGGCCTCGTCTTCCTGATGATGGGCGCGTGGCCGGTGCTCGGCTTCTTCGGCCTCGACGTGCTGGTGATCTGGTGGGCCTTCAAGGTCAATTTCCGCGCCGCGCGCGCCTGCGAGGAGATCGTGGTCACGCCCTCGGAACTGCGGGTGCGGCGCGTCAGCCATCGCGGCCAGGTCGCCGAATGGACGTTCAATCCGCTCTGGGTCCGGCTCGACCTGGAGGTCGACGAGGATTTTGGCCTCGAACACCTCTACCTGATCTCGCGCGGCCGCCGGCTCCAGCTCGCCGGCTTCTTGGGACCTGAAGAAAAAACAAGCTTTTACAATGGCTTGGTTGAGGCGCTGAACGCCGCCAAGCGGGGACCGACCTTCAACCCCATTCGCTGACGTCACGTCGGAAATCGGGTGGTTTCGAGCTGCCCCCTCTCCTACATTTCCGGTCATGATGACACTCGCCATACATGATCACCGCCTGACCAAGCCGGGCCCCCAGAACGCCGCGCTGCGCGACTATGACTCGGTGCGCCGGGCGATCGCCTTCATCTCGGAGAACTGGCGCGCGCAGCCGACCATCGAGGCGATGGCGGATGCGGCCGGCGTCACGCCCGATGAGCTGCACCATCTGTTCCGCCGCTGGGCCTCGATCACGCCGAAGGCTTTCATGCAGGCGCTGACGCTCGACCACGCCAAGGGCCTGCTCAGGGATTCCGCGAGCGTGCTCGACGCCGCGCTCGACTCCGGCCTGTCTGGGCCGGGCCGGCTGCACGATCTTTTCGTCACCCACGAGGCGATGTCGCCGGGCGAATGGAAGAATGGCGGCGCGGGCCTCACCCTTCGCTACGGCTTTCATCCCTCGCCGTTCGGCACCGCCATCGTGATCGCGACCGATCGCGGATTGTCGGGACTTGCCTTCGCCGATCCCGGCGAGGAGAAAGCAGCGCTTGCCGACATGATGCGGCGCTGGCGGAATGCAACTTACGTCGAGGATCACGAAGGCACCGCCCCGCTCGCCCAGCGCATCTTCGACACGAGGCTGTGGCGGCCGGACCAGCCGCTGCGCGTGGTGATGATCGGCACCGATTTCGAGGTGCGGGTCTGGGAAACGCTGCTGAAGATCCCGATGGGACGCGCGGTGTCCTATTCCGACATCGCCTGCAACATCAACAGCCCGAAGGCCTCGCGCGCCGTCGGCGCGGCCGTCGGCAAGAACCCGGTTTCCTTCGTCGTGCCCTGCCACCGCGCACTCGGCAAGAGCGGCACGCTCACCGGCTATCACTGGGGCATCACCCGCAAGCAGGCGATGCTGGGCTGGGAGGCGGGGAAGCTGGGGGTGCAGTAGGTCTTGCCGCCCCCTCAATGTCGTCCCGGCGAAGGCCGGGACCCATACCGCGTGATCTATCGACGGCAGACGGTGTCAGTCCCACGCGAAGACACGACAACTACAAGCCTTCGCCAAACCACTCCCTGTGGTTATGGGTCCCGGCCCCCCGTGCGCAATTGCGCACTAGGCCGGGACGACACTGAATATTTGGCGCGGCTTCGCCTCCCCTCACGCGATCGTTCTCAGCCCGCCAGATCCAGCTTCGAGGCCACCGTCGAATCCGCATTGAGCCGGTAGATGATCGGCACGCCCGTCGCGAGCTCGCGCTTCAGGATGCCTTCGGGCGACAGCTTTTCCAGCACCATGATCAATGCGCGCAGCGAGTTGCCGTGGGCGGCGACCAGCGTGCGCTTGCCGTTGAGCACGCTGGGCAAAATCTCCTGCACGTAATAGGGCAGCGCGCGCGCCAGCGTGTCCTTCAGGCTTTCGCCGCCGGGCGGCGGCACGTCGTAGGAGCGGCGCCAGATCAGCACCTGGTCCTCGCCCCATTTCTTGCGGGCGTCGTCCTTGTTGAGGCCGGAGAGATCGCCATAGTCGCGCTCGTTCAGCGCGAGGTTCTTCTCCGTGGGCAGCCCCTCCTGACCGAGCTCGCCGAGGATGAGATCGAGCGTGTGCTGCGCGCGCGTCAGCACCGAGGTGTAGGCGACGTCGAACACGAGTCCCTGCGCCTTCAGCTTGCGGCCGGCTTCCCTGGCCTCGGTGACGCCGAGCTCGGTGAGATCAGGATCCTTCCACCCCGTGAACAGGTTCTTCAGATTCCATTCGCTCTGGCCGTGGCGGACGAGCACGAGAAGACGTTCGCTCATTGATGACTTTCCGTTATTTTCGTTCAGATGTCGGCGAGGCCGAGCACGTCGGCCATGGAGTAGTGCCCCGGCTTCTTGCCATGCGCCCACAGCGCCGCCTTCAGCGCGCCGTGCGCGAACAGGATGCGGTCCTCGGCCTGATGCGACAGCGTCAGGCGCTCGAACGGGCCGAGGAAGCTGACGCTGTGGTCGCCGGCCGCGGTGCCGCCGCGCAAGGAGGCGAAGCCGATGTCGCCGGGCCGGCGGGCGCCGGTGATGCCGTCGCGGCCGCGCGCCGCGTGATCGTCGAGCGAGATGCCGCGGCCGGCCGCCGCGGCCTGCCCCAGCATCAGCGCGGTGCCCGAGGGCGCATCGATCTTCATGCGGTGGTGGGTTTCGACGATCTCGATGTCGAAGGTTTCGTCGAGCGCCTTGGCGACGCGCTTGACCACCGCGGCGAGCAGGTTGACGCCGAGGCTCATATTGCCTGATTGCACCACGACCGCGCGATTGGTGACGCTCTTGATCACGGCGTTGTCGGAACTCGAAAGCCCGGTGGTGCCGATGACATGCACGATGCCGCGCTCGGCGGCGATCGCGACGTTGGCGATGGTCGCGGCCGGCACGGTGAAATCGAGGATGCCGTCGGCCTCCTTCGACATCGCCCAGAGATCGGCCGAGACCTTGATGCCGTTGGCCGGCAGGCCCGCGAGCACGCCGGCATCCTTGCCGAGCAGCTCGGAGCCCGGCGCCTCCAGCGCGCCGGCCAGCACCGCGCCCTTGCTCTCGGCAATCGCCCGCGTCAGCGCCCGGCCCATCCGGCCGCCGGCTCCAGCAACAATCAAGCGCATGTCGGACATGATGTGATCCTCTTCGGGGCCGTTGTAGCGGGGGGATGCAGTTCCGGCAACCGAGGGGGAGCAGGCGGCGGTGACGCCACGTTCACCGTCATTCCGGGGCGGCTCGCAGGGCCGACCCCGGAATCTCGAGATTCTCAGGTGCGCAATGGCGCACCATAGTTCGCCTTCGGCACCCCGGAACGACGGTGTGCCTCAGCCGTCCGACGGCTGCGGGCCGTCATAGCCCGCGATGATGATGAGGTCGGCGACCGAGTGCGGCTGCCGCACCTTGATGTTGGCCTGGTATTCCGGCGAGTTGTAGCAGGCGATCGCGGTCTCGTAGTCCGGGAATTCGATCACGACGTTGCGGGTGCGGCTGGCGCCTTCGACGGTGGTGAACTTGCCGCCGCGGACGACGAAGCGGCCACCCCATTTCTTGAAGATCGCACCGTTGGCGACGACATAAGGCTTGTAGTCCTCGTCACTGTTCACATCGACGCGCCCGATCCAGTAGCCTTTTGCCATTGTTCTTCTCCCTGTGTTGTCGTCTCTATTTGAGCATGAACTCCGCGCAAACGCGTTCCGCGTTTGTCGCGATGGAAAACCGCTGCACGCTTTGCGCTAACGCGACCCTTCGGGTCCGGATCATGCTCCCAGCGCCTGCGCGATCTCGGCCTGGATGACATCTGCGATCGCCTTGGGGTCGGCGGCTTCCACCACCGGGCGCCCGACGACGAGATAATCGGCGCCCGCGGTGATCGCACGGCCCGGCGTCATGATGCGTTTCTGATCGCCACTTGCCGAGCCCGCCGGCCGGATGCCGGGCGTGACGAGGCTCATCTGGTGGCCGACGATCTTGCGCAAGGCGCCCACTTCCTCCGGCGACGACACCAGCCCGTCGATGCCAAGCACCTGCGCCTGCTGCGCGCGCGCTTCGACGAGCTCGGAGACGCCGAGCCGGAAACCTGCCGCGTGCAGATCGTCGTCGTTGTAGGAGGTCAGCACAGTGACGGCGAGGATCTTCAGGCTCGAGCTGCCGCGGCCTTCGACGGCGCCCTTCATGGTCTGCGGATAAGCGTGCACGGTGAGGAAGGTCGCGCCCAGCCTGGTGATGCTCTCGACGCCTTGCGCCACGGTGTTGCCGATGTCGTGCAGCTTGAGGTCGAGAAAGACCTTCTTGCCCTTGTCGGCGAGCCTGGCAACGAGCGGCAGACCGCCGGCATAAGCGAGGCGATAGCCGATCTTGTAGAACGTGACGCTGTCGCCGAGCCTTGCGATCATCGCCTCCGCGGCATCAACGCTCGGCAGATCGAGCGCAACGATCAGGCGGTCTTTCGGGGCGATCTCGGCTGGCGTCATGTCACCTCACATCATGCGTTGGGAAACGTCGATCAACTGCGCCACCAGCTCCTTCAACGCGGCGATATCGCCCTCGTTCTTGAGCCTGTCCATATCGTCATAGGCTTCTGCGGCAAAGGCGAGCGTGAGCTGGCTGGCAATCACATTGGCGTGGCAGGAAGTCAGGATCAGCCGCAACGCCTGCAGCGCGCGGGCCGTGCCGAGCCGGCTCTGCGAGGCACCGGCGAGCGCGAAGGGGCGGTTGCGGAACACCTCGCCGCGCGCCTCGTGCAGCTCGTGCACGCGGCTGACCCAGTCGATCGCGTTCTTCAGCAGCGGCGGCACCGAGGCATTGTATTCGGGCGAAACGATCAGCACGCCATGATGCGCGCCGATCATGCGCTTGAGGTTGATCGCGTGCTTGGGCACGCCTGATTTGGCCTGGAGATCGCCGTCGTAGATCGGCAGCGGAAAATCGGCGAGCGAGATGCGGGTGACGTCGACGCCGGCCTGGGCGAATTCATAGGCGGCGACCGCGGCCAGCTTCGCATTGTGCGAGCCGGTGCGCAGCGAGCCGGGAATGACCATGATTTTGGGTGCGGACATCCGATCCAATGCGTTCGGCGAAACGAGCCCGCCACGCAAAGACGAATGCCGGCGGAATTAATCCTTGCGATACACCCAGACGCGGGCCGGCGGAAGGTTCATCCAGATCCGTTCCGAGGCCTCTGTGGACACGCCGGGCAGCGATTTCGGGATCGGCGGCACTACCGCATAGGTGAACTGGACGAAGGGCGCGCCGGGCGCGAGCGCCGTGAAAGCATCGCGAATGAGCCGCAGCCGCGTCAGCATCGGCTTGGTGACGAGCGGCAGTCCGGAGACGACCGCGGATGCCGGCGCGCTCAGTACGTTCCAGAGCGTGTCGCGCAGGCGATAGGCATCGCCCTGCACGACCTTGGCCTGCGGATAACGGTCGCGCAGCAGCGCGCAGAAGCCGGGATTGTACTCGACGAGGACGAGACGCTTCTGGTCGACGCCACGTTCGACCAGGGCCGAGGTGATGGCGCCAGTACCGGGGCCGAGCTCGACCACAGGTGCATCCGAGTTGACGTCGACGTAATGAGCCATGGTCCGGGCCAGCAGCTTGCCCGACGGCATCACTGCGCCCATGTGGAGGGGCTTTTCGATCCACGATCTGAGAAAGCGCACCTCGTCATCGAGACGGGGCTTCTTCAACGCACGCGCGGACGATGGCAATGGCATGTCTGGACCGGACGGGACCGCGTGACCGCGGCGTGTCAGAAAATGGTCATAAAGACGTATAGGCCGAAGGCGATACGGTCAAGACGAGTCAATTCGCCCGATTACCGAAGAAATCCTTGACCTTGGCGAAGAAGCCCTCGGATTCCGGCTGGGTGTTGCCGGAGGAGAGCTTTTCGAACTCGGCCAACAATTCCTGCTGCTTTTTGGTGAGATTCTGCGGGGTTTCGACCACGACCTGAACGTACATGTCGCCGGTCTGGCGCGAGCGCAGTATCGGCATGCCTTTTGATGCAATGCGGAATCGACGGTTGGACTGGGTCCCGGCGGGCACTTTCACCTTGGCCTTGCCCTTCTCGATGGTCGGCACCTCGAATTCGCCGCCAAGGGCGGCCGTCACCATCGAAATCGGTACCCGGCAATGCAGATCGGCGCCGTCGCGCTGGAAGAACTGGTGCTGGGCCAGCGACAGGAAGATGTAGAGGTCGCCGGCCGGGCCGCCCCGGACACCGGCCTCGCCTTCGCCGGCGAGCCTGATCCGCGTGCCGTCCTCGACGCCCTGGGGAATGTTGACTGACAGCGTCCGCTCGCGGGTCACACGGCCCTGGCCCGAGCAGGACGGGCAGGCGTCCTCGATCATCTGGCCGCGGCCCTGGCAGCCCGGACAGGTCCGTTCCAGCGTGAAGAAGCCCTGCGACTGACGCATGCGGCCGGCGCCGCCGCAGGTCGAGCAGGTCTTCGGCTTGGTGCCGGCCTTGGCGCCGATGCCCGAGCAGGCCTCGCAGGTGACCGAGACCGGGATCTCGATCTGCGCGGTCTTGCCGCCAAAGGCTTCCTCGAGCGTGATTTCCATGTTGTAGCGCAGGTCGGCGCCGCGCTCGCGGCCGCCGCGGCCGCGCTGTCCGGCCATGCCGAACAGGTCCTCGAAAATATCGGAGAAAGAGGAGGCGAAGCCCGCGCCGAAACCGGCACCGCCGCCAGGACCGCCCTGCTCGAAGGCCGCATGGCCGAAACGGTCATAGGCCGCGCGCTTGTCCCTGTCCTTCAGGACCTCGTAGGCCTCGTTGATTTCCTTGAACTTGACCTCGCTGGTGTCGTCCCCGGGATTGCGGTCGGGGTGGAACTTCATCGCGAGCTTGCGGAACGACGACTTCAACTTGGATTCGTCGGCGTCACGTTCGACTTCGAGGGTCTCGTAGTAGCAGCGCTTGGTGGACGTGGACATGTTCAACTCGGTCTATCCAATCGCGATTCAAACCGGGGCGAAGCAACGTTGCCACGCAACGATATAGGCACCCCTCCGCTTCGCGGCAGAGGGCAGCATGGCAGTGTTGAGAATAACGGCTGGAAATTGATCGATCGTAACGGGAGCGTCGCCCGTCGACCTCGACACGGAAGCCTCCCCCGCGAAGGGGGAGGCTGGAGAGGTGTGTGGGGTCCAAGCCGTCCGCATCATCACCCTCTTGGGGCTCAGGCGGACTTCTTGTTGTTCTTGTCGTCGTCGACTTCGGTGAATTCCGCGTCGACGACGTCGTCCTTGGCCGCGTCCTTCTTGGCGTCGGCCTCGGCCTGCTGCTTGTACATGGCCTCGCCGAGCTTCATCGAAGCCTGGGCCAGCGTCTGGGTCTTGGCCTTGATCGCCTCGGCATCGTCGCCCTTCAGCGCTTCCTTGAGGTCGCTGACGGCATCCTCGATGGCGCGGCGCTCGGTCTCGGCGACCTTCGAACCGTGCTCGGCCAGCGCCTTCTCGGTCGAATGCACCAGTCCGTCCGCCTCGTTCTTGGCGGTCACGGCCTCGCGGCGCTTCTTGTCCGCTTCGGCATTGGCCTCGGCGTCCTTGACCATCTTCTCGATGTCGGCTTCCGACAGGCCGCCGGAGGCCTGGATGCGGATCTGCTGCTCCTTGCCGGTGGCCTTGTCCTTGGCCGAGACGTTGACGATGCCGTTGGCGTCGATGTCGAAGGTCACCTCGATCTGCGGCATGCCGCGCGGGGCCGGCGGAATGCCCATCAGGTCGAACTGGCCGAGCATCTTGTTGTCGGCCGCCATTTCACGCTCGCCCTGGAAGACGCGGATGGTGACCGCGTTCTGGTTGTCCTCGGCGGTCGAGAACACCTGGCTCTTCTTGGTCGGGATCGTGGTGTTGCGGTCGATGATGCGGGTGAACACGCCGCCCAGCGTCTCGATGCCCAGCGACAGCGGGGTCACGTCGAGCAGCAGCACGTCCTTGACGTCGCCCTGGAGCACGCCGGCCTGGATCGCGGCACCGATTGCCACGACTTCGTCCGGGTTGACGCCCTTGTGCGGCTCCTTGCCGAACAGCTGCTTCACGACTTCCTGGACCTTCGGCATGCGCGACATGCCGCCGACCAGGACGACTTCGCCGATCTCACCGGCGGTGACGCCGGCGTCCTTCAGCGCCTTGCGGCAGGGCTCGACGGTCTTCTGGATGAGGTCGTCGACCAGCGCCTCGAACTTGGCGCGGGTGAGCTTCATCGTCAGATGCTTCGGGCCGGTCTGGTCCGCGGTGATGAAGGGCAGGTTGATCTCGGTCTGCGTCGTCGACGACAGCTCGATCTTGGCCTTTTCAGCGGCTTCCTTCAGGCGCTGCAACGCGAGCTTGTCGTTGCGCAGGTTGATGCCCTGCTCCTTCTGGAACTCGTCGGCGAGATAGCCGACCAGGCGCATGTCGAAGTCTTCGCCGCCGAGGAAGGTGTCGCCGTTGGTCGACTTCACCTCGAACACGCCGTCGCCGATTTCGAGAATCGAGATATCGAACGTGCCGCCGCCGAGATCGTACACGGCGATCGTGCCGGTCTTGGTCTTGTCCAGACCATAGGCGAGGGCGGCCGCGGTCGGCTCGTTGATGATGCGCAGCACTTCAAGGCCCGCGATCTTGCCGGCGTCCTTGGTCGCCTGGCGCTGGGCGTCGTTGAAGTAGGCGGGAACGGTGATGACGGCCTGGTCGACCTTCTGGCCGAGATGGGCTTCCGCGGTCTCCTTCATCTTCTGCAAGATGAACGCCGAGACCTGCGAGGGCGAGTAGGTCTGGCCGTCGGCCTCGACCCAGGCGTCGCCGTTGGAAGCCTTCACGATCTTGTACGGAACGAGCTTCTTGTCCTTCTCGACCATCGGGTCGTCGTAGCGGCGGCCGATAAGGCGCTTCACTGCGAAGAAGGTGCGCTCGGGATTGGTGACGGCCTGGCGCTTGGCCGGCTGGCCGACGAGGCGCTCGCCATCATCCGTGACGGCGACGATCGAAGGCGTCGTGCGCATGCCTTCGGAATTCTCGATGACTTTGGCGTTCTTGCCATCCATTACGGCGACGCACGAATTCGTGGTGCCGAGGTCGATCCCAATGACCTTTCCCATGGTCCTGATATCCTTGTTTTTGCGGCAGGCTGGCTGGGCCCAGAAGGCACCCGAACCGAAACCCCCTAAGATCAAACATCCGCGATATTGCGATGATTGAGGCTCATATAGGAGGGGGGGAGGGGCCCGCAAGGACCGAACGCAAGTTTCGGCCGTGAAAACATTGGGTTTTGGAAGAACATATCCGGGCTGGATCGCCCTTGCGGGTGAGGAATTATTAACAGGTCCGGTCCTTGGCCGGCACCCCGCCACCGTGATCGGTACCGCCCTGTTGCGGCAAGGCCAAACCCGCTAAAAGGCGGACCGGCCGGAGCGCCGCACCCAGGCTGCTGAGCGCGACAAAGCGGCCCGGTGGCCGACCATCGAACGGCCTCAATATGGACCAATCAGAGTGCCCATGAAGCTGACCCGCCCCCTCGCCGCGCTCGCCCTCCTCATTGCCTCCGCGCTTCCGGCCGTGGCCGCCGACGCCGTTTTCCCGCCCGGCTTGCGCCTCGGCATGGTGCCGCTGATCGGCCTCAACACGGCCAAGACCTTTCCGGGCTTCGAGAGCGAGGACGGCACCGTCAAGGTGCTGATCACCGAGCTGCCGCCGGCCGCCTATGGCGAGGTCGCGAGCGCCTTCAATTCCAACCCCGCCGGCGCCAGCGGCGTCAAGCAGGACAAGATCGAGACCCCCGCGGGCCTTGCCTATTTCACCACCGAGAGCGGCAAGGCCGGCGAGACCCCGGTGAAGCGCTATTCGATGATCGTGCCGGGCGCCGGCTTCTCCGGCTATGTCGCGGTGCAGATCCCGGAGAACGCGACCAAGATCTACACCGACGAGGCGGTGCGGCAGATGTTTGCGAGCGCCGTCACCCGCAAGCAGGTCTCGGCCGAAGAGCAGATCGCGCTGATGCCGTTCAAGATCACCGACCTCGCCGACTTCAAGGGCATCCGCACGCTGGCGCCGGGCTCCAGCATCATCCTGGCCGACGGCGACGAGAGCACGGGCTTTGAATCGAAGCCGCTCATGATCCTCGGCCTTATCGGCGCCACCCCGCAAGCCGCCGAGGACCGCGCCCGCTTCGCCCAGGAGGCGGCGCTCCAGATCCCCGGCGTGCGCGAGTCGCGCGTCACCATGTCCGAACCGATCCGCATCAACGGCCAGCAGGGTTTCGAGACCCGGATCGACGGCGTCAGCGGCAAGGACAAGACCCCGGTGACCGTGGTGCAGTGGATCCGCTTCTCAAGCGGCGGCGCCTCGCTGCGCATCATCGCCAGCGCCCCTCGCGACCAGTGGTCCGCCGCCTTCACCCGCTTCCGCGCCGTGCGGGACGGCATCCAGCCGAAGGGGTAGCCCAAGGCGCTCCAACACACTCAACTGTCGTCCCCGCGAAGGCGGGGACCCATAACCACAGGGAGTGGTTACGGCGCGCGCTGGTAACTCCGAGTCCTCGCAAAACTGTTGCTGCGGCGTATGGGTCCCGGCCTTCGCCGGGACGACGGGAAATTAGCACGCCCAAGCGCTGGACAGAGCCGGCTGCATTTTCGGGCTTCTGTTCGTATACGAACGGAACTAGGCTTGCCTCCATTGGATCATCCTGGAGGGAGGCGAACGATGCTTGATCGACGACAAATCCTCGCGGCGCTTGGGACAAGCGCTCTCGTAGCCCTTACTCCAAGCGTGCTCTTTGCGGCCGCATCGATCAAGCCGGACGATGCCTCCGCGCTGCTGGTGATCGACGTGCAAAACTGCTTCCTGCCCGGCGGCAGCCTCGCGGTGAAGGAAGGCGAGCAGGTCGTTCCCGTCATCAACAAGATGGCGAAAGCGTTTGCGAACGTGGTGATGACCCAGGACTGGCACACGCCCGGCCACATTTCGTTTGCATCAGTGCATTCCGGCAAGAAGCCGTTCGAGACCATCGACCTTCCCTACGGCAAGCAGGTGCTGTGGCCCGACCATTGCGTGCAGGGCACCGACGGCGCCTCGCTGTCGAAGGACCTCGCGATCCCGCATGCCGAGCTCATCATCCGCAAGGGTTTTCACAAGGACGTCGACAGCTATTCGGCCTTCCTCGAAGCCGACGGCAAGACGTCGACCGGCCTCGCCGGCTATTTGAAGGCCCGCAAGATCAAGCGCGTCTTCGTCGCCGGCCTCGCGACGGATTTCTGCGTCGCCTGGACCGCGCTCGACGCGCGCAAGGCGGGCTTTGAGGTCTATGTCGTGGAAGACGCCTGCCGCGGCATCGACACGCAGGGCTCGCTGGCAAAAGCCTGGGCCGACATGGCCAAGGCCGGCGTGAAGCGCATTCAGTCTGCGGATATCGCGGTCGGCGCGTAAGCGTTTCGCGCTGTCATTCCGGGGCGATGCGAAGCATCGAACTACGGTGCGCAATTACGCACCTGAGAATCTCGAGATTCCGGGTTCGGCTCTTCGAGCCGCCCCGGAATGACGCCCAAACTCAGTTGGCCGCGCCGCTCGACTCGTTGTTGTTCGCCGCGGGCGCAGCCTTCGCGCCGCCCTTGGCGACACCGACGAGAGCCGGACGCAGCACGCGCTCGCCGATGGTGTAGCCGGCCTGCATGACCTGCACGACGGTGCCCGCAGGCACCGACGCATCCGGCACCTCGTACATCGCCTGCTGGAAATTCGGGTCGAACTTCTGGCCCTGCGGATCGAACTTCTTGACGCCATGCTTTTCCAGCGCGTTGAGCAGCGAGCGCTCGGTGAGCTCGACGCCCTCGATCAGCGAGGTCAGGCCGGGATCGGCCGCGGCACGGGCCTCGGCCGGAACCGCGTCGAGCGCACGCTGGAGATTGTCGGCGATGTCGAGCACGTCGCGGGCAAAGCCGGTGATGCCGTAGAGACGGGCGTCGGCGACCTCCTTGGTGGTGCGCTTGCGCAGATTCTCCATCTCGGCCAGCGTCCGCAGCATGCGGTCGCGCGCCTCGGCGGCTTCCTGCTGCAACAGCTCGACCGAGCCGGGCTCCGGATCGTCGGGCATGATGTAGGGTTTTGACACCACGGGCTCGCCGGTTGGCGGGGTCGTGTCGTCGGGCTGCCGGTCTCGATCGGTCATCGGCTCTCTTCTCGAACTCGTCTCAAGGGATTGTTGGCCCGGATATCGTGCCTAAGCTCACGAAAATCAAGCGCCCGTGATCGGAGGAAACGCCGGTCAGCCCCCCAAAAGGCGGCTGACGATGCGCGCGGCGTAGTCCACGGTCGGGATCACGCGGGCATAATTCAGCCGCGTCGGCCCGATCACGCCCAAAACGCCGACGATGTGGCCGGCGGCATCCCGATAGGGCGAGATGATGGTGGAGGAACCCGACAGGGAAAACAGTTTGTTCTCCGAACCGATAAAGATGCGCACGCCCTCGGCGGTCTCGGCCCGGCCGAGCAGGTCGATCACGCCGCGCTTGGTCTCGAGATCGTCGAACAAGAGCCGCACCCGCTCCAGATCCTCCAGCGCGTGCAAGTCTTCCAGCAAATTGGCGTGGCCACGGACGATGAGCTGGCGGTCCTCGTTCTCGCCGCCGGACCAGCTGGCGATACCGGCGGAAATCACCTTCTGGGTCAGCTGATCGAGCTCAGCACGGGCTTCCGCCAGCGCGGTCTCGAGCTCGAGCCGCGCCTCGGCCAGGGTCCGGCCGCGAATCCGCGCGTTGAGGAAATTGCCGGCCTCGGTGATCGCCGAAGAGGGAACACCGGGCGGCAGCGTCAGCACGCGGTTTTCGACCTGGCCATCCTCGCCGACCAGGATCACCAGCGCCTTTTCCGGTTCCAGCCGGACGAATTCGATGTGTTTCAGCCGCGCATTGGATTTCGGCGTCAGCACCACCGCGGCGGCGCGGGTCAGGCCCGACAGCCGGGTCAGCGCCTGGTCCAGCGCCGCCTCGACCGACTGCGCCTGACCGACGGAGGTGAGCTGGCTCTGGATCGACTGCCGCTCGGCGTCATTGAGGTCGCCCACCTGCATCAAGGCGTCGACGAAGAAGCGCAGGCCGAGTTCCGTCGGCAGCCGGCCGGCGGACGTATGAGGGGCATAGATCAGGCCGAGTTGTTCCAGGTCGGCCATGACGTTGCGGACCGAGGCCGGCGACAGCGGCATCGCGATCAGGCGTGAGATGTTCCGCGAGCCCACCGGCTCGCCGGTCGCGAGATAGCTTTCGACAATCTGACGAAAGATGTCGCGGGAACGCTCGTTGAGCTGGGCGAGGCCTGCGCGCGGCGCGATCAGATGGATCGGATCGTGATGGGCCACGGACGGTAACTCCTCTCAGACGCTTATAATTTGTCTATCCCGGAGGGTTCTGACAAGCGTGGCGTTTGCGGGGTGGAAAACCGGGGGTGAAAAAGCCTTGCCGCCCACCCTCACCCCACCTACAAGCACCGCGAATAGCCCTTTTCCGAGAGTTTTGGAGGATTTCCCATGCGGCCAAGCCGCCGTGCGCCCGACGAATTGCGCCCCGTGACGCTGGAGCGCGGCGTGGTCAAATATGCGGAAGGCTCCTGCCTGGTGAAATTCGGCGACACCCATGTGCTGGTCACCGCCACGCTGGAGGACCGCCTGCCGCCGTGGCTGAAGGGCCAGGGTCGCGGCTGGGTCACCGCCGAATACGGCATGCTGCCGCGCGCGACCTCGGAACGCACCCGCCGCGAGGCCTCCGCCGGAAAGCAGAGCGGCCGCACCGTCGAGATCCAGCGCCTGATCGGCCGCTCGCTTCGCACCATCATCAATCTCGAAGCGCTCGGCGAGCGCCAGATCACGGTCGATTGCGACGTGCTCCAGGCCGACGGCGGCACGCGCACGGCCTCGATCACCGGCGCCTGGGTCGCGCTCGCCGATTGCGTCAACTGGATGAAGGCGCGCAACATGGTCAAGGCCAACGTGCTGCGCGACAACGTCGCCGCGATCTCCTGCGGCATCTACAACGGCAACCCCGTACTCGACCTCGACTATGCCGAGGATTCGGAAGCCCAGACCGATGCCAATTTCGTCATGACCGGCGACGGCCGCATCATCGAGGTGCAGGGCACCGCGGAACGCGAGCCGTTCACGGAAGCCGAGTTCCTGGCGCTGATGGCGCTGGCGCGCAAGGGCGTCGCGCGGCTCGTGGACTTGCAGAAACTGGCTGTCGCGTAGTCAATAGGCCCATGCACCGCCGAATCACCGGAAAGCTCGTCATCGCCACCCACAATCCCGGCAAGCTCGCCGAGATGAAGGAGCTTTTGGCGCCTTACGGCATCGAGGCGGTGTCGGCCGGCGAGCTCGGCCTTCACGAGCCCGACGAGACCGGCAACGATTTCCGCAGCAACGCCGCGATCAAGGCGATCGCGGCGGCGCGGGCGACCAAGCTGCCGTCCTTCGCCGATGATTCCGGCATCGTGGTCGACGCGCTCGACGGCGCGCCGGGCATCTACAGCGCGCGCTGGGCCGGACCGACCAAGGATTTCACCGCGGCGATGACGCGGATCGAGCGCCTGTTGCAGGAGCGCGGCGCGACCACGCCCGACAAGCGCAAGGCGCATTTCGTCTCCGCGCTCTGCGTCGCCTGGCCCGACGATCATCTCGACGAGGTCGAGGCGCGCGTTGACGGCACGCTGACTTGGCCGCCGCGTGGCACCGCCGGCTTCGGCTACGACCCGATGTTCCTGCCCGACGGCCACAGCCGTACTTTCGGCGAGATGGAAAGCATCGAGAAACACGGGCTGCCGCCGCTTGGCCTCGGCCTGTCGCACCGCGCCCGCGCCTTCGTGAAACTGGCGGAGATCTGCCTTGAGCCGCGCTAAGGAAGCCTTCGGCGTCTACGTGCACTGGCCGTTCTGCCTGTCGAAGTGCCCCTATTGCGACTTCAACAGCCATGTCCGCCACGCCGCGATCGACGAAGCGCGCTTCGCTTCCGCCTTCGGGCGCGAGATCGAAACGACCGCGCAGCGCGCGCCCGGCCGCGAGGTCACGTCGATCTTCCTCGGCGGCGGCACGCCGTCGCTGATGCAGCCCGCGACCGTCGGCGCCGTGCTCGACGCGATCGGCAAGCACTGGATGGTGGCGAAGGACGTCGAGGTCACGCTGGAAGCAAACCCGACCAGCGTCGAGGCGACGCGCTTCGCCGGCTATCGCGCCGCCGGCGTCAACCGCGTCTCGCTCGGCGTGCAGGCGCTCGACGATGCTTCGCTGAAGGCGCTCGGCCGCATGCACAGCGCGCGCGAAGCGCTTGATGCCGTCGCCATCGCGCGCCGCTCGTTCGACCGTTATTCGTTCGACCTGATCTACGCGCGCCCCGACCAGACGCCGGCGATGTGGGCCGATGAGCTGCGTCTCGCGATCGACGAAGCGGCCGAGCATCTGTCGCTCTATCAATTGACGATCGAGGAAGGCACGCCGTTCTTCGGCCTGCACCAGGCCGGCAAATTGAAGACGCCGAACGAGGCGGTCGCGCGCGCGCTCTACGACATCACGCAGGAGACCTGCGACAAGCTCGGCCTGCCCGCCTACGAGATTTCCAATCACGCGCGGCGCGGCGCCGAATGCCGGCACAACCTGGTCTACTGGCGCGGCGAGGAATATGCCGGCATCGGCCCCGGCGCGCACGGCCGGCTCGACATCGACGGCATCAGGCACGCCACCGCCACCGAGAAGCGCCCCGAAGCCTGGCTGATGCGGGTCGAGACCAGCGGCCATGGCGTCGTCACCGACGATCTTCTCAACAGCGAGGAGCGCGCCGACGAATTCCTGCTGATGGGACTCCGTCTCGCCGAGGGCATCGACCCCGAGCGCTACACCGCCCTCTCCGGCCGCCCGCTCGACCCCAAGCGCATCGCGCTGCTGCGCGAGGAAGGTGCGATCACCGTCGATACCAGCGGCCGCCTGCGCGTGACGAGCAGCGGATTCCCGGTGCTGGACGCGGTGGTTGCGGACCTGGCGGCCTGAGCTCTCTCCCCATCGTCGTCCTGGCGAAAGCCAGGACCCATAACCACAGGAAGTGGTTTGGCGAAGGCTCGAGGTGACTAGCTTCGCGTCCCAACTGCCCTTGGGGGTAATGGGTCCTGGCTTTCGCCAGGACGACGGCGGAGAAATAACTACGCCCCAAAACTCTTCGGCGAGCCCGCGACCGCGACGCCGCCGCCGGTCGTCACCTTCATCACCGCGAGGCCGCGTTCGTTGGTGCCGTCGGCGCGGAAGCGGAACAGGCCGTCGATGCCGGCAAAGCCGGAAGGATTGGTGAGCACGTCGGACGAGAAGCGCGTGGTGCCTTGCGTGCGCGCGAGCGCGGCGACGAGGGCGACCGCGTCATAGGCGAGCGTTGCGGTGCGAATCGGCTCGGCGCCGTATTTGGTGCGGTAGCGGCCGGAGAAAGCGCGGAAGCCGGCCGGATCCGGCGCGGCGTAGAGGCCGCCTTGCAGGTTCGCATTCGCGTAGACGCGCGGACTGTCCCACAGGCCGGTGCCGAGCAGCTGGATGTTGCGCAAGTTCGCGCCTGCGGCCGTCATCGCATCGGCGACCGTCACCACCGCATCGCCGTCGTCGGCGATGAACAGCGCATCGGCGCTGCCGAGCTGCTGCGCCACGGCGCGCGCCGGCGTGGCGCGATCGGCACCGTATCTCTCGAACGCAACGATGCGGCCGCCACGCCGCGGCACCGCAGCCTTCACCGCGGCCTCGACCACGTTGCCATAGGCATTGTCGGGCACGAGCACGGCGACCGAGCGCTTTCCGATGCTGGCGGAATATTCGACGATCCGGTTGACGTCGGACTCCGGCAGGAAGCTCAGCAGATAGACGCCGCGGCCGGCGATGCTGGAATCGGTCGAGAACGCCATGACCGAGATACCGCGCGTGCGCGCGACCTGCGCCACCGCCGGCACCGACTGCGCAAACAGCGGTCCCAGGATGATCTCGGCGCCTTCGTCGACCGCCTGCTGCGCCCCCGCCTGCGCGCCTTGCGGGCTGCCATTGTCGTCCTTGATCAGCAGCTGGATGTTCGGATTCTGGAATTCGGCCAGCGCCATCTCGGCGGCGTTGCGCATGGACTGCGCGGCAAGGCCGGCGTTGCCGGCGGCCGAGAGCGGCAGGATCACGGCGACCTTCACCCCGCCGGTGCCGGCGGTCGTGGCCTGTTGCGGCGGGCCGGCCGGCTGAGCCGGGGGCGCGGAGGAGCTGCTGAAGGGATTGGAGAACTGGCTGAGGCTCTGCTGCACGCCGGCGCAGGCCGACAGCAGCGGCGCGCCGAGCAACAGGCCGAGCGCACTCCGCCGGGTCGCACCCGACGATTGGGGCCCCGGATCGGAAGACTTTGGATGACGCGGGCCCAGCATGACAGCTTCTCTTCTGACCTGCCGTCGTCGGCCGGTCACAACAAACTTGCCGCGACAGAAGCCGCGGATTCAGGCATATTGTCGGCAAATAGTTAACCAAAACAAAAGGATAATGATCGCTTAACGCAGCCGCACATCAATTCCTGGTTAGCTGTCTGCCGTTCGTCACCCAGCATCAAGGCGGCGTTTCCGCCGCGAATATGGCGCTGGTGCTTGATCCCCTCACGAATGTGATCCCGGATGGATCACATTCCCGTCCTCTTCAGTTCCTGCCTCGCCCCTCGCTTGCCCTCTTGCCCCGGCACGATCATTTTCGGAGGACCGGTTCCCAGCCCCGTGGATCATGCCTAAGTTCGTTTCATTATGCGCGCAAAGCCGGCCCCGATAAATACGCCTGAAGGCACAGACGCCGCACCGCGCGGCTTCTCCATCGATGCCCATCGTCTTGTGGCGCCGAAAGCCGCCGCAGGCCTCCATCTGGTCGCAACCCCGATCGGCAATCTCGGCGACATCACGCTGCGCGGGCTTCAGACGCTCGCCGGGGTCGATGTCATCGCCTGCGAGGACACCCGCATCACGCGGCGCCTGACCGAGCGCTACGACATTTCCGCGCAGCTCAAGCCCTATCACGAGCACAATGCCGAGGCCGCGCGCCCGAAGATCCTGGAGCGGCTTTCGCAAGGCGGCTCGGTCGCGCTGGTGTCGGACGCCGGCACGCCGCTGATCTCCGATCCCGGCTTCAAGCTGGTGCGCGAGGTCTGCGCCGCCGGCCATGCCGTCTACGCGCTGCCCGGCCCGTCCTCGGTGCTGGCGGCGCTGTCGGTCGCCGCATTGCCGACCGACCGCTTCTTCTTCGAGGGCTTTCTGCCGGCAAAATCCGCCGCGCGCAGGTCGCGCCTTGCCGAGCTTGCCCGCATCGATGCGACGCTGGTGATGTTCGAATCCGGCAACCGCGTGCAGGACACGCTCGCCGAGCTCGCCGAGATCATGGGGACGCGCGAGGCCGCGATCTGCCGCGAGCTGACGAAGCTGCACGAGGAGATTTCGCGCGCGACGCTGAACGAGCTGGCACGCGAGGCGGACACGCTGGAGACGCGCGGCGAGTTCGTGCTGGTGATCGCACCGCCTGCGGCGGACGCCGAGATGCTGACATCGGATGCGCTCGACGATCTCCTGCGCGCGCAGCTGGCCACCCACAGCGTCAAGGACGCCGTGGCCCATGCCGTCGAGCTTTCCGGCCGGCCGCGGCGCGCGGTCTATGCCCGCGCACTCGAGCTCGCAAAAGATTTGCGGGGCGGCGATGGCGAAGACTGAGGGCGGAGCGGAACCGAAAGTCGCCTCGCCCGAGCGCGTCGCCGCGTTCCGCACCGGCATCTCGGCCGAGAGCCGCGCCGCCGCCTATCTCATGGCCAAGGGCTATCGCATCCTCGCCAAGCGCTATCGCACCCCGCATGGCGAGATCGACATCGTGGCGCGCCGCCGCAACCTGATCGCCTTCGTCGAGGTCAAGGCCCGCGCGAGTCTGGACGATGCCGCCTTTGCCGTGACGCCGCGCCAGCAGCAGCGCATCATCGACGCCGCGCAAGGCTGGCTCGTCGCGCATCCCGAGCATGCCGAATTCGAATTGCGATTCGACGCCATGCTGATTGCGCCGCGGTCACTTCCGCGCCATGTGTTGGCAGCATTCGACGCCTCGACCTGAAAGGCAGACCATGAAACTGAACGTCGCCGTCCAGATGGACCCCATCGCTCGCATCAATATCAAGGGCGATTCCACCTTTGCGCTGCTTCTGGAGGCGCAGAAGCGCGGCCACGGCCTGTCCTACTACACGCCCGACAAGCTCTCGATGGTCGGCGAGGAGCTGGTCGCGCCGGTGCAGCTGCTGACCGTGCGCGACGAGCCGGGCGATCATTTCACCCTCGGGGAGCCCAAGCGCGAGGCGCTGAGCGGCTTCGACGTGGTGCTGCTGCGCCAGGACCCGCCGTTCGACCTCGCCTACATCACCTCGACGCATTTCCTGGAGCGCATCCATCCGAAGACGCTGGTCGTCAACGATCCGGCCTCGGTGCGCAACGCCCCGGAAAAGCTGTTCGTGATGAACTTTCCGCAGCTGATGCCGCCGACGCTGATCTCGCGCGACCTGGATGAGATCAACGCATTCCGGGACAGGCACGGCGCCGTCGTGATGAAGCCGCTGCACGGCCATGGCGGCGCGGCGGTGTTCCGCGTGATGCCGCAGGACATGAATTTCGGCTCGCTGTTCGACATGTTCTCGGTCACGTTCAAGGAGCCCTGGGTGATCCAGCAGTTCATCCCCGAGGTGAAGCACGGCGACAAGCGCATCATCCTCGTCAACGGCGAGTTCGCCGGCGCCGTGAACCGCGTGCCCGCCGCCGACGACCTCCGCTCCAACATGGTGCGCGGCGGCGCGGCGCAGGAGACCGAGCTCACCCCGCGCGAACGCGAGATCTGCGCCACCGTCGGCCCGGCGCTGCGCGAGCGCGGCCTGCTGTTCGTCGGCATCGACGTCATCAACGGCAACCTCACCGAGATCAACGTGACATCGCCAACCGGCATCCGCGCCATCGCGCGTCTCGGCGGCCCTGATGTCGCGGCAAAGCTCTGGGACACGATCGAGCAGAAGCGGGCGAAGTGAGGCGCCTCTCACTTCGTCTCCCGGATACTCACTCCCTCACCGTCACCCTGAGGTGCTCGCCTCTTCGGCGAGCCTCGAAGGGCGACGGCCCGGCCGCATCCCGGCCGTACATCCTTCGAGGCTCACCTCGCGATGCGTTGCATCGCAAGCTTCGCACCTCAGGATGACGGATCACCTGTGTCGGCGCGGCATGCTGAGGTGACACCATGGCGGCGCGGAGTCCCACGAGCCACTAACCACCCGTTCACCATGACGCCGCGCGCATCGTTCGGACGAACGTCTCGTACTGCGTGAATCTACGGTGGCCGCTGGCCGACCGAATAACGCGCCGTTCACCATCTGCCCAGAACTCGGGCCGTGGCCGCTCATCGCATTCGGCCTCGCAACACCCCTTATACTTTTATTCCCTACTCATCGACACAGGGGAACCCGCCACGTGCGGTTCGAGTACCCCGCGTAAGAGTAGAGGCGTATGAATACCGCACGCATTGTCGTTCTCGTCATCGCGCTGGGCGCCGGCGGCGTCGCTGCGTATCTGGCGAGCGGTTATGACAACAAGCCCGCGCCCGCCCTTCCCGTCGCCGAGAAGCTGCCGACGGTCGAGGTTCTCGTCGCGAAAAACGACATCCAGCTCGGCCAGGCCGTGAAGGCCGAGGACCTGCAATGGCAGACCTGGCCGTCGACCACCGCGAGCAGCGCTTTCATCCGCCGCGACAGCAGGCCCGAGGCGCAGAGCCAGATCGCCGGCTCGATCGCGCGCGTGCCGTTGATGCAGGGCGAGCCGATCCGCGAGCAGAAGCTGGTGAGGGCCGAGGGCTCCGGCTTCATGGCCGCGATTCTGCCGTCGGGCATGCGCGCCGTTTCCACCGAGATTTCAGCCGAGACCGGCGCCGGCGGCTTCATCCTGCCGAACGACCGCGTCGACATCGTCCTGACCCGCCGCCTGAAGAGTCCCGACCCCAACAGCACGACCGCGGGCAACGACCTCATCCTGTCCGAGGTCATCCTGAGCAATGTCCGCGTGCTCGCGATCGACCAGGCGCCGAAGGAAAAGGACGGCCAGAACGCCGTGCTCGGCAAGACCGTCACGCTCGAGCTCAAGCCGGACCAGGTCGCAACGCTCGCCGCCGCGCGCCAGGGCGGCACGCTCCAGCTTGCGCTGCGGAGCATCGTCGATGCCAACGCAACCGAGCTCACGGCCGAGGATTTGGCGATCAAGCGTTCCGGCGGAGTCAACGTGATCCGCTACGGCGTCCAGGTGCGACAACTGACGTCACAGAAGTGATGGGGACATAATGAACTACGGGGATGATCGGGCGGGCTTGCGCATTCGGGGGAATCGCGCACGCACGTTCTGGACGGGGGCGATGTTGATGCTGGGGCTGCTCGCAGCGCCCAGTCTCGTCGGCGCCGCCGAAACGCCGGTCGGCGACCAGGCGCCGATGCAGGCGCCGGATCTCGGCGTGGCGTCGGTCGGGACGATCGCGCCGGCGAAGACGCGTTTCCTGTCGCTCGGCGTCGGCAAGTCGGTCGTCATCGACCTGCCCCGCGAGGTCAAGGATGTGCTGGTGGCCGATCCCAAGATCGCCAACGCGGTGATCCGCTCGGCCCAGCGCGCCTATATCATCGGCGGCCAGGTCGGCCAGACCAACGTCGTGTTCTTCACCGCCGACGGCCAGCAGGTCGCCGCCTACGACATCGCGGTGAAGCGCGACCTCAACGGCATGCGTGCCGCGCTGCGCCAGTCGCTGCCGGGCGTGCAGATCGAAGGCGTCGGCGACAGCGTGATGCTGACCGGCTCGGTGTCGAGCCCGGTCGAGGCGCAGCAGGCCGGCGACGTCGCCGCCAAGCTGGTCGGCGGCTCCGACAAGGTGGTCAACAACATCGTGGTGCGCGGCCGCGACCAGGTGATGCTCAAGGTCGTCGTCGGCGAAGTGCGCCGCGACATCGTCAAGCAATTGGGCGTCGATCTCAGCGCCAGCCTGAATGCCGGCACCGCGGTCGTGAACTTCAACAATTCCAACCCGTTCTCGGTCTCGGGCGGCCCGCTCGTCACCAGCAACGGGCTCGGTCTTACCGGACTCGCAAAAGGCGTGGCCACCGTCAACGCCACGATGCGCGCGATGGAAAGCGCCGGCGTGATGCGGACACTGGCCGAGCCGAGCCTGACGGCGATCTCCGGCGAGTCGGCCACTTTCATCGCCGGCGGCGAATTCCCGATCCCTGCGGGCTATTCCTGCGATCCGGTCACTCACGTCTGTACCACCCAGATCACCTACAAGAAGTTCGGCATCTCCCTGAACTTCACGCCGGTCGTGCTCAGCGAGGGACGTATCAGCCTGCGCGTGATGACCGAAGTCTCGGAGCTGTCGAATCAGAACGCCATCTCCGTGACGCAGGCGGTGTCCGCGGGCCAGACCAGCTCGATCACCATCCCCTCGATCCAGACCCGCCGCGCCGAGACCACGCTCGAGATTCCCTCGGGCGGCTCGATGGCGATGGCCGGCCTGATCCAGCAGCAGACCAAGCAGGCGATCAACGGCCTGCCCGGCGTCGACCAGGTGCCGATCATCGGCGCGCTGTTCCGCAGCCAGGACTTCGTCAACAACGAGACCGAGCTGATGGTGATCGTGACGCCCTATGTGGTGCGCGCGGTCGCCCAGAAGGAATTGTCGCGGCCCGACGACGGCTTTGCGCCGGCCTCGGACGCGCAGACGGCGCTGCTCGGCCGCATGAACCGCCTCTATGGCATCGCGCGCCGCGTCGATCCGATCGACGGCGCCCGCGGCGATTTCGGCTTCATCATCGACTGAGACCGACGGACGGCTTGGGGAACGGGGCAAGGATCGGGGCAAGAGGGGATCAAGCGATGACGAAGACCATGACCGATCGACGTCGCGGCTTAAGCGTCGCGCTGGCGCTGACGGGGCTCTCCGTCATGCTGGGTGCGTGCAACACCACGGGCGAGATCGTCACCCAGACGGTGCCGACCGATTATCGCCAGCGCCATCCGATCGCTGTGCAGGAAGCCAAGAAGTCGATCGTGATTTTCGTCGGCAAGGCGAGAGGCGGCCTCTCGGCCGAACAGCAGTCCGACGTCGCGGGCATCGCCCGGGACTGGGTGCGCGAAGGCACCGGGTCCGTCGTCGTCGATGTGCCGATCGACGCCGCGAATTCGCGTGCCGCCGCGGCGACCTATCGGGAAATCCGTTCCGTGCTCGCATCCAGCGGCGTGCCGTCGCGTGCCATCGTCCAGCATCCCTATCGGCCCGAGGATCCCGGACTGCTGCCGACCATCCGCCTGAGCTACTCCCGCATCGCCGCGGTCGCCGGCCCCTGCGGGCTGTGGCCCGAAGACGTCGGTCCGTCCATCCTCGACCCCGGCTACAACGAGAACCGGCCGTACTTCAACCTGGGCTGCGCCAGCCAGCGCAATCTCGCGGCGATGATCGACAATCCCGCCGACCTCGAGCAGCCGCGTGCCGAAACGCCGGTCTATACCGCACGTCGCGACATCGCCTTCGAACGCTATCGCAAGGGCACGCCGGTCGCGACTCCCAACCCCGAGGCCGACAAGGCCAAGCTCAGCGATACAGGCAGATGACGAGCGTCAACGACGAAGAAGCGGACCATCCGCGGCACCCCGAGGAGCATATTGCGCCGGTTCCTCGCATTTCCGTGCAAGCCTTTTGCGAGACCGACCAGACGCTCGCCGCAGTGACCGCGGCCGGGCAGGATCGCAGGCTTGCCAAGGCGCATGTCACCGCCAAGGAAGGCGGCCTCGCCGCGGCGATCGAAGTCTATGAATCGATGCCGACGCCGAACGTGATCGTGATCGAATCCGACGGCACGCGCGACATCCTGGAGGGCCTGGACGATCTCGCCGGCGTCTGCGATCCCGGCACCCGCGTGGTCGTGATCGGCAACCCCAACGACACGGCGCCCTATCGCGAGCTGGTGCGTCGCGGCGTCAACGACTATGTGGTGGGACCGGTCGAAACGCTCGACGTGGTCCGTTCGATCTGCAGCCTGTTCTCGGCGTCCGAAGCCATCATCACCGGCCGCGTCATCGCGGTGGTCGGCGCCAAGGGCGGCGTCGGCGCGTCCACCGTCGCGCACAATGTGGCCTGGACCATCGCTCGCGACCTCGCGCTCGATTCCGTCGTGATCGACCTCGACCTCGCCTTCGGCACCGCGAGCCTCGACTACAACCAGGACCCGGTGCAGGGCATCGCCAACGCGGTGCTGTCGCAGGACCGGCCCGACACGGCGCTGATGGAGCGCCTGCTCGCCAAATGCACCGAGCGCCTCAGCCTTCTGGCCGCGCCTGCCACCCTCGACCGGGTCTACGATTTCGGCGCGGAGGCCTTCGACGCGGTGTTCGACACGCTGCGCATGACCACGCCCTGCATCGTGCTCGACGTCCCCCATCAATGGTCGGGTTGGACGCGGCGCGCGCTGATCAACGCCGACGACATCGTGATCGTGGCCGAGCCCGATCTCGCCAACTTGCGCAACACCAAGAACATGCTGACCGTGCTGAAGGCGGCGCGGCCGAACGACCGGCCGCCGCTGTACTGCATCAACCAGGTCGGCATGCACAAGCGCGCGGAGATCGACGTCAAGTCGTTCGTCAAGACCATGGAGAGCCAGCCGATCGCGGTGATCCCGTTCGATTCGAAACTGTTCTCCACCGCGGCCAACAACGGCCAGATGATCGCGGAGGTCTCCAAGAGCCACCGCACCACCGAGCTGTTCCAGAACATGGCGAACCGCCTCGCCGGGCGCGGCGAGGTGAAGAAGCCGAAGCGCTCGCTGCTCGGCCCGTTGCTGAAGAAGCTGAAGGGCCGATCAAGCCGCAATTCCGCGCCGCATCGCAAGGCTTCGTAAGGAGCTGAACTCGCAAAGGCCGGGAAGAGGGCGGACTATTTGTCCGCCCTTTGCTGTTTCTTGGCCAGCACCTGGCGCAGTGCCGCGACCTTGGCCGCGGCCTGGTCCGGCGGCAAATCTGCCTTCACGAGGATTTCAGCCTCGGCCTCGCGGCCCTGCAATCCCAGCACGAGCGCGAGATTGGCGCGCACCCGCGCATCGTTCTGATTGCGCTGATAAGCGCGGCCGAGCACCTGTTCGGCCTTCGGCAGATTGTTTTGCAGCATATAGGACAGGCCGAGATTGGACAGCACGGTCGGCTCGTCGGGCACGATCTTCAGCGCCGCGGCGTAATATTGCTGCGCCTCCTCGTTGCGGCCGAGCTGGTCGAGCGCGGCGCCCTGCGCCGACAGGATGCGCCAGTCCGGATCCTCGGGCGAATGCGCGCGGCCCAGCACGTCGAAAGCCTGCTGGAAATTGCCATTGTCGGCGAGCGCGCGGCCGTAGCCGGCGAGCAGCGCCTTGTTGCGGGGATGGCCGAGCACGGCCTGCTCGAGCACCGCGACCGCCTGGGCGCGCTGCCCGGTCTCGCGCAGCGCCTTGCCGTATTCGAGCGCGATGTTGGGATCGCTGGGCCTAGCGCGAAAACGCTCGCGCAATGCATCCATATCCGGCTTGGCGTCGGCCTTGCTCGCGGCGTCCGACTTGCCGCCGAGCGCGCCGGTGATGTCCTCGATGCCGGTGGTCTGACAGCCGCCGAGGGCAAGCACCAGAAGCGCGGGCAGCAGGAATTTCGCCGGGGCAGAGGCACGGGACAAACGCTTGGGCATACTCTGATCACTCGGCGACTGATCAGAGATGCTTACCGATTAACGCTAAATTCCCGTTAAGGAAGTCAGCCCCGCAGCCTAATCGGTGAACTCGGCACCGAATTCGCAGCCGATGCGCCAGCGCAGCCGGCACTGGCGGGAATAGTCGGGTGCGAAGATGATGGTGAATTGCGGCGGCACTTCCAGAAATTCTGCCACCACTTTCACGCCCCCGTCCGAAATATCCGTGATTGTGCAATCCCGCGGCAGCGAGCCCGCACCAAAATGGATCTTGGCGAGCCGGCTGCATACCCGACGTTCGCTTCTCCGGCGATTTGCAAGCATTTTGATTGTTCACTTGTTAGATCACGGCCCATCCCGCAGCCCTAGGAGTAGCGGACATTCGTTGGGATGTGCTGAGGACAGCCGCTCGCATTCGAGGCGTAGTGTCCGCGTCGCGTTTACGATTGGTTAGGGCTGGGCGGCGCCGGATATGTTCCCGTATTGTTCTTGCGGAGGGTGGGTGCTGGGTCAGTTTGATTGTGGCGGGCGCTGAAAGCGAATCAGCCCGTTTTCGGAGTCGTCAACGAGCATATTTTCAATTCTCGGATGCGTGAGTTCACTGTATGTTCACGGCGGGTTAAGAGTTATCACGCTAGAAAATCACTGGCATGGCTCGAATCACCACTTGCCATCCGTGGGGAAAATGGGAGAACTATCCATGATGCGCTTAAAAGTAGAAAAAATTGGTGAGGGACTACACCCGAGTGAATATGTGGTGGCTGTCCACACGCGCTCTGGAACCGAGGAACTTGTTGTCGATCCTCGCTCAATCGAATCAGATTCCATCGTTATAGGATGGCCGGTAGGTACTGAAGATACTTACCGACTGGTTGAATTGCCGCGCCCCACCGCCAGAGGCGCTCGCCGCGTCTGGGTCAGCAAAGATGCGCTGACTAGAGAGGAAATGAGAGCGACCGCATGATCCTCACGGATCGAGAGATAAAAAATTCCATAGCTAGCGGGCTGATTTCTATCTCGCCTCAGCCTCCCGCTGATGCCTATGCGTCAACTACTGTTGATCTAACTCTCGATCCAACTTTGCGGCTCTTTAAAGAACAGGCTCCCGGATTGGCAACAGCAGTCGATCCGGGAATGCCAAATTACAAGGCCACAGAACTTCTCAAGAAAATTACAGACCCGCTTCAAATTCCGGAATCTGGATGGGATTTGCCGCCTCGTCATTTGGTATTGGGCTGGACGCGGGAACGCCTAGAATTGCCGCCTCATGGGCGGCTTGCTGCCCGCGTGGAGGGCAAGAGCAGTCTAGCTCGCGTTGGGCTGGCGGTTCACGTCACCGCTCCTACTATCCATGCTGGATTTAAGGGCACCATCCAACTTGAGATCATAAATCATGGTCATCTTCCAATCCGGCTGCGTCCCGGCTTGGCGGTTTGCCAGCTTGTATTCGAGCAGACTTTAGGAATGCCAGACAAATCCTACGAAGGTCAGTTCCTAGGCCAACAAGCCACCTAGTGGTGCCTAGACTCCTTCGCTTCCCAAGCCTCAATCATTTCAACCAAATCGGTCACTTCCCAAAGCCTCTGAGTCACGCCAGCAGCCATTGCTGGCGTCATCTTCAGGGTCGAGTGAACGCGCACAAAATTGTAGTGCATCGCGTGAAGCGCGATAGCGCACGCGTGGTTTTCGATCTTCTTAGAGAAGCCGTTGGTCAGACGAGTAAACCGGCGCATGCTCATGCGCATGGTAAGGTTCGCCCTCTCCACATAAGACGTGCTGATGTGCTTCATGTCCGGGTTACCGATGATCGGGTTTTTTTCAATACCGATGCAGATGGCAGGGCTGTAGCGCCGTTCCGGTGATTTGCCCGGCTCTTGTCCATATTTTTTGACGAGGATCGAATAATCGATGTCGTTGCCGAAGGCATCCACGACGGCTTGCAGATAGGCCTTGTGACCGTCGCTGGTAAGCTGGATGCGGTTAGCGAGCCTCCCCTTCAAGTCGTCAATGAACTCGCGAGCGGCGCCATAACTGCGGTCTGATACGTAGAAGCTCGCCAGCAGCTTGGTTTCGGCATCGATGGCCGTCCACGTCCAAACGTCTCCCGCATCGGCCGGTGCGGCCTTCGCCTTGGGGACGTTCATGTGCTTCGCGTAGACAAAGCTCCAGATTTCATCGACCTGGACCAGCTTACAGGGGAGATTGCGCAGCACGCGGTCTTGGTAGGCGGCGCTGGCGCGGCCTGCATCTACCAGCAGCTTTGCGATGGTGTTCTTGCTGGCGCCAGTAACCCGCGAGATCGCACGGATTGCCATGCCTTCGCAGAGCAGCTGCAAAATCTTGGCGCGGTCTTCTCTGGTCAGCCTGTTCATACTGACCCTTATACGTGAGAAGAACACACAAATCAAGCAATGCTTGATTTGTTTCTAGCGCCACCTAGCAGTAAAGCTACGGGACTCCGGTAACGGATTCGTGATTGTGTAAGTGCCTAGCACCAAGCTTGTCCCGTTAGCGGAACCATGCAATAAAAAGGGCGCGCTGGATTCGTGGTCCTAGCGCGCCCTGTTCCTCAACCCGGCTGGTCGGCCTAGAGAGTGGAGGTTGCGAAGAAGATGACGGTCAAAAAATGAAGAGGGGGTTCACCACCCCTGATGTCCTCTTTCCTTGCCGTCGCTGGGCCGCTTCGCATCCGGCGCAACGGCTCTCCGTATAGCACCAACGTGCCTCGGGAGCAACAAATGTCTGACGAATCTGCCGGAATCGACCCTTATGACGCCGTGCTCGCGGACCTATACGCGAAGCGAGACCAGATCGATCAGGCCATTTCAGCAATTGAATCTTTACGGGGGGGCGCCCCAAGCACGTTTGCCGGCGCGACTGCGAGGGGTGCTGCTGGCGATATTCGCGGCGCGAGTCAGGGGGCGGATGGTCCCGGTGCCCTTCTCGGGCTATCGATAGCCGACGCTACCAAGAAGCTGCTCGCAGCCAAGCGCCAGCCCCTTAAGAACCCCGACATCGCTACCTTGTTTAAGGCTGGCGGGCTTGTCTTGAACTCAAAGGACTGGACCAACACGATTGGGGCGGTGCTGACGCGCCGCGCCGAAACGATTGGAGATATCGTCAAGGTGGAGCGCGGAACTTGGGGACTTAAGGAGTGGTATCCAAACCGCAGCTTTAGGAAGGATAAGGAAGCGTCGAAGCCGGAGGCTTCAAAAGGAGAAGCCGCGAAGGCCGACGATAGCTGGGGAAGCGAGTTCCCAGCGTCCAGCGAAACTACGAAGACCACCTAGAGCGAACAGCCTTAAGCGCAGAGGCTTTGCGCTCGGCAGCGGTCATTTTGGCGGCCCTAGCCTTCCCGCCGACTAACCCACCCTTACGGCCCCGCTCAACTGCAGCGGGGTCTTTTTCGTTTTGGGTTTCTGGACCGTTATCGGGAGCTTCGCCGGTCGCAATATCGATAATCGACTTAGCGAGCTGGTTGGGGTCCCTAGGGCGTTTGGGGGTCATTGGATGGCCGACCGTTCGGAGCATATACAGGTGATATCAACGAGTCCGGCGCGGCTCTCCCGCTGTAGCGTTCGGAAACCGTCAGGCAGGACATCAACCGTGGCGTGGTAGTCCTGCTGAATCCGGTGGAAATTATCGTCTGACATGCGCGCCATTGCCGTCTTACCGCAATCGGGGCACTTGAGATTTTGAGTCCAACGGTCAGGCTTTGCCATCCTGTAAATATGCGCCCCGACGCGTCACTTTTCCAGCCCGTCCGCGCCGCCACAATCAAACTGACCCAGCACCGGAGGGTGGCCGGCTCTGCTACCCTCGATTGTGCAAGTGGGCAGGCTGGTTCGGCATGGTTCAACGGGTTTCTACCGTCGCCTTTGAGGGGATCGAGGCCCGCGCGGTCGACGTGCAGGTGCAGGTCGCACCGGGCCTGCCGGCCTTTGCCATCGTTGGCCTGCCGGACAAGGCGGTGTCGGAGGCGCGGGAGCGGGTCCGCTCGGCGCTGATCGCATCAGGCCTGGCGCTGCCGGCGCGGCGGATCATCGTCAATCTGGCCCCCGCCGATCTGCCCAAGGAAGGCAGCCATTACGACCTGCCGATCGCGCTCGGGCTGATGGCGGCGATCGGCGCGATTCCGCCGGATGCGCTGACTGGCTTCACCGTGCTCGGCGAGCTCGGCCTCGACGGCTCGATCGCGCCGGTGGCCGGCGTTCTTCCCGCCGCGATTGGCGCCAATGTGCGCGAGGAAGGCCTGATCTGTCCGGCCGCCTGCGGCTCGGAAGCGGCCTGGGCGAGCCCGGACATCCAGATCATCGCCGCACAATCGCTGATCCAGATCGCCAACCACTTCAAGGGCACGCAGGTGCTGTCGCGTCCCTCGCCCAGAGTGCACGAGGCCGCCGCCTCGCCGCTCGACCTGCGCGACATCAAGGGCCAGGAAAGCGCCAAGCGGGCGCTGGAGATAGCGGCCGCCGGCGGACATCACCTGTTGATGATCGGCGCGCCCGGTGCCGGCAAGTCGATGCTGGCGGCGCGCCTGCCCTCGATCCTGCCGCCGCTCTCGCCGGGCGAGCTGCTCGAGGTCTCGATGATCGCCTCCGTTGCCGGCGAGATCGAAGGCGGTGCGCTGACGTCGCGGCGCCCGTTCCGATCGCCGCATCATTCCGCCAGCATGGCCGCGCTCACCGGCGGCGGCATGCGTGCCAAGCCCGGCGAAATCTCGCTGGCGCATCAGGGCGTGCTGTTCCTCGACGAATTGCCCGAGTTCGATCCGCGCGTTCTGGATTCGCTGCGCCAGCCGCTGGAAAACGGCGAGGTCTCGGTGTCCCGCGCCAATCATCGCGTCACCTACCCTGCCCGCTTCATGCTGGTCGCGGCGATGAATCCCTGCCGCTGCGGCAACGCGTTCGAGCCCGGCTACGCCTGCAAGCGCGGCCGCATCGATCGCTGCACCGGCGACTACCAGGCGCGCATCTCAGGCCCCTTGATGGACCGCATTGACCTGCGCATCGAGGTTCCGGCGGTGACCGCAGCCGACCTGATCCTGCCGCCGCCGGCGGAGGGATCGGCCGAGGTCGCCGCGCGCGTGGCGGCGGCGCGCGACATCCAGCTTGCGCGTTACGCGGATATCGGCCTGCCGCGGGTCCGCACCAATGCCGAGGCGCCGGCCTCGGTGCTCGAAGAGATCGCCAAGCCGGATGCGCAAGGCGCCAAGCTGCTGCGCGACGCCGCCGAGACCATGCGGCTGTCGGCGCGCGGCTATCACCGGGTGCTGCGGGTGGCGCGCACGCTCGCCGACCTCGACGGCGCCGACAGGATCGGCCGGCTGCATCTCGCCGAAGCGCTGTCCTACCGCGCACTCGCAGAGGATGTGCGCCAGATGGCGTGATCATTTCGCGCATCAACCCGGCGGTAACGAGTTTCCTTTACGCTCTACAAACCATAAGGCCCACAAGTTCCGGTACGGGCCCGGCGAGTAGAATGTCATGTTGCGTTTCAAGATCCTGGCCTCGGTTGTTCCCCTGTTGGCGGCTGCGGTGTTTGCCCGCAGCGAGATCGGATCGGTCTCGCATCCCTGCATCGCCCTGGGCGACACCTCCGTCGAGCTGACATCGCTGTTCTGGACCGCCGGCGTCCATGTCGCCTTCACCGACGATCCGACGCGGGCCACGGTCAGGGTTCAGATCACCGACGATGCGGACGGTGCGGACTTCGCGGTGGTGGACGACGGTCTCGGCTCCGAGCCGGATTCCTGCCAGGCCAATCCGCAGACCCGGCTCATCACGATTGCCGCGCAGCCGGTCGACGGCGGCCCGGTGATCTATCTCTCCGCCGACGGGCCGGCCGATTACCGCATCTATGTGCGCTCGAAGACGTTCTCGCAGCGCGAGGCGGCGGCGCTGATCGTCGGCGCCCACGACGGTCACCGCCCGTTCCAGGCGGCCTCGCTCTGAAGGGCGATGATGAGGCGTTAACACCTCGTCAACCCTGTTTGGAGGCGGCGCCAAAGCCTCAAGCTGTTCGCAAGGTCGGCGGGACATCGTCGCACGTGGCGAGCACGGGGTTTCAAGACAAGAGTCGGGATCGGTGGCGATGGGTCGGACGTTCCGGATCAAGGTGCGCATGCGCCGCTTCAGGCGGCAGCATCCGAGAATCGCCTTCGCGATCCGCTCCTTCATGATCTTCTCGGCGACGTTCGGCGGCGCCTATGGCTTCGTCTCCGGCAGCCGCGCCGAGAATTCCGGCTACGATCCCAATGCCTTTGCCATCGGCGCGAGCTTCCTGTTCGCCCTCGCCTGCCTTGGCCTGGCGACGATGAGCATGCGGCTGCGCTTCGTCAACAAGCGGCTGCGCAAGCTCGCCGCCCATAACGAGGCGCTGATCGACCGCAATTGGGAGCTGAAGGAAGCGGAGGAGCGCGCCCGCAGCCTGTTCGAACAGCAGGGCGACCTGATCGTGCTGCGCGACACAAACGGCCGCATCACCTTCGCCAACGACGCCTATTGCACGCTCGCAGGGCAGGCGCGCGGCGCGCTGGTCGGCACGCGCTTTGATTTCGACGTGCTGGAGCAGGGCGACAATGCCCGCGAAAGCAACGGCACGCGCGTTCACGATCAGAAGATCGCAACCCCGCTCGGCGCGCGCTGGATCGCCTGGCGCGAGGGTTATGTCCGCCTCGATGCCGGCCAGCCGGCCGAGTTGCAGAGTGTGGGACGCGACGTCACCGACCGCACCGAGACCGAGCGCGCACTGTCCGACGCCCGCGACCAGGCCGATGCCGCCAACCGCGCCAAGTCGCGCTTCCTCGCGATGGCCTCGCACGAGATCCGCACTCCGCTCAACGGCATCATCGGCATGGGCGGCCTCTTGCTCGACACCACGCTGACGCCGGAGCAGGCGACCTACGCGAAAGCCGTGAAAACCTCGGGCGAAGCGCTGATGGCGCTGATCGAGGAGATGCTCGATTATTCCAAGATCGAGGCCGGCAAGCTCGACCTCGAGCAACGCCCCTTCGCGCTCTCGACCCTGATCGAGGAGATCACCGAGCTGCTCGCGCCGCGCGCGCAGGCGAAGACGCTCGAGATCGCCGCCTATGTAGACGAGCGCCTGCCGCTCGAGGTGGTCGGCGACGCCGCGCGGCTGCGCCAGGTGCTGCTCAATCTTGCCGGCAACGCCATCAAGTTCACCGCGAGCGGCGGCGTGGCCCTGATCGTCGAGCCCGGCATCTGGCCGAACGAGATCAGCTTCCTCGTCCGCGACACCGGCATCGGCATCGCAGCCGAAGCGCAGCAACGCATCTTCCGCGAGTTCGAGCAGGCCGACGAGCGCGTCGCCCGCACCTATGGCGGCACCGGGCTCGGCCTTGCCATCAGCGAACGCATCGTCAAGCGCATGGGCGGCCGGATCACACTCGCGAGCGAACCGGGCAGGGGCTCGACCTTCGAGGTCGCGGTGCCGCTCGCGCCATCGCAAGGAGGCGCGGGGCAGACCCCGTTCCCGAGTCCCGACCTCACGGGCAAGTCGATCCTGCTGATTGCCGAGGGCATCGAGGCTTCGCTGATCGCACGGCGACTGGAGCGCTGGGGCGGCCAGACATGCCTCGTGACCGACGCCGCTGTCGCGGAAGCGCTGCTGCCGGAGCGCTCCTGGCAGGCAGTGCTGGTCGATCGCGCGATCGGCCCTGCGATTGCCGATCGGCTGAGCGAAGTGGCCCGCGCCCATGCGCCGCAACGGCTGGTGCTGCTGACGTCGAGCTCGCGCCATGAAAAGCTGTCGGCGGCCTTCACCGGCTTTCTGGTGAAGCCGCTGCGCGCGGCCTCGCTCGCCGCACGCCTCGCGCTCACCCCGGAGATCGCATCGCCCGAGCTTGCGCCGGAGCCCCCGGTCGAATCCACGAGCACGGCATCGGCAAAGGGACTGTCGGTCCTCGTCGCCGAGGACAACGAGATCAACGCGCTGTTGATGCGTTCGCTGCTGACCAAGCTCGGCCACCGCGTCGTCATCGCCGTCCATGGCGAGGCCGCGCTGGAATCCTGGCTCGCTGCCAGCTCGGCCGGCACGCCCTATGATCTCGTGCTGATGGACATCCAGATGCCGCAGCTCGACGGCATCGAAGCGACAAAACGCATCCGCGCCCACGAGGCTGCCACCGGTGGTCGTCACACCCCGATCCTCGCACTCACCGCCAACACGCTGGTGGAGGATCGCTACGCCTGCTTCGAAGCCGGCATGAACGGGTTTTTGATCAAGCCGCTCGACCGCGAGAAGCTGGACGAAGCGCTGGCCGGCCTCGCCGCGTCACGGCATCTGGCGGTCTGATCCAGAATTTCACGGGAACCTCATCTCGGCCACAATCGATAATTGAAATCGACCGCGTTGCGCGTCACCATCCTCGGGGGGCATTTGCGATAGAGGATTTCGAGCATGAACTTGCTTTGCCGCCTCGCAGTCGCTGTCCTTTTCGCTGGACTCTCCGGATCCGCCGCAGGCGATACGTCGGAGCTGATCTCATCGCTCAAGCAAGGCGGCTACGTCCTGGTCTTTCGGCACACCGCCACCGATGACAGCCAAAAGGACGTCTATCCCTTCAAGTTCGACGACATGAGCGCCCAACGTCAGCTCAGTGAAAAGGGCAGGGATACGGCGCGCCAGATCGGGACGGCGATCAAGGAGCTCGCGATCCCGATCGGCGATGTCTACACCAGTCGGCTGAACCGCGCGATCGAGGCCGGCAAGCTGATCTCCGGCCGCGAGGTCAAGCCGGTCGATGCGTTGACGGACAGCAGCAACGCCAGCGCGTCGGGAATGGCAAACCCGACCGGTACAAATGCAAAGGCCGGACAGGCCGTGCGTCAGCTCGTCGATGCGCCTCCGAAGGCGGGCACCAACGTCTTCCTGATCACCCACAAGACGAACATCGCCGATGCCTTTGGCAAGGACGCCGGCGACGTCCAGGAAGGCGAAGCTTTCGTTTACCGGGCCAGCGACTCCGGCCCTGCCACCTTTGCGGGGCGCATCAAGTCTGCGGATTGGATCGCCAAGGCCGGCAAGTGACGTTAGAGCAAAGCCCGCCTTGCGCGGGCGCAACTACAACCGCCGCAGCGCCACGCTCTCGACCACGTGGTCGGGGCCCTTCTTCAGGATCAGCGTCGCGCGGGGACGGGTCGGCAGGATGTTGTCCTCGAGATTGGCGAGGTTGGTGCGCTCCCAGATCGCGATCGCGGTGGCGGTGGCTTCCTCGTCCGACAACAGCGCGTAGCGGTTGAAGTAGGATTTGGGATTGGTGAACGCGGTGTCGCGCAGCGCCAGGAAGCGCTTGATGTACCAGCGCCGCAGCGCCGCTTCGTCGGCATCGATATAGACCGAGAAATCGAAGAAGTCGGAGACGACCGGCACCGCCTTGCCGTCGCGCGGCAGCTTGCCGGTTTGCAGCACGTTGACACCCTCGACGATCAGGATGTCGGGCTGGTCGATCTCCACCCACTGGTTCGGCACGATGTCGTAGGTCAGATGCGAATAGACCGGCGCGCGGACGTGGCGGCGGCCGGCCTTGATGTCGGAGAGGAAGCCGAGCAGCAGCGGCAGGTCGTAGCTCTCCGGGAAACCCTTCTTCTGCATGATGCCCTGCCGGTCGAGCACGGCGTTCGGGTACAGAAAACCGTCGGTCGTGATCAGGTCCACCTTCGGGCGCGGCGACCAGCGCGCCAGCAGCGCCTGGAGCACGCGGGCCGTGGTGGATTTTCCGACCGCGACCGAACCGGCGACGCCGATGATGTAGGGCATCTTGCGGTCGCGGATGTTGAGGAACTGGCGCTCCGCGTAATACAGGCGCTGCATCGCATCGACATAGATCGACAGCAGGCGCGACAGCGGCAGGTAGATGTCCTCGACCTCCTGCAAGTCGAGGCGATCGTGCAGCGAGCGCAGCCGGTCGAACTCGCCCGGCTCCAGCGTCATCGGCGTGTCGTCGCGCAACCGCGCCCATTGCTCGCGCGTATAGACGCGGTACGGATTATACTGCTGCTCGGGTGCGCGGATATCCATGACGCCGCCTTTCCGTTGCGACTTACTCACTCTTTACGCGAAGCTTTTTCTTCCAACCCTGACATCGAGGTTCGCTTGCCGAGCGCAGCCTCGACCTCTTCCAGCTTTATGCCGCGTGCCTTCAAAAGCACAAGGAAATGATAGAGCAGATCGGCGCCCTCGGCGATCAGATGCGCGCGATCGTTTTCGACTGCTGCGATTACGGTTTCGACTGCTTCCTCACCGAACTTCTTGGCGCAATGCTCGGCGCCCTTGTCCAGGAGCTTGCGGGTATAGGAGCCCTCGCCGCCGGCCGCCGCGCGGGCGTCGATGGTCTCGGCCAGATCGTGGATCGTGAAACGCGGCATCGGAGTTACTCGAAAAACACACTTGGCAGCACACTTGCCACGGCGGCCATTCCCGCCAGCCTGTGTAGCATTTCTAGGAGCGGGAGTCGTCAGGCATCCAGGCGCATGGGCAGGCCGCGCCGGGCCATGTGCTCCTTGGCCTCGCGGATGGTGAATTCCCCGAAATGGAAGATCGAGGCCGCCAGCACCGCCGTGGCGTGCCCGTCGCGGATACCGTCGACGAGGTGGTCGAGATTGCCGACGCCGCCCGAGGCGATCACGGGAACGGGAATGCTGTCGGCGATCGCCCGGGTCAGCGGGATGTCGAACCCCTGCCTCGTGCCGTCGCGGTCCATCGAGGTCAGCAGGATTTCACCGGCGCCGAGCGAGACCACTTCCTGGGCATATTCGATCGCGTCGATGCCGGTCGCGTTGCGACCGCCATGGGTGAAGATCTCCCAGCGGTCGCCGCCCGGGCGCTTGACCCGCTTGGCGTCGATCGCGACCACCACGCACTGCTCGCCGAACTTTTCGGCCGCTTCCTTGACGAACTCGCGCCGCGACACCGCGGCGCTGTTGATCGAGACCTTGTCCGCGCCGGCGCGCAGCAACGTCTTGATATCGTCAACCTCGCGCACGCCGCCGCCGACGGTCACAGGCATGAAGCAGGCCTCCGCCGTGCGCCGGACCACGTCGAGCATGATGCCGCGGTTCTCATGGGTCGCGGTGATGTCGAGGAACGTGAGCTCGTCGGCGCCGGCGGCGTCATAGGCGATCGCGGCTTCGACGGGATCGCCGGCATCGCGCAGATCGACGAAATTGACGCCCTTGACGACGCGGCCGTCCTTGACGTCGAGGCAGGGGATCACGCGCACCTTGAACATGTTCGGCTCCTAGGCGCGCGCGTTACGGATCAGGGTGAGGGCGGCCGCAGGATCGAGCCGGCCATCGTAAAGGGCGCGGCCAGCGATCGCGCCGGCGAGCCTCGATGCGCGCGGCGTCAGCATCGCCTTGACGTCCTCGATCGAGGCAAGACCGCCGGAGGCGATCACGGGGATCGAGATGGCGTCGGCCAGCGCGATGGTCGCGTCCAGGTTCAGGCCCTTGAGCAGGCCGTCGCGCGCGATGTCGGTGAAGATGATGGCGGCGACGCCGGCATCCTCGAAGCGCTGTGCGATCTCCAGCACCGTCACCTGCGAGGTCTCGGCCCAGCCTTCGACCGCGACCTTGCCGTCGCGGGCGTCCAACCCGACCGCGACGCGGCCGGGGAATTTCCTGGCTGCAGCTTTCACCAGTTCAGGGTCGCGCACCGCGGCGGTGCCGATGATGACGCGGGTGATGCCCTTTTCGAGCCAGGCTTCGATGGTCGCAAGGTCGCGAATGCCGCCGCCGAGCTGCACCGGGATCTTGATCGTCTTCAGCATCGCCTCGACGGCCTGCGCATTCACCGGCTTGCCGGCAAAGGCACCGTCGAGGTCGACGACGTGGAGATACTCAAAGCCCTGCTCGGCAAAGCTCTGCGCCTGCGCCGCGGGATTGAGGTTGAACACGGTCGCGCGCGCCATGTCGCCTTGCTCGAGGCGCACGCATTGGCCGTTCTTGAGGTCAACAGCGGGAAAGAGAATCACGGCTTCCATCGCAAAAAGTTCGAGATCAGGGCGAGCCCAAAACGCTGGCTCTTCTCGGGGTGGAATTGCGTGCCGATGGCGGTGTCCTTGGCGACGATCGCGGTGACAGGCCCGCCGTAATCGGCGCGCGCGAGCACGTCCGCCTCATTGGCGGCGTTGAGGTGGTAGGAGTGCACGAAATAAGCGTGCTGGCCCTTGGGGCCGAGCGGCAGCTTGTTCAGCACCGGATGCTCGCGCAGCACGTCGAGCGTATTCCAGCCCATGTGCGGGATCTTCAGGCTCTCGTCGCGCGGCGTGATCTTCTCGACGTCGCCGCCGATCCAGTTCAGGCCCTGCGTGATGACATGCTCCTTGCCGCGGGTGGCGAACAGCTGCATGCCGACGCAGATGCCGAACATCGGCCGCGCCTTGACGCGCACCGCTTCGGTGATCGCCTCGACCATGCCGTTGACGGCGTCCAGGCCGCGCCGGCAATCGGCGAACGCGCCGACGCCCGGCAGCACCAGGCGATCGGCGCTGTAAGCCTGATCCGGATCGCTGGTGACGAAGACCTTTTGCGGATTCTCCAGGCTGCGCGCGGCGCGCTCGAAGGCTTTCGCGGCGGAATGCAGATTGCCGGAACCGTAATCGATGATCGCGATGCTCATCTTGACCCTCCCGGTTCTGGAAACAATCCAATGATGCCGCCGGCCGGAAGCGGCGGCGGGTTCGAAAATTGCTGGCCCGGCGTGTTGCGGGTCGGCGGCGGGCCGCCGCGATCGACGGCCCATTGATCGTTGACGATGCCGTGCTGCTTCTGGCTCCAGCGCTCGAAGAAGCGGCGCTCGGCGGTGTCCTCGTCGTCGCCGACGACGATATCGAGCAGCCGCCATTTGCCGCGCGACAGCGTCCAGCGGCGCAGGCTGGAGGCCTCAAAACCCATCAGCAGCGCAACGATGATATCGGAGAAGAAGATCGCGCCGCGTCCGATGCCGAGGCTGGACAGTCCGGCATTGAACGCGGCGACGAAGACCAGCCAGCCGATCAGCACCAGCCACAGCCGGTTCCACAACAGCCAGAACGGGCCGAAAACCATCGCCCAGTAATGGAAGCCGTCGCGCACGAAGACGAACTTGTCGGTCGCGCGCAGATCGGCTCCGGCAGGGAAGGGAGCATGAACTGTGTAGACAGGCATGGTGATGCCCCGTTCTCAAGAATTCAGTGATGCCGCCGGCAGCGTTTGCCACCGAGACGGAGATGTCAGCCGCCGAGCGAGCCCTTGGTGGACGGGATTTCGCCCGCCGCCTTCGGATCGATCGCAACCGCCGCCCGCAGCGACCGCGCCAGACCCTTGAAGCAGGACTCGGCGATATGATGGCTGTTATCGCCATATAGGGTCTCGACGTGGAGAGTCACGCCGGCATTCATGGCGAAGGCCTGGAACCACTCGCGCACCAGCTCGGTGTCGAACTCGCCGATCTTGTCGCGGGGGAAGTCGACCTTGAACACCAGGACCGGGCGGCCCGAGATGTCGATCACGACGCGCGACAGCGTCTCGTCCATGGGCATATGCACGCCGGCATAGCGGGTGATGCCCGCCATGGTGCCCAGCGCCTGCTTGACCGCCTGGCCGAGCGCGATGCCGGTGTCTTCGGTGGTATGGTGATGATCAATGTGCAGGTCGCCGACCGCCTTGACCGTGAGGTCGATGCGGGAATGGCGGGCGAGGAGATCGAGCATATGGTCGAAAAAGCCGATGCCGGTCGCGATATTGGACACGCCGGTGCCATCGAGGTTCACGGTGACCTCGATGTCGGTTTCCTTGGTCTTGCGCTTGATCGTCGCGGTGCGCATCAAAACTAGCTTTCGCTTCATTTGAGCATGATCTTTGTCGGAAAACCGGTGCCCACTTTTCCGGATCATGCTCGGGGGCCGAAAACGGGGGTCTTTTAACAGCCCCATGACGCCTTCGCTACTGCGGGAACGGCTGGCCGGGCCTCTACTTCTGCCTATGGTGAGCGAAATTGGGCCCGGAGCGGCCCGTTGTGCCCTCGCTCCCGACCGCCTAAATCAGGCCGGACAATGAGGTACTTCATGCAGGATTCCCAGAACAGCTCGCCGGGCTGGCACGGCACCACGATCTTGACGGTCCGCAAGGGCGGCAAGGTGGTGGTCGGCGGCGACGGCCAGGTCTCGATCGGCCAGACCGTGATCAAATCCAATGCCAAGAAGGTTCGCAAGCTCGGCAGGGGCGACGTCATCGGCGGCTTTGCCGGCGCGACCGCCGACGCCTTCACGCTCTTTGAGCGGTTGGAAGCCAAACTCGAGCAATATCCGGGGCAGTTGACCCGGGCCGCGGTCGAGCTCGCCAAGGACTGGCGCACTGACCGTTACCTGCGGCGGCTGGAGGCCATGATGATCGTGGCCGACAAGGACGTCTCCCTGGTGCTGACAGGCACCGGCGACGTGCTCGAGCCCGAGGCCGGCGTGATGGCGATCGGCTCCGGCGGTAACTATGCACTGGCGGCCGCGCGGGCCCTGCTCGACACCGACAAGGACGCCGAGACCATCGTCCGCCGCTCCCTCGACATCGCCGCCGACATCTGCGTCTACACCAACCGCAATGTGACCATCGAAAGCCTGGCGACCGGCTAGGCCATGACGCCCGCCTACGCCTTCCGCCCGATGACCGCGGCTGACCTGCCGCTGATCCGGCGGTGGCTGGGCGAGGCGCATGTGCGGGAATGGTGGGGCGATCCGGACGAGCAGCTTGCGCTGGTCAGCGGCGACCTCGATGAGCCGGCGATGGACCAGTTCATCGTGTTGGCCGGCGACAAGCCGTTCGGCTATCTTCAGTGCTACCGCCTGACGGCCTGGAATACGGGCTTCGGGCAACAACCGGAGGGCACGCGTGGGATCGATCAGTTCATCGGCGAACGCGACATGATCGCGCGTGGCCACGGCTCGGCCTTCATCCGCCAATTCGTCGACGCAGAGCTGCGGCAAGGCCTGCCACGCGTCGTCACCGATCCAGATCCGCTCAATCTGCGCGCCCTGCGCGCCTACGAGAAGGCGGGCTTCGTCCGCGACCGCATGGTCGAGACGCCGGACGGGCCGGCGCTGTTGATGGTGCGCGAGCCATGACGCTGGCCAGCGCGCGCGAAAGCAAAGCCGCGGTGCCAGCATTCGCCTGGGTCGGCATCGCGCTGCTGCTGCTGGCGCTGCAGGCCTCGATCCTGTTTGCGATGGGGCGGGTGCCGATCTGCACCTGCGGCTACGTCAAGCTGTGGCACGGCGTGGTGAACAGCTCGGAGAATTCCCAGCACATCGCCGACTGGTACAGCTTCTCGCACGTCCTGCACGGCTTCCTGTTCTACGCATTGACCTTTCTGCTGTTCGCGCGCCTGCCGTTGCTGCCTCTGTCGTGGCCGGCACGGCTGATCGTCGCCATGCTGATCGAAGGTGCCTGGGAGATCGTCGAGAACTCGCCATTCATCATCGAGCGCTACCGCGCCGGGACGATCTCGCTCGACTATTTTGGCGACAGCATCGTCAATTCGGTGTCGGACACGCTGTTCATGGCGCTGGGGTTCCTTGCCGCGCGCGTGCTGCCTGTCACGGTGACCGTCCTGCTCGGGCTCGCCTTCGAGATCATGCTGGCGCTCCACATTCGCGACAATCTGACGCTCAATATCTTGATGCTGATCCATCCGATCGAGGCCGTGAAGCAATGGCAATCGGGGCCGCCGATCATCTGACCGCCGAAAAAGCGACTTGTCCCGGCCCGCATCTGACCCTAGCTAAGGTCCCATGACAGACTTCTCTCCCCGCGAAATCGTTTCCGAACTCGACCGCTTCATCGTCGGCCAGGCCGATGCCAAGCGCGCCGTCTCGATCGCGCTGCGCAATCGCTGGCGCCGGCAGCAGCTCGAAGGCTCCTTGCGCGAGGAGGTGCTGCCGAAGAACATCCTGATGATCGGGCCGACCGGCGTCGGCAAGACGGAAATCGCGCGGCGATTGGCAAAACTCGCCAATGCGCCGTTCCTGAAGGTCGAAGCGACGAAATTCACCGAGGTCGGCTATGTCGGCCGCGACGTCGAGCAGATCGTGCGCGATCTCGTCGAGGTCGCGATCGCCCAGGTGCGCGAGCGCAAACGCAAGGACGTGCAGGCGCGCGCCCAGCTCGCCGCCGAGGAGCGTGTGCTCGACGCGCTGGTCGGCGCCAATTCCAGCGCGGCGACGCGGGAATCCTTCCGCAAGAAGCTGCGTGCGGGCGAACTGAACGACAAGGAAATCGAGATCGAAACGCAGTCGTCCGGCGGCGGCATGCCGATGTTCGAGATTCCGGGCATGCCGGGCGCGCAGATGGGCGCGATCTCGATCGGCGACATCTTCGGCAAGCTGGGCGGCCGCAGCAAGACGCGCCGGCTGACGGTGGAAAGCTCGCACGAGATCCTCGTCAACGAGGAATCCGACAAGCTGCTGGACACCGAGCAGCTCACGCTGGAAGCGATCAGCGCTGTCGAGAACAACGGCATCGTGTTCCTGGACGAGATCGACAAGATCTGCGCCCGCGACGGCCGCGTCGGCGGCGACGTCTCGCGCGAGGGCGTGCAGCGCGACCTGCTGCCGCTGATCGAGGGCACCACGGTCTCGACCAAGCACGGCGCGGTGAAGACGGACCACATCCTGTTCATCGCCTCGGGTGCCTTCCACGTCGCCAAGCCGTCGGACCTGTTGCCTGAATTGCAGGGCCGCCTGCCGATCCGCGTCGAATTGCAGGCGCTGACCCGCGACGACATGCGCCGCATCCTGACCGAGCCCGAGGCCTCGCTGATCAAGCAATATGTCGCGCTTTTGCAGACCGAGGGGGTCACGCTCGACATCACCGACAGCGCCATCGACGCGCTGGCCGACGTCGCGGTCGCCGTCAACTCCACCGTCGAGAACATCGGCGCGCGGCGGCTCCAGACCGTGATGGAGCGGGTGCTGGACGAGATCTCCTTCACCGCCCCCGACCGCGACGGCGAGACCATCCGGATCGATGCCGATTTCGTGCAGAAGCACGTCGGCGACCTCGCCAAGAACGCCGACCTCAGCCGGTTCATTTTGTAATTCGGCCGGGGTCAGCTATCTATCCGCCGTCGTCCTGGCGAAAGCCAGGACCCATTACCAACAGCGGATATTGTTGAAGCAAGATGGCGGCCCTGATCTCGGCTCAAACGACCTGCGGTGGTTATTGGTCCCGGATCTGCGCTCGCGCTGGACAACGCTACGCGTTGCCAGGAGCTCGCTTGTCCGGGACGACAGCGGAGTTTTGTTCGCGTCGGGTGCCGCGTGCCCGCTAGCGTCCTGCAAAACCCCTGGCGCCTGCTGCTCGCGATCAACGCCGCAATCATCGTCGGCGTGTTCGTTCACAAGATCCAGCTGCCGCCTTACGTCCCCTACATTCACCTGCTCGTCGACTATCATTTCGGCTTCATCAAGCGCGCGCTGATCGGGGCGGTCGTCGCGCTGTTCACGGCGAAGGTGCCGGTCTGGCTGGTGTTCGCGCTCGGCGGGGTGACGTGGCTGGTGACGCTGGCGCTATTCGTAAGGCTGTTTCAAAAAACCTTCGGCTTCACCGCCAGGACGCTGCCGCTGTTCGTCTTCCTCGCGGGCTCGCCGTTCTTCCTGAAGAACTTCATGCACACGCTCGGCCATTTCGACATCTATGGCTGTGCGCTGGCAATCATCCTGCTGCTGATGCCGGCCGGCTCGCTGCTGTTCGTGGCGACGGCCGCGCTGTTCTCGATCGTGCTCGTGCTGATCCACCACATCCATCTGCTGATGTATGTGCCGACGATCATCGCCATCGTCGTGATCAGGCACTATCTCGCTCGCGGCTGCAATCGCAGCAACGTCACCTTCGGCACCATCGCCTTCCTCCTCGTCTCCGCGCTGTTCTTCGCCGCACAATTCCTGGGAACGATGCCGATCCCGGAAGCGGATTTCGTTGCGTATCTGAAGACCCGGATGGCCGATCCCTCCCGCACCGACCTCTTGCAATTCAGCTACATCTGGTACCAGCCGCTGGCGAAGGAGATTTCGGACACCTGGGGCCGCCTGCCGCACAACATCCTCGGCTTGCCGGTGTTTGCGCTCTTGATCTGGCTGCACACGCCGCTATGGCGCTATCTTGCGAGCCTGATCGGCGCGCTCGCAAGCGAGACGCACCGGCGCCTCGTCGTCGCCGCGCTGATCGGCGTCAGCCTCGCTTATCTCGTGATGTTCGCGATGGTGTTCGACTATTCGCGCTGGATCTCGAACTGGGCGGTCTGCATGTTCCTGATCCTGCATGCGGTGAAGATGCTGCCGCCCGCGCGCGAGACTCCGCTGATTCCGGCGGAGGAGCAGAACACAAACATCTTCGGCCTGGTCATCACGCTGATCCCGCGCGTCGGAATCGTGCGGCCGTTCTAGTACCTCGCCCGCCTGATCCGCACGTAAAGCGCGCCCTCGCCGCCATGGCCGATATGCGCCGTCTCGAAGCCGACCACGAAGGCACGGAATTCCGGCAGGCTCAGCCATTCCGGCACCTGGCGGCGCAGCACGCCGCTTTCGCCGCCGCTCCGGCCCTTGCCGGTGATCACGAGCACGAAGGTCAGGCCGTCGTGATGGGCGCGGTGCAGGAAGCCGGTGAGGGCGCGATGGGCGCGTGTCTGGGTCATGCCGTGCAGATCGAGCCGCGCCTCGATCTCGCTGCGGCCGCGCGACAGCTTTGTGCGCTCACGTTTGCCGAGCGGCGCCAGAGGCGGAACGGACGGCTTCACGGCACGCGGCGCCGGTGCCGCAGCAATCGGACGCGGCGATGGCGCTGGCCGCGTAGCCGGCGCGGCGGGTGATAGCTCGGCCCGCGGCACAGCCTGCGCCTTCGGCGCACGTTGTTTCCTCAGCGGCTTGACCTGTTTTGCGACCGTATCCCACAGCGCGCGCTCATCCTCGCTCAGCGCGCGGCGGCGCGGCGAGGGGCGAGGCTCCAGCACAGGCGGACGGGACGATCGCTTCATTGCTGCCGATGGGAACGATTCTTCACCGGCCGCCGCGGCTCTTGAACGGGCTCTATCACGGGACGCGGCACCGGTAACGGGACAGGGCTGGCGACAGCGACCGTCTCACCTTTGCCTGGCGCCTCGGCTGCGGCCGGAGCCGCCGGCTTGGCCTGATCCTTAGCAGGTTCGGTTTGCGGAAACAGCTTTGCGATCTTCTGCGAGGGCCGCGGGTCCGGCACCGGCAGCCGCGCGGCGCGCGCCGTAGGATCAAGGCCTTTCGGCACCAGCATCACGAAATGCATGGGATGGCGCAGCCGCCCGGAGACGCGGCCGGCATCCGCGCCGGCACCGAAATAGAGATCGGCGCGCGCTGGGCCGATGATGGCCGAGCCGGTGTCCTGCGCGATCATCAACCGATGGAACGGCGTCTTGGAGCGCTCGGAGTCGATCGGCAGCTCGCCTTCGATGAAGAACGGCGTGCCATAGACATGCAGCGACTTGTCGACCGCGATCGAGCGGCCGGCCGTCAGCGGAATACCCTGCGCACCCACCGCCTCGTCCTTGTCCGAGAGATTGACCTCGCGGAAGAAGATGTAGGCGCGGTTCTGGCGGCGCAGCTCCTTGGCGCCATCGGGGTTCTGCGCCATCCACTCCCTGATCTTCTGCATCGACATCTCTTCCCTCGGAATGATGCCGCGCTCGATCAGGATGCGCCCCACGGCCGTGTAGGGATAGCCGTTATAGGCGTCATAGTTGACCCGGAGCGTGGTGCCGTCATCGAACTTGATCCGCGCCGAGCCCTGGATCTGCGCGAACAACAGGTCGGTCGGGTCCTTCAGCCAGGCGATCTCGAGCCCGCGGCCGGCGATCTTGCCGTCCTCGATCTCGCCGCGGTCGTAATAGGGCACCAGCTTGCGGCGGCCGATCTTGCGATAGACCGGGCCCTTGTTGGGCAGGCTGACCGAATCCTGCTTGTAGCCGCGCACGAACAGGTTCGAGGGCCGGCGATAGACCGGGACATTGTAGACGTCGGTCTGCGTCCGCGATCCCTCCAGCACCGGCTCGTAATAGCCGGTGACGAAACCATCGGGCTCGCCGAGGCGGGAGATGCGCAGCGGCGCAAAGTTCTCCTCGAAGAAGGTTTTGGCCTTGGCGTCGTCGCTGAGCTCGAGCGATTTGGCAGCCCGGCACGGTTCGCTCAGCGACGCCCCCAACGCCTTGTATTCACTCTTGGGCTCGGGAGCGCCGGTCTGCGCGTTGATCGACCGGCAGCTCGCGCGGAACGTCTTGTAGGCCGCGAGATGATCGTCCTCGCTCCAGCCCTTCACGTCGGCCCAGGCCAGCGGCAGGTATTGCGCGCCGGGAATCTCGAACGGCAGGGGGAGCTGCGGATAGGGCAAGGCCCGCGGCGGGGTGGCGGGCAATTCCGGAAGGTGATGATGGTGGCTGCGGTAGTGGCGCCGCGCCGCCTCGGCGCCGAGCGAAAACGACGACAGCACGACGACACCCGCGCAAAGCGCCGTCGCGCTGGTCTTCAAGAAGACCTTAATTCGCGCTTCCGGTGCCAACCAGCTTCCAGTTCGGATCGCGAGAGGTGGTGTCGCGGGCGAAAGTCCAGATGTCGGTGATGTCGGCGACCGTGTCGGCGCTGCCGTCGACGATGTTGCCGGCCTTGTCGCGGGTGGCCGAGATCATCTGCGAGACGAAGCGGATGGTGAGCTGGGCGGTGCGGTCGCGCAGCTCGGCACCGACGAGCTCGGCCTTGTCGATCGAGACGAAGCGCGTCTCGGTCTTCTGCTCGTTCTTCTCGCGCTCCTTGATCGCGGCGTCGAAGCTTTCATAGACCTCCGACGACAGCAGGTCGCGCAGCGCGCGGCGGTCGCCATTGGCAAAGGCCAGCACGATCATCTCATAGGCGCCGCGGGCACCCGAGATGAAATGGCGCGGATCGAAGGTGGAATCCTTGTCGACGATGGCGTCGAGGCCCTGCGCGAGCGCGGTGCCCGGCTCGGTCAGGCCCTTCCAGCGGTCGGAGGGCGGGGTCGGCTCGACCGTCGGCGCCAGCGGGGCCTGGTCGATCACCTTGCCCGGCATGGTCACGACGTTCTTGTCCTGGGCACCCCCCAGCGCGTTGCGGGCGGCAGTATGGTCGAACGGCGGCCGCTCGTTGCCCGTGCGCTGCCCCAGCACGCTGCGCAGCCGCAAAAAGATGAAGACCGCCAGCGCCAGGAAGATGATGGTGTAGATGTCCACGAGGTATTCGCTTTCTGGTCTTCTCTCGAAGGGGCCGCCTAGAAGGTCGTCGCCGGGAAAATCAATCCGGCCAGTAGACCGTTCCATACGGGAACGGCAAGTCTACATCACCATTTCGGTCCGCACGTCAGGTCCGTGGGATGTAGGCACGAAATCTTGCCCGGCCAATGGCGCCTTTTGGCACAGCACCGAGTGTAGCGCGTTTTATGCTTAAGGGGAAACCCGATCGTGGCCGGAAATCGCGCATCTTCAATCGTTTAAGGCGCGATTTGGCCGGGAGGCCGGGCAGAACGTCACAGTTGTGGCTGCGGCCCGGCCGCCCGATCCGGGACCGTTCGTCCTTGTGGAACGAGGTAGCCCTATGTTAGCCAACCGCCGCGAAATTCAGCCCCCAATCGGGTAAGGAGAGACTTTCATGACCAACGGTAACGGCACCCCTCCCGAGGCGGCCCCGGCTCCCCAGCTCAACGTGCTGGCGCAATATACCAAGGACCTTTCGTTCGAAAATCCCAACGCGCCGAGCTCGCTCCAGCAGCAGGGCCAGGCTCCCCAGATCAATATCCAGATCAATGTCGGCGCCAATAACCTCAGCGAACAGGAATTCGAGGTGACGCTGTCGGTCGAGGGCAAGGCCGAGACCGCGGGCAAGGTGATGTTCTCGTTCGAGCTCGCCTATGCCGGCGTGTTCCGGATCGTCAACGTGCCGAAGGAGAACCTGCACCCGCTGGTCATGATCGAGTGCCCGCGTCTGCTGTTCCCGTTCGCCCGTGAGATCATCGCCACGGCCGTGCGCGACGGCGGGTTCCCGCCGCTGATGCTGGACCCGGTCGATTTCGTCGGTCTCTATCGCCAGAACATGGAGCGGCAAATGGCCGCCGGTGGTCAGGCCGGTCAGGCCTAACCAGCCGGATCGACGGCAGCTGGAGCGGGCAAAAACTCGTTCCAGATCGCCTTGTCGCCGAGCGTTGCGATGAAGGCCCTGTGGGCCTCGCGCTCGGCGTCGGAAATCCGCGGCGCAAGCGGTGTCAGCCGCTGCCGCCGCGGCGCATCGCCAGCCGCATTGATGCGGATTTCCTCGCCTTCCGAAGCCAGCAGCAGCTGCGACTGCCGCGCCCCGACCAGATCGACATAGACCTCGGCCAGAAGCTCGGCGTCGAGCAGCGCGCCGTGCTTGGTGCGGTGGGAATTGTCGATCGCATAGCGCGAGCAGAGATCGTCGAGCCGGTTGGACACGCCCGGATGCTTGCGCCGGGCCAGCAGCAGCGTGTCGACCAGGCGCTCGCGCGGGATCGCGGCGCGCTTGATCCGGTCGAGCTCGGCATTGATGAAGCTGATGTCGAACGAGGCGTTGTGGATCACCAGCGGCGCATCGCCGATGAACTCCAGGAACTCGTCGACGACCTCGTCGAACAACGGCTTCGTCGCCAGGAATTCGGCCGACAGCCCGTGCACCGCAAACGCCTCCGCCGGCATGTCCCGTTCGGGGTTCATGTAGCGGTGGAACGTCTGTCCCGTCGGCATGCGGTTGAACATCTCGACGCAGCCGATTTCGACCAGGCGATCGCCGCGGAGCGGATCGAGGCCGGTGGTTTCGGTGTCGAGGACGATTTCGCGCATGATCAGGAGGCCGTGTGGGACGGCGAATCAGGCTCGCCGCTGCGGCATCTTAACGACCTCGGCCAGGATGTGCGCAATTTGCGCCCGCACCGGTTCAAGTCCGTGCGACGTATCCACTACGAAATCGGCCCGCTTGCGCTTTTCCGCGTCGGGCGTCTGCTTGGCGATGATGGCGTCGAGCTTGGCCTCGTCCATCGTGCCCCGCGCCAGCACCCGCTCGCGCTGCAGTTCCGGCGAGGTCGAGACCACAACGACGGCGTCAACGCGCTTCTCGCCGCCGGTCTCGAACAGCAGCGGAATATCCAGCACCACGACCGGCGCGTTGGCGGCTTCGGCGTCGGCAAAGAATTTCGTCCGGGAGGCACCGAGCATCGGATGAACGATCTGCTCGAGCTGCTTGATCGCGGCGGGATCGTGCACGACGCGCGCCGACAGTTTTGTCCGATCGACCTTGCCGTTCGCGGTGGTGCCGGGGAAGGCGGCTTCGATCGCAGGCGCGGCCTCGCCCTCGTAGAGCTGATGGACGGCGGCATCGGCGTCGTAGACGGGGACGCCGGCTTCCGCGAACAATTTCGCGGTGGTCGATTTGCCCATCCCGATCGAGCCGGTCAGTCCCAGGATCCGCATCAGCGCCCAGCCATCTCTGTCATTTCACACCGCAACTAGCCGCTCGCGCCGCAGGAAGGCAAGCAGCGGCAGCAGCGGCAGGCCGAGAATGGTGAAGTGGTCGCCCTCGATGCGCTCGAACAGATGAATGCCGAGACCTTCGAGCTGATAGGCGCCGACGCTGGTCGTCACTGCATCGCCGGCCGCATCGAGATAGGCCGAAAGCTCCGCCTCGCTCATCCGTCGCATGGTCATGCGGGCCACCGAGACGTCCTCGAAGACGATCTTGCCGTCATGCGCCACGGCCACCGCCGAATTCAGCTCATGGCTTTTGCCGGCCAGATCGCGCAATTGCGCCATCGCCTGCGCGCGGCCGGCGGGCTTGTTGAAGAGACGATCGCCCAGAGCCAGGGTCTGGTCGGCGCCGATGACGTGGCTTCCCGGATGGTTGGCCGAGACAGCCTTGGCCTTTTCGCACGCCAGCAAGAGACCGATGTCGCGCGGACTCGAAAGCTTCGACGCAGCCTGAATGCCGCGCTCGTCGATATCGGCCGTAATCGCTATGAATTCCAGCCCGGCATTCGCCAGCAGCATCTTTCGCGCGCTGCTTTGCGAAGCCAGGATCAACGGAGATTTGCCGCGCCACAGACCCATCGCGAAAACTATTCCGAGGGCCGGTTGCGCTGGCGATCGCTGTAGAGCTTCATGATCGCCGCGGCGGTTTCCTCGATCGAGCGCCGCGTGACGTCGAGCAGCGGCCATTCGTGCTTGGCGCTGAGCTTGCGGGCGAACGCCACCTCCTCGGCGACCGACTGCTTGTCGGTATAGGTGTCGCTGCTGGAATCGGCGCCCATGGAGAGCAGGCGGTTCTGACGGACCTGGATCAGACGTTCCGGCGTCGCGTGCAGGCTCACCACCAGCGGCCGCGTCAACGTTTCCAATTGCGCCGGCACCGGAATGCCCGGCACCAGCGGCACGTTGGCGGTACGGATGCCGCGATTGGCGAGATAGATCGACGTCGGCGTCTTCGAGGTGCGGGACACACCGACGAGCACCACGTCGGCATCGTCGAGACCTTCGACATGCTGACCGTCGTCATGGATCATCGTGTAGTTCAGCGCATCGATGCGCTTGAAATATTCCGCATTGAGCACGTGCTGAGCGCCGACGCGCCCCGTGGTCGCGGCGCCAAGATACGCCTCGAACAGCTGCATCACCGGGCCGATGATCGACAGGCTCGGAACATTGATCCCCTTGCACTTGTCCTCGAGCCGGGAGACCAGATCCTTCTCGAGCAACGTGAACAGCACGATGCCCGGCGCCTCCTCGATCTCGTCGAGCACCCGGTCGAGCTGCTTCTGGCTGCGCACCAGCGGGTAGACATGCTCGACCGGCGTGACGTTCGCGTACTGCGCGGCGACGGCGCGCGCGACGGTGATCAACGTCTCGCCGGTGGAGTCGGACACGAGGTGCAGATGGAAATAATTGTTCGAGGTCGGCACAAAAACTCTTTGTATGAGGACGGTGTGGTGTGTGGATTTCTGTGGAGCTTAACCCCTTGGAAAGGGTTGCGCGACACCAGGGGCGGGACAACCGCCAATTTTCTTCACACCACTGCCCGTAAGAACAAGTCCGGCAGCCCGCCGAGAGGGGAGCGGGATTGCGCGGATAACCCCCTTGATAAACTGCCGACAGGCGCACGCAAGCCCTTGAGCCCGGACGACTTATCGAAACGGGTAAGGCCTGCGCGGGATATGTTGATGGATGTGAACAAGCGCGGGCGAAGTGGCGGACGGAATTGTGTGAGTCCAATCCACCGTCACTAAGACTCAAACCTTAAGATTCTAAAAGTTTAGGTTTAGATAAGCCGAGCGCTCGGATAAGTCTGCGCTCCCATCTATGAATGAATTCTTACCGGGCTCATTCCATCCACCGTTTGGTGAGCAGAAGCGTTTTCGAGCGAAGCGGATTCCGGTTCGCCGCGAGAAAACGCTTTGAAACGAGAAAAGGGAGACCGCCGGCATGTACGAGTGGATCAAGGCGCTGCACGTGATCGCCGTCATCTCCTGGATGGCGGGCATGCTCTATCTGCCGCGGCTGTTCGTCTATCATTGCGAGGCCGAAATCGGCTCCAGGCAGTCGGAAACGTTCAAGATCATGGAGCGCCGGCTGCTCAAGGCGATCATCAACCCGGCCATGACCATCACCTGGCTTGCCGGGCTCTATCTCGCCTGGTCCGGCCATTGGTTTGCTTCCGGTTGGCTGCACGTAAAACTGGCACTGGTCCTGGCGCTGTCCGCGGTCCACGGCTTTTTTTCGCGCTGGCTGAAAGATTTCGCTGCCGACCGGCGTCCGCGAAGTCAGAAATTCTATCGGATTATCAATGAGGTGCCGACAGTCCTGATGATCTTCATCGTCATCATGGTGATCGTGAAGCCGTTCTAGGCAACGATCTCGATTGATCGCTCAGCGCTTCGGCTTGCACAGTGAAGGGCGATTTTCTATATTAGCAATATCCCACCCAACGCAGGCGGATGTGGTTGTTTCCGAGCTTTCCAGAGGCCGGACACCGCATCAGGTTTGAAGCCCCCACCGGCACTCACCTTGCCAGACCTGCGGACCCTATCTTCTCACGTCCGCATTTCAGAGCCTCCTCGCACCCCCTCCCTAAGGTTACCCCACAGGACCACCCCAATGCGGGAAATTAAACTCCAGGACCTCAAGTCGAAGACCCCGGCCGAGCTCGTCTCGTTCGCGGAAGAGAATGGGGTCGAGAATGCCAGCACCATGCGCAAGCAGGAGCTGCTGTTCGCCATCCTCAAGCAGCTTTCGCTCGCTGAGACCGACATCGTTGGCGAAGGCGTCGTCGAGGTGCTCTCCGACGGCTTCGGCTTTCTTCGTTCGCCCGATGCCAATTATCTGCCGGGTCCGGACGACATCTACGTTTCGCCCTCGCAGATCCGCCGTTTCGGCCTGCGCACCGGCGACACCATCGAAGGTCACATCCGCAGCCCGAAAGAGGGCGAGCGCTATTTCGCGCTGCTGAAGGTCAACACGCTCAATTTCGAGGACCCGGAAAAGGCCAAGCACAAGGTCAATTTCGACAACCTCACACCGCTGTTTCCGAACCAGCGTTTCCGCATGGAAATCGACGATCCGACGCGAAAAGACCTTTCTGCAAGGGTGATCGACATCGTCGCGCCGATCGGCAAGGGCCAGCGCGCGTTGATCGTGGCGCCGCCGCGCACGGGTAAAACCGTGCTGATGCAGAACATCGCGCATTCGATCACGCACAATCATCCCGAATGCTATCTGATCGTGCTTCTGATCGACGAACGTCCGGAAGAAGTCACGGACATGCAGCGCTCGGTGAAGGGCGAGGTCGTGTCCTCGACCTTCGACGAACCGGCGGTGCGCCACGTTCAGGTCGCCGAGATGGTGATCGAGAAGGCCAAGCGCCTGGTCGAGCATGGCCGCGACGTCGTGATCCTGCTTGATTCGATCACGCGTCTCGGCCGCGCCTACAACACCGTGGTGCCGTCATCCGGCAAGGTGCTGACCGGCGGTGTCGACGCCAACGCGCTCCAGCGCCCGAAGCGCTTCTTCGGTGCCGCCCGCAACATCGAGGAGGGCGGCTCGCTGACCATCATCGCGACCGCGCTGGTCGATACCGGCAGCCGCATGGACGAGGTCATCTTCGAAGAGTTCAAGGGCACCGGTAACTCCGAACTGATCCTCGACCGCAAGGTCTCGGACAAGCGGACCTTCCCGGCGATCGACATCTCGCGCTCCGGTACCCGCAAGGAGGAGCTCATCACCGATCCGCAGGTGCTCAAGAAGATGTACGTGCTCCGCCGCATCCTGAACCCGATGGGCACCATGGACGCGATCGACTTCCTGCTCGACAAGCTGCGCTCGACCAAGAGCAATTCGGAGTTCTTCGACTCGATGAACACCTGAGTGCAGTGCAGCAAAGGATTGGAGGGCGCCTTCGGGCGCCCTTTTTCTTTTGTGCAGCCTTGTTGCGGCGAGGTGCAGCATGGCGAGCGGTTCGCTGCCCGATCTGATTTTCTATTAATGCGTTGATATATCTCAGTAATACTTGAATCTAGCGCTGGGTCGGTCCGCTCGAGGCCGAGCGACTCTTGCAGCAGAATGCTGCGATGCAATAAGCGCTTTTGCTGCGGGAAATGGTGCAGCAAAATCGTCCGGGCGCATCGGCCGAAACGGATATTTGCCTTTTCCCCGGCGGCCGGACAAATAGGCCATGCATCCGCGAGACCAGACCATCTTTGCACTGTCGTCGGGCCGTCCGCCGAGCGCGATCGCCGTGGTGCGGGTCTCGGGCGCCCAGGCCGGCCTGGTGCTGACAACGCTCGCGGGCAGGCTGCCGGCACCGCGGCAGGCGAGCCGCCGGCTGCTCCGTGACGCCGCGAACCAGCCGATCGACGATGCGGTCGTGCTCTGGTTTCCGGGGCCGGCGAGCGCGACCGGTGAGGACATCGCCGAATTCCATGTCCATGGCGGACGCGCGGTGCTGGCGGCGCTCCTGGCCGCGATTTCTGTAATTCCGAATACGCGGGCGGCCGAGCCTGGCGAGTTCACGCGGCGCGGCTTCGAGAACGGCAAGCTCGACCTAACCGAAGCCGAGGGCCTCGACGATCTCATCCATGCCGACACGGACCGCCAGCGCCGCCAGGCGTTGCGTCAATTGCAAGGCCTGCTCGGCAACCGCGCGCGCGACTGGCGCGAGCGCATCATCGAGGCTTCGGCGCTGATCGAGGCCGGCATCGATTTTTCGGACGAGGGCGACGTGCCCGCGGAATTGATGGCGCCGGCGGTCAAGGCGATCAAGGCGCTGCACGGCGAAATTGCAGAAGTCCTTGCGGCACAGGGACAAGCTGAACGTCTACGCGATGGCCTGGTGGTCGCCATCGCCGGCGAGCCGAATGTCGGCAAGTCGACGCTGATCAACCAGCTCGCGCGTCGCGAGGTCGCGATCGTCTCGCCGCATGCCGGCACCACGCGCGACGTGATCGAGGTGCAGCTCGATCTCGACGGCTATCCCGTCACGGTCATCGACACCGCCGGCATTCGTGAGACCGATGATCCGGTGGAGCAGGAGGGTGTGCGCCGCGCGCGAGCCCGCGCCGAGGATGCCGACCTCGTGCTGTGGCTGGTCGAGGGGGAGCAGGCCACCGATCCGGAGGCGATGCGTTCGCTGTGGACGTCCGGCGAGGGCAGCCATCCGTCCGGGGGCTCGGTCTGGATCGTGCGCAACAAGATCGATCTCGGCGGGGGCGGGGAAGCCGGACGGCTGGGTGAGTTCGGGATCTCGGCGAGCCAGGGCGACGGAATCCGCCAGCTGGTCGACGGCCTCGTGACGTTCGCCGCCGAGTTCTTTGGAACCAGTGAGGGGGCATTGGTGACCCGAGCCCGCCAACGCGATCTGTTGCGCCAGGCATCAGACAGCTTGCGCCGGAGTCTCGAGCTTGTAGAAGAGGGCGAAGAACTGGCGGCCGAGGAGCTTCGCTCCGCCGCCTATGCCCTGGGCCGGCTGCTAGGCCGGGTGGATGTCGAAGACGTCCTTGGGGCGATCTTCCAGAAATTCTGTATCGGAAAGTAGCGCTAGTTCTTCATTGTAGAACTAGCGCTTGTTCCATTCCTTGCTGTTTCACGTGAAACACTGGACGGCTCCCATCGCTTAAGGTTTCACAGGTCGGTCCTACGATCGGATCTCGCCTCATGCCGTGACGTTCGAGTGCGGGGGCGCGCGCCTCAATCTCGTCATTGCGAGGAGCCCTTGCGACGAAGCAATCCAGACTGTCTCCGCGGAAGGATTCTGGATTGCTTCGCTGCGCTCGCAATGACGGAGCGCGCCGGTCGTTATTACTGCTCTGACGATCCGCGCCGAAGGAAGCGCGAGGGCCTCGCCATCACACTTTCTCTCCGCGTGGACCCCGTCTTGTTTCACGTGAAACACCAGCCAGAACAATGCGCCTTCTACTGTGCATGGGGTTGTTTTCGCGAAAATGCGCGACACCCCCAAAGTTGTCCTGTTTCATGTGAAACACCCCGCCCCCAGTTTCCACTTCCGGCTTTTCCGCCTCTGAGCTAGAAGATCGGCCCATGCGAACAGAGCGAGAGAGTTTCGACGTCATCGTGATTGGCGGCGGCCACGCCGGCTGTGAAGCTGCGGCCGCCTCCGCCCGGATGGGCGCAACGACCGCCCTGGTGACGCATCGTTTCTCCACTGTCGGCGCGATGTCCTGCAATCCGGCCATCGGCGGTCTCGGCAAGGGCCATCTGGTCCGGGAAGTCGATGCGCTGGACGGTCTCATGGGCCGGGTCGGCGATGCCGGCGGCATCCAGTTTCGCGTTCTCAATCGCCGCAAGGGCCCCGCGGTCCGCGGCCCCCGGGCCCAGGCCGACCGGAAGCTCTATGCCGCCGCGATGCAGGCCGCGATCCGGGAGACCGAGGGTCTTTCCGTCATCGAGGGCGAGGCCGACGAGCTGATCGTGGTCGAGGGCCGGGTGACCGGACTTCGCCTGGCCGATGGCCGGAAGTTCGGGGCCGGGGCCATTGTCGTCACCACCGGCACCTTCCTGCGCGGTCTGATCCATCTCGGCGAGAAGAATTGGCCCGCCGGCCGGGTCGGTGAGGCCCCCGCGATGGGTCTCTCAGGCTCCTTCGAGCGCGCAGGCTTCACCCTGGGACGATTGAAGACGGGGACGCCGCCGCGTCTGGACGGCACCACGATCGACTGGTCCGCGGTGGAAATGCAGCCCGGAGACGAGCCGCCGGAGCCGTTCTCGGTCATGACCGAGCGGATCACGACCCCGCAGATCCAGTGCGGGATCACCCGGACCACGCCCGCGACCCATGAGGTGATCCGGGCCAATGTCCATCGCTCGCCGATGTACTCCGGGCAGATCAAGAGCTCCGGCCCCCGCTATTGCCCCTCGATCGAGGACAAGATCGTCCGCTTCGGCGACCGTGATGGCCATCAGATCTTCCTGGAGCCGGAAGGGCTCGACGACAGCACTGTCTATCCCAACGGCATCTCGACCTCGCTGCCGGAGGAGGTCCAGCTCGCGATCCTCGCCAGCATTCCCGGTCTGGAGCAGGTCAAGATGGTCCGTCCGGGCTACGCCATCGAATACGATCACATCGATCCCCGCGAGCTCGATCCGACCCTCCAGACCAGGCGTCTGCGCGGCCTGTTCCTAGCCGGGCAGATCAACGGTACCACCGGATACGAGGAGGCCGCCGGCCAGGGCATCGTCGCCGGCCTGAACGCCGCGCTGGCCGCGAGTGGCGCCGCGCTGACGGTGTTCGACCGCGCCGATGGCTATCTCGGGGTGATGATCGACGACCTCGTCACCCGCGGGATCAGCGAGCCCTATCGGATGTTCACCTCCAGGGCCGAGTACCGGCTGACGCTGCGGGCTGACAACGCCGATCAGCGCCTGACCGAGAAGGGGATCGCGCTCGGTTGCGTTGGTGGGGCCCGAACTCGGCATCACCGCGCCAAGATGGACGCCCTGAATGCCGCCCGAGCACTGTCGAAGTCTCTGACCATCACCCCGAACGAGGCGATCAAGCACGGCCTGTCCCTGAACCGGGATGGTCAGCGCCGCTCGGCCTTTGAGCTGATGGCCTATCCGGACATCGGCTGGAGTCAGGTCCGCGCCATCTGGCCGGAGCTGTCGGCGATCGACCCTGTGATCGCCACCCATCTCGAGATCGACGCCAAGTACGATGTCTATCTGGAGCGTCAGAGCGCCGACGTCGAAGCCTTCCGGCGCGACGAGGGGCTGGTGCTGTCAGAGGTCGATTATCAGCTGGTCCCCGGTCTCTCCAATGAGGTCCGCGCCAAGCTGGAGAAGGCGCGGCCGTTCACCGTTGGCCAGGCCGGCCGGATCGACGGCATGACGCCGGCGGCGCTCGGCATCCTCGCGGCGTATCTTCGCCGCGAAGCACGGAAGACTTCCAAAGCAATTGCATAGGCGTTTCACGTGAAACAGCGCGGACCGGCCGGCGGCAGACCGTCATCAGGGAAACCCTCGGCGGGTGAGGGCGCTCGGCGCCGAGCCGAACCTGCACCGATCACACCGAAAATCGACAAGGCCAGCGCCAATGATCCGTCGTTGGACTCGGTCATAGCGGCCGACAAGATCGCAGCGCTGAAGCTCGCTTCCGTTTCACGTGAAACCGAGGCCCGGCTCGATCGCTACATCGCGCTGCTGCGAGAGTGGCAGGCCAAGACCAATCTCGTGGCGCCCTCGACCCTGCCGCACCTCTGGACGCGGCACATCGCCGACTCGCTTCAGCTCGTCGATCTCGCCCCGTCGGCCAGGCGCTGGGCCGACCTTGGCAGCGGCGGTGGATTTCCGGGCGTCGTCCTGGCCTGCGCCATGGCGGAGACACCGGGCACACGTGTCCATCTCGTCGAGCGAATCGCCAAGAAGGCGGCGTTCCTGCGCGAAGCAATTCGCATCACCGCATCTCCGGGAGTCGTACATCTCGCTGAGATCGGGGATAATGTGGATAGAATCACCGGCCCCGTCGATTGCGTCACCGCGCGTGCGCTGGCTCCGCTACATCAACTCATCGGCTTTGCGGAGCCGCTGATGCGCCAGGGCGCAAAGGCGTTGTTTCCGAAGGGTCAAGATGTAGAGGCTGAATTGACCGAAGCCGCTAAATATTGGAATATTCAGCCGCAGCTCCACCAAAGCCGCACGGGTGACGGCTGGATCGTGGAGCTCAATGCCGCCGAACGGCGCAGCTGAGACGTTCTGGGGCGAATGGGGAATTGCGATGAGCGTGATTGACGAGCCGCAGCAAGAGCAGACCGCCCAGGAACAGGCTGCGGTCCCGCAGGGCCATCCGCGCATCCTCGCGCTGGCGAATCAAAAGGGCGGTGTGGGAAAAACAACCACAGCGATCAACCTCGGCACGGCGCTCGCTGCGATTGGCGAGCGCGTTCTGATCGTCGATCTCGATCCGCAGGGCAACGCCTCGACCGGCCTCGGCATCGATCGCCGCAACCGCTCCTGTTCGACCTACGACGTGCTGATCGGCGAATCGAGCTTGCGCGAAGCCGTGGTCTCGACCGCGGTGCCGCGGCTGCACATCGCGCCCTCGACCATGGATCTCTCCGGCCTCGAGCTCGAGCTCGGCACCACGCCCGGCCGCGCTTTCAAGCTGCGCGATGCGATCGGCGCGCTCAACAACAACGTCTCGCCGGATGCCGACTACACCTATGTGCTGATCGACTGCCCGCCCTCGCTCAACCTTCTGACGGTGAACGCGATGGCGGCGTCCGACGCGATCCTGGTGCCGCTCCAGTGCGAGTTCTTCGCGCTCGAAGGTCTGTCGCAATTGCTCCAGACGGTGGAGCAGGTGCGCTCGACGCTCAATCCGAACCTGTCGATCCACGGCATCGTGCTGACCATGTTCGACTCGCGCAACAACCTCTCGAACCAGGTCGTCGCCGACGTCCGCCAGTTCATGGGCGAGAAGGTCTACAAGACCATGATCCCGCGCAACGTGCGCATCTCGGAAGCGCCGTCCTACGGCAAGCCGGTGCTGGTTTACGATCTCAAATGCGTCGGCAGCGAAGCCTATTTGCGACTCGCCACCGAAGTGATCCAGCGCGAGCGCGAGCTGCGCACGACGCATTGATTCAACACCGGCCCGTAGGGTGGGTTAGCCGAAGGCGTAACCCACCAATTCTGCCGCCTCGAACAAACCAATGGTGGGTTACGCTTCGCTAACCCACCCTACGATTCGAAATTCAGTTCTGGAGTGCTGCACCGTGAATCCAAGGGAGCTGGCGATGGCCGACGAAGCGCGTTCGCGACTGGGCCGGGGTCTTGCAAGTCTGATCGGTGACGTCGGCGGCGAGGCTCAGCACGTCGATCGTCCGCGCGCGCAGCGCAAGGTGCCGATCGAATTCATCAAGCCCAATCCGCGCAACCCGCGCCGCGCATTTTCGGAAACGGAGCTCAAGGAGCTCAGCGATTCGATCAGGCAGCACGGCGTGATCCAGCCGATCGTGGTGCGTCCGGTGAAGGGCGCGCAGGACCGCTTTGAGATCATCGCCGGCGAACGGCGCTGGCGCGCGTCGCAAATGGCCGGCCTGCACGAAGTGCCGATCGTGCCGGTCGACATCAGCGACAGCGACGCGCTGGAGTTCGCGATCGTCGAGAACGTGCAGCGCGAAGACCTCAACCCGATGGAAGAGGCGCTGGGCTATCACGCGCTCGCCAACGAGTTCAAACGCAGCCAGGACGACATCGCAAAGGTCGTCGGCAAGAGCCGCAGCCACATCGCCAACATGATGCGGCTGACGAAACTGCCGGCCGAAGTGCAGGCCTTGATCACGAGCGGCGAGCTGACCGCCGGTCACGCCCGCGCGCTGATCGGCGTGCCCGATCCGCTCGCATCAGCAAGGCGCATCGTCGAGGAGGGCCTCAACGTCCGTCAGGCCGAGGCGCTCGCGCATGAAGAGGGCGTGCCGGAGCGCAAGCCGCAGAAGGCGCGCAGCACCGGGGGCAAGGAAAAGGACCCAGACACGATCGACCTTGAAAGGCGCGTCAGCGACGCGCTTGGTCTCAAGGTCACCGTCAATCACCGCGACCCCGGCGGCTCGGTCCAGATCAACTACCGCAACCTCGATCAGCTCGACGAGGTGATGAAGCGGCTGGCGAAGGGCGCGTTCTAGACGCACCGACTCTCTATCACCGTCACCCTGAGGTGGCCGCTTCTTCAGCGGCCCTCGAAGGGCGACGGCCCGGCCGCATCGGGGCCGTTCATCCTTCGAGGCTCCCCGCGCGCCGCGTTGCGCCGCGCGGCTCGCACCTCAGGATGACGGATTTAGCGCTTCGCTCCGTCATTGCGGGCGCGTCTGCTTCCACATCGTCATTGCGAGCGCAGCGAAGCAATCCAGAATCTTTCTGCGGAGGGTCTCTGGATTGCTTCGCTGGGCTCGCAATGACGCGCAGAGAGAGTTGTGCTGGTCCCGACACGTCGAGAGAGCGGAGGCCTAGCCCCGCCGCTTCGCGTTCGCGGCGATCGCCATAAGCGTGCGCTGGGCGATGGCGGCGGCGAGGGTGGATTGCTTGCGGGTGTCGAGCGCGGCGGTCGCGAGCTGCTCGATGATGGCGGCGAGCCGCGCCACGCTGAAATTGCGCAGTGCCGTTTCGACCATAGGCTTTCGTGAAAAATGCAACCGCGGAAAGCCGCCGTCGAGCACGGCGGAGGCCGGCTGGCCGTCGGCGATCGCAAGCGCGGATTTGTGCAGCCACGCGGCCTGGCGCTGCGCGGCCGAGATGATCACGCCGGGATAGGTGCCGGCGATCATGGCTTTGGCGAACTCGGTCTCGACGATGTCGGGCCGGCCGGCGAACGCGCCGTCGACGATCGGATCGAGCTTCAGCTCGGAAGCATCGGCGACCACCGCCATCACGTCTTCCAGCGTGATCTCGCCTTTGCCATGTGCATAGAGCGTCAGCTTGCGCAGCTCGTTACGCGAGGCCTGGCGGTCGCCGCCGAGGAACGACATCAGCGCTGCGCGGGCATCCTGCGCGATGCGCAAGTTCGCGATGCGGAGCTCGTCGTCCATCAGCTTGGCGAGGTCGCGCTCGGTGTCGGGATAGCAGCCGATCGCAACGGCCGTCTTGGCGCGCTCGCAAACCTTGCGGAGCGGCGACTCCGGCCGCAGCTCGCCGGCCTCGATCACGATGCGGCAATCCTTCACGCTCATCTCGGCCAGCGTGTCGATGCCGCTGGCAAAGCTGCGCGAGCCGGCGCGCACGCGGATGGCGCGGCGGCCGCCGAACAGCGGCACCGTCATGGCTTCGTCGACGAGACGTGACGGTTCGGCGGAGAGCTCGTCGCCGTCGAGCTTCACCAGCGAGAACGGATCGTTGGGATCGTCGACAGCGGAGGCGATCAGCGCATCGGCGCGTTCACGCACGAGGCCAGCGTCGGGACCGTAGAGCAGGATGATCGGCCGGCCCGCATCGGGGCGGGCGAGGAAGGCGTCGATCTCTTTTCCGCGCAGCGCGACCATCGGGCCTAATTGTCATTCCGGGCGCCTCGTCAGAGGCGAACTACGGTGCGCAATTGCGCACCGGAGAATCCGGAGATTGGGGATCGAGATTCCGGGTTCATGCTTCGCATGCCCCGGAATGATGGAACTGATTCAGGTGCCCGCGGTGAAGAATGCGGCGAGCCGGGTATTGATATTCTCGGCGATCTCGTTGGCGGCACGATCCTCCGCATCGCGCACGGCGCGGTTCCGGGAGAAGCGCTGATAGGAGCCGGGCATGTCGTAGGACACGCGCGAGAACGTGGTGCCGGTCATCACCGACTTGCCGGTCACGACCTCGACCAGGTTGTACTGGCAGTCGATGCCGTAGTTTTCGCTGCTCGGCAGACCGGTATTGGGATCGACGATCAGGGACGACCGGCTGGAGGCGAAACGGATATCCAGGCGGTGGGTCGGCGGCATGCCCGTGGCCGTGCCGTAGAGCTTGAAGGCGAGGGCATTGCGGACTTCGACGCCGACACGGGCCTCGCGCGAGGCATTGATCTTGTTGATCGGCGGGAGTTCGACCCCCATCAGCTTCTCGCGCAGCCCGGGGGTGCCGTCGGTACGCTCGGCATACATCGGCTGGAAGCAGCCGGCTGTCAGCGTCGCCAGAGCGGCCACCGCCAGCAAGCGGGCTGCGATACGGATCCTAGCCGACAACATTCACGATCCTCTTGGGGACGATGATCACCTTGCGGACGGGCTTGCCGTCCAGGGCCAGTTTTACCGCATCGAGGGCCAAAACGGCAGCCTCGATTTCCGGATTCTGGGCCGCTGTTGCAACTGTGACCTCACCCCGCTTCTTGCCGTTGACCTGCACCACCAGGGTCACGCTGTCTTCAACCAGCAAATCGCGTTCGATTTGCGGCCAATTGGCCTCCGAAACCAGCCCCGTCTGGCCCAGCACCTGCCAGCACTCCTCGGCCAGATGCGGCATCATCGGGGAGAACAGCTGAACCAGGATCTGGCTGGCCTCCCGGATCGACCAGGCGAGGTCAGCCGCCGGCTGGCCGGGGCGCTGGAGTACCTCGGACAGGGCGTTGGCGAATTCGCGGATATGGGCGAGGCAGACATTGAAGTGCAGCCGCTCGATCCCGATGGTGACCTTGTCCAGCGCGCCATGGGCGGCCTTGCGCAAGGCGGTCGCATCCGCCCCGAACGCGGCCGGCCGGGCCGCCGGCGCGGCCTTGCCGAGTTCAACGGAATCGTTCACCAGCCGCCACAGCCGCTGCACGAAGCGCGAGGCGCCCTGGACGCGCTCGTCGCTCCAGATCACGTCGCGGTCGGGCGGGGAGTCCGACAGCATGAACCAGCGTGCGACGTCGGCGCCGTAGGTCTCGATGATGTCGTCGGGGTCGACGGTGTTCTTCTTCGACTTCGACATCTTCTCGATCGCGCCGATCTGGATGTCTTCGCCCGTCGTCAGCAGGGTTGCGCGGCGCCCGTTGCCGCCGACTTCGATCTTGACCTCGGCCGGCTGCACATAGGTGCCGTCGGCCTTCTGGTAGGTCTCGTGCACCACCATGCCTTGCGTGAACATGCCGGCGAACGGCTCGTCCAGCGCAACGTGCCCGGTCGCCTTCATCGCGCGGGTGAAGAAGCGGCTGTAGAGCAGATGCAGGATCGCGTGCTCGACGCCGCCGATATACTGGTCGATCGGCAGCATCCGGTTGGCGACCGCGGGCGTCGTCGGCGCGTTCTCGTTCCAGGGATCGGTGAAGCGCGCAAAATACCAGGACGAATCCACGAAGGTGTCCATGGTGTCGGTTTCGCGCTGAGCCTTGGCCCCGCATTTGGGGCAGCTGACGTGCTTCCAGGTCGGATGATGGTCGAGCGCGTTGCCCGGCTTGTCGAAGGTCGCATCGTCAGGCAGCTTCACCGGCAGGTCGGCGTCCGGCACCGGCACCACGTCGCATGTCGGGCAATGGATGATGGGGATCGGGCAACCCCAGTAACGCTGGCGCGAAATGCCCCAGTCGCGCAGGCGGAAATTCACCTGGCGCTCGCCGACCGGCGCATTGCCGCGCAGCTCGTTTTCGAGGCGTTTTGCAACCTCGTCCTTGGCCTGCTCGATGGTCATGCCGTCGAGGAAGCGCGAATTGATCATGCGGCCGTCACCGTCATAGGCGGTGTCGGTGATGACGAACGATTTCGGATCCTGGCCTTCGGGACACACCACCGGTGTGTTGCCGAGGCTGTACTTGTTGACGAAGTCGAGGTCGCGCTGGTCATGCGCGGGGCAGCCGAAGATCGCGCCGGTGCCGTATTCCATCAGCACGAAGTTGGCGACATAGACCGGCAGCTTCCAACTCGGGTCGAACGGATGGATCGCGCGGATGCCGGTGTCGAAACCCTGCTTCTCCGCGGTGTCGATGATCTCCTGCGCGGTGCCGATCTTCTTGATCTCGGCGATGAACTCCGCAAGCTCAGGGTTCTTCGCGGCGGCGGCCGTCGCCAGCGGGTGATCCGCCGAGATCGCCATGAACTTCGCGCCGAACAGCGTGTCGGGGCGCGTGGTGAAAATCTTCAGCTCGCTCTCGCCGGCCGGCGTCGTCGCCTGGTCCAGCGCAAAACGGACCAGGAGACCCTCGGAGCGGCCGATCCAGTTGCGCTGCATCAGCCGCACCTTGTCGGGCCAGCGGTCGAGCGTATCCAGCGCGGACAAGAGCTCCTGCGAGTACTTCGTGATCTTGAAGACCCACTGGTTCATTTCCCGCTGCTCGACGACGGCACCGGAACGCCAGCCTTTGCCGTCGATCACCTGCTCGTTGGCGAGCACGGTCATGTCGACGGGGTCCCAGTTCACCTTGCGCTTCTCGCGCTCGGCAAGGCCCGCCCGCAGGAAGTCCAGGAACATCTTCTGCTGGTGCTTGTAGTAGGAGGGATCGCAGGTCGCGATCTCGCGGCTCCAGTCCAGCGACAGCCCGATCGAGCGGAGCTGTTTCTTCATCGCGGCGATGTTGTCGTAGGTCCAGGCCTTGGGGGCGACCTTGCGCTCGATCGCTGCGTTCTCGGCCGGCAGGCCGAAGGCGTCCCAGCCCATCGGGTGCAGCACGTTGAACCCCTTGGCGCGCATGAAGCGGGCCAGCACGTCGCCGAGCGTGTAGTTCCGGACATGGCCGATATGGATGCGCCCGGACGGGTAGGGGAACATCTCGAGCACATAGTATTTCGGCCGCGAATCGTCGTTCCTGGAGACGAAGATCGCCTTTTCGTCCCAGGCGGCTTGCCAGCGCGGTTCGGAATCGCGGGCGTTATAGCGTTCGGAGGTCATGGAATCGTTGGTTTTTTCGTGGGTTCGGCCGTCCTGAAGACGGCGGACTAGGCCACAAAAGCAGCCGTGGGGTCAACGGGTTGCCGCAAGGGGCAGGGCTGCTGGTCCGCCCGCGCAAATACCGAGGGCGCCGTTGGGGGTGATCAAGGGGTCAATGCGAGGACGCGGCTGGCCAAGACCTCGATACCCGTGGCTGCCAGGCGCCGAACTTGCCGCCCGTGGCGAAATCGCGTGGGGACGGGAGACGACCTCGATCGCACCGAGGCCGCGGGCCAGCCGTCAGCCCGCCATCATCATACCAGGCGCGCCGGTCTCGATCGCCTGCACGCCGTGCTCGACGACCTTGTTGCGGCCGCGGTGCTTGGCGGCGTAGAGCGCGGCGTCGGCGGCTTCGATCAGGTCGCCGGGGCGCAAGGCCTCGTTGGGCCTCGTTGCGGCAACGCCGATCGAGACGGTGACGATCATGTGGGCGGACGTGATGTGCGGCAGGCAGAGCTTCAGCACGGCGGCACGCGCCAGCTCGCCGATCTCCACGGCGCGATTCACGTCGGTGTTCGGCAGCAACAGGCAGAATTCCTCGCCGCCGTAGCGCGCCGCAAAGCCCATCGTGTCGGCGGCGATGCCGGACAGCGACTCGCCAAGCCTGGTCAGGCAGGAATCGCCTTCGAGATGGCCGTAGGTGTCGTTGAAGAGCTTGAAGTGGTCGACGTCGATCATCAGCAGCGCGAGGTCGCTGCCATATTGCTGCGCGCGCATCCATTCGAAGTCGAGCCGGCTCTGGAAGCCGCGGCGGTTGGCGAGCCCCGACAGCATGTCGATCGAGGCCATCACGGTCAGGCGGTCGTTGCTCGCGATCAGCTCGCGCTCGCGCTGGCTCAGCTGTGCGGCCATCGCATTGAATGCGCGGGCCAGTGGCACGAATTCGGCCGGCAGGCGATTGCGCGCCGCGCGCGCCGACAGATCGCCCTCGCCGAGCCGCTTGGCCATGTCGGCGAGCATCTCGATCGGCTTGATCACCAGTTTTTCGGCGGCGATCAGCGCGCCGAGCAGGACGAACAAGACGACGAAAGCGAGCTGGAGATAGGCGGTGCGGATGTCGCGGCTCACCGCCGCGGACACCTTGTCCTCGTCGATGCTGGCGATCAGGCGGGCGTTGGTGCCGGCGATGCGGATGTAGCTGACCGCGCGGCGGGAGCCGTCGGCGGCAAGGAAAGACAGCGAGCCCTCATCCTGGTCCGACCGCAGCGCCCTGTCGGCGATTGCAGACATCAGCGGCATGTTGTCGAGCGGACGACCCACTACGCCGTGCTGATCGGCCGGTGCGGCCAGCACGGTGCCGGCGCTGTCCACCAGCACGGCGGTGATGCCGGCGCGGCCGCCGAGATTGCTCATGACCTTCGACATCCAGTCGAGATTGACGGTGGCGAGCACCACGGCGTCGGACACGCCGCTGAACGCGGATACCGGGTACACCGCCATGACAGTCGGCGTCTGCACGGGCCGCGACAGGATGAAATCGCTCAGCACGAAACGGCCGGTTTCCTGGGCCTGCTGGAAGTAAGGCCGGTCACTGAGGTCGAGGCCGACATACATGTTGTTGGTGGCACACTGGATGCGTCCGTCCTGACCGGCGATCAAAAGCGTGCGAATCCATGGAAGGTTCGACGGCAGGCTCGCGCGCAGCACGTCGCAGCTCTTGCTGATGCCGCCGACGGAGGCGCGGATGAAGGCTTCCGATTTCAGGATGGTCTCGACCGACGAGATCACCTCGCGCTGCGCATCGGCGCTGTGCCTTGCGACGGTGTTGAACTCGGCCGCGGCCTGCGCGATCTGGCTCCTGCGCGTGTCCTCGAGCGAACGGATGCGCTCGAGCATCAAGGGCGCCACCAGAATCACAGCGAGCAACGCAAGCCGCGCCCGGATTCCCAGGACCTGCTTGAGTTTTGCTCGCTTACGGTTGAAACTGACGTTTGCCATCTTCGCTGCCCACCCCATGGGCCAAGGTAAAGCGAAGGGTTCAAAAACTCTTTCTTGAACTCGGTAAAATTGGACTTACCTCGGTTACGACCACAGCCAATCGATGTCATGACAGAAGCCAACGCCGCGCCGGTAACCGGCCATTCACCAAACGCGCTCGCCGCAGTCGAAGCCGAAATCGCGCGCGCCTGCAAGGACGCGCGGCGCGATCGCGCCTCCGTCACGCTGATCGCGGTGTCCAAGACCTTCGACGCGGATGCAATTACCCCGGTCATCGCCGCCGGACAGCGCGTATTTGGCGAGAATCGGGTGCAGGAGGCCAAAGGCAAGTGGCCCACGTTAACATCCGTTTACCCCGATATCGCGCTGCATCTGATCGGGCCGCTGCAATCCAACAAGGCGAAAGAGGCGGTCGCGCTGTTCGACGCCATCCATTCGGTTGACCGCCCGAGCATTTGCCAGGCGTTAGCCAAGGAAATCGAATCCCAGAAGAAACATCCGCAGCTCTTCGTCCAGATCAACACCGGCGAGGAGCCGCAGAAGGCCGGCGTCGCGCCCGGCGAGGCCGATGCTTTCCTCGCAAGCTGCCGCGACACTTATGGGCTGACGATCTCCGGACTGATGTGCATCCCGCCGGTCGACGAGCCGCCGGCGGCGCATTTCGCGCTGACCGCCAAGATCGCCGCGCGCAATGGATTGAACAATCTATCGATGGGCATGAGCGCGGATTTCGCCACCGCGATCATGTTAGGTGCCACGCATGTGCGCGTGGGCAGCGCGATCTTCGGGCATCGGTGATTGCCGTAAGCGAGGGCCGGGAGCCATACAAGCTCTCAAATTCGTCATTGCGAGCGTAGCGAAGCAATCCAGAGTTCCTCCGTGGAAAGATTCTGGATTGCTTCGCTGCGCTCGCAATGACGTGTGGAGAGAGATGGGCTCGCAATGACAGCAGCGTGTGCGCCGTCTACGCAAACCCCACCGACGCCTTCCCCAACACGCCGAAATCCACCGCCAGGTGATCGCCGGCCTGGATCGGCAGCGGCGGATGGCACGTGCCTGTGGTCACCACCTCCCCTGCCCGCAAGGTGATGCCGAGCCCGCGCAGCTCGTTGGCGAGCCAGGCGAGCGCAACGCGGGGATCGCCGAGCACGTTCTTGCCGTGGCCGATATAGCGCTCGCCGCGCAGCGTGATCTGCGGCCGTTCCGCGACGAGATCCATCGCGCGCCAGTTCGCAGGCGTCGCTGCACCCAGCACGAACAGATGCGCGCAGGCATTGTCGGCGATGAGCTGCGCCTCGCCGGCGCCGGCGAAATCGACGAAGCGTGAATCCGGAATCTCGATCGCGGGATGCAGGCTGTCGACGGCGGCCAGTACCTCGTCGACGGCAAACGGCACCGCGCGCGGCGCCAGATCGCGTCCCATGCGGAAGCAAAATTCCGGCTCGCCGACGCGCATCGCGTTGCCCTTCATCGACGCCATGCCGCCATCGGCGATCACGGTGTCGCTCATGATGCGCCCGGCCAGCGGTCCCGTGACATTGATGTGCTTCTGTCCGGACAAGCTCGTTGCCGCGATCTTCCAGCCGAACAGCTTTCCGGGCGATTGCGCTTCGAGCGCGGCCTGAATGGCGTAGCCCTCGGCGCGGGTCTGCGGCCGCAGATGTCTCTCCAGCGCGTCGAGCTTGGTGCCGTCACGCCAGTGTTGAACGAGGACCCGCGATGCGGCGGCGATCTGATCCGTCTCGAGCATGTGCCCTCACCCGATGATGATTCTTGTTCGCGGGCCCAGCCGCCGCAGCAATTGCAGCATCGCGGATTTGGTCATGGAGACGCAGCCCGCGGTCGGCCCGAAATTGTCGCGGGTCAGATGCAGGAACACCGCGCTGCCGCGGCCGGCGATACGCGGGCGCGTGTTGTGGTCGATTTCGATGATGAAGTCATAGAGATGGTCGGCCCGCTTGAGCCGGTCACCGCCCTGCCCCTCGCCGAGCCGGATTCCCTGGTTGTAGTGACGATCCCGGGGATCCTCGCACCAGGCGTCCTCGCCGGTGATGATCCGCGCCGGCAGGAAGGTCTGCGGCCGGCTGTGCCGGTCGCCCCGCCACCACAGTCGTCGCGGCCGGAAGCTGCCCTTGGGCGTGCCGCCGTCGCCCTCGCGCTTGTTGGCGAGAATGCCGCCCCGCCCTAGCGCCACCGGAATCGTCAGCGCTCCGGCGGTCAGCCAGCCCCGGCGCGGATTACCAGCGGCAGGCTTAACGCGGATCGTTCGAAGCGGCCCGGAGGTTCCGGTCTTGGTGTAAGTAGCTGAAGCAGCGTTGTTTTTCATGTGACCGTGCGATGTCGCATTCATTACAGGACATTCATCAAGACGCCCTGCTATTCTAGGTTAGAGTGCTTCTGGCTTGTGAATCGGTAACAGCCCACTACTTCAACACGAACAACAATAATAACGGCGACCCCTAAACTTCCCCTCGCGGCTGGGCGCGGCATGCATGCGCGCCGAGCCGGACCCCAAAAGGATGATACCCTATGGCCAATGCCCGCAAGATCCTGATCGTGGATGACGATACCGATCTGCGCGATACGTTGGTGGAGCAATTATCGCTGCACGAAGAATTCGAAGCCTCCGCCGTCGATACCGGCGCCAAGGGCGCGAGCGCCGCAAAGGCCAATTCCCCCGATCTCGTCCTGATGGATGTCGGCCTGCCCGACACCGATGGCCGCGAGGTGGTCCGCTCCTTACGCAAGGGCGGCTTCAAGGCCCCCATCATCATGCTGACCGGGCATGACACCGATTCCGACACGATTTTGGGCCTGGAATCCGGCGCCAACGACTACGTCGCAAAACCCTTCCGCTTCGCCGTGCTGCTGGCCCGCATCCGCGCCCAGCTCCGCCAGCACGAGGCCAGCGAGGACGCCGTGTTCTCGGTCGGCCCCTACAGCTTCCGGCCCGGCTCCAAGATGCTGACCGCCGCCAATGCGCGCAAGGTCCGGCTGACGGAGAAGGAAACCGCCATCCTCCGCTTCCTCTACCGCGCCGGCCAGATGCCGGTGTCGCGCGAGACCCTGCTCCAGGAGGTCTGGGGCTACAATTCCGGCGTCACCACCCACACGCTGGAAACCCACATCTACCGCCTCCGCCAGAAGATCGAGAAGGACGCCGCCAACCCGGAGATCCTGGTCACGGAAGCCGGTGGCTACAAGCTGGTGCCGTGATACGCTTCAGGGGCGTGCGAATCGTTTTAGATCGCGTGCCTTTGAGCCTCGGATCTGAATGTCAATCGACGACGACGTAGCGCTTCTCGAGCGGGTCCCGACATTGCGCCTGTTGGGAGACGCCTCGTTGCGCATGCTGGCGATTGGCTCCGAGCAGCGTGACTTCGTCCGCGGCGACATCCTGTTCAATCTCGGCGACGACGCCGATGCCGGCTTCGTGGTCCAGCGCGGCGCTTTCCGGGTCGAGGATGGCGCCGGCGCCGAGATGATCGCAGGTCCCGGCGCGCTGATCGGCGAGCTCGCGCTGGTGGTGCCGATGAAGCGGCCGTCGAGCGCGATCGCGCTGGAGCACTCCTCCGTCATCCGCGTCGCGCGCAGCCTGTTTCAGCGCGTGCTCGAAAGCGACCCCGCCGCCGCCGTTCGCCTGCGCGACGAATTCGCAGTTCGCTCCAGCCAGATCGCGAGCGATATCCTGATGGCCGGTGCGAAGCTGACGACGTAGGTCTCTCCACTCGTCATTCCGGGGCGCGCGACGCGCGAACCCGGAATCCATTCATCCACCAACTCTGCAGCTCTATGGATTCCGGGCTCGCGCTGCGCGCGCCCCGGAATGACGTGACGCTAGACCTCCAGCGTCACCGTGACAGGCACATGGTCCGACGGCCGCTCCCAGCTGCGCGCGTCGCGGAGAATCTTGAAGTCCTGGACCGCATCCTTCAGCGCGCGCGAGACCCAGATGTGGTCGAGACGGCGGCCGCGGTCGCCGACGGTCCAGTCGGCGGAACGGTAGCTCCACCACGTGTAGACCTTTTCCGACATCGGGATGCGCTCGCGCGCGACGTCGATCCACTCGCCGGCTGCGAGCGCCGCCTTCAGCTTCTCGGTTTCGACAGGCGTGTGCGAGACCACTTTCAGAAGCTGCTTGTGCGACCACACGTCGTTCTCATGCGGGGCGACGTTGAGATCGCCGACCAGGATGTGGCGGTCATCACCGCGTGGATGCAGCGGCTCGCAGGCCTTCATCTCGTCGAGGAAGCGCAGCTTGTGATCGAACTTCTCGTTCAGCGCGGGATCGGGAATGTCACCGCCGGCCGGCACATAGAAATTATGCAGCACCAGCGGTTTTGCGATGCTGGCCTTGTCGCCGAAGGACACGGAAATGTGGCGCGAATCCACCTTGTCGCAGAAGGTGCGGATGTCCTTGGACTCGAACGGGATCTTCGAGACGATGGCGACGCCGTGATAGCCCTTCTGCCCGTTCAGCGCGACATGCTCATAGCCGAGCCGCTTGAAACGCTTCAGCGGAAAGGCGTCGTCGATGCACTTGGTTTCCTGGAGGCACAGCACGTCCGGCCGCGCGCTCTTGAGGAATTTCGCGACCAGATCGATGCGCAGCCGCACCGAATTGATGTTCCAGGTTGTCAGGGAAAGACGCATGAGAGATGCGTCTTAGCAAGCTCTCGTAGGGTGGGCAAAGGCGCAAAGCGCCGTGCCCACCGTCTTTTCGAGCTCGGGATGCGCATGGTGGGCACGCTCCGCTTTGCCCACCCTACGGCACCTAGCCCGGCGACGGGCCGTAATTGGTGAAGTCGATCTTGAACATGCCGGGATCGAGCTTCTTGGTTGCGTCGAGATTGTAGATCGCGATCGTGGTGTCGTAGCCCTGCGGGTCGGTGACGGTCCACTGCTTCAGCTGGCCGTCCTTGGCGCCGAACATCAGCAAGAGGCGGCTGGTGCCGACCAGCGCCTGCTTTTCCTCGATGGTGACGCTGACGAAGACGTCGTCGGCCGAGACGTTGACGACATTGGTGTCCTTCATCAGGTCGATGCGATCGGACAGCAGGAAGCGCAGCGGCGTCTGCGACAGCGGATAGACGTCCTGGGTGGCGAGCTTGCGGTCGCGCACCACCAGCGACGATCCGTCGGCGACGATGTCGATCGGGCTCGGCGCGTCATATTCGAAGCGCACCTTGCCCGGCTTCTGGATGTAGAAATCGCCCTGCGTCTTGCTGCCGTCGGGGCCGACCTGGACGAAATTCCCGACCAGCGTCGACAGCGAGGACAGATAGGCGCTGACCTTGGCCGCCTGTGCCTTCTGGTTGGCGTCGAAGGTCTGGAAGATGCTGCTCGGCACGTTGCGGCGCGGATCCGGGATGATCGGGTTCGGCGGCGTCTGGGTCGCGCCGGTGACCGCGGGCCCGCCGGCGGCCGCACCGTTGTCGCGTCCCTTCGGCGCGGGCTTCGGCACGGGCACGTTCTGCGCGGACGACGCCGCGGTCACCATCGCGGCGGTGACGAGAAGCACGCCGGCCATGCGCGCGCTTCGCGCGGCGATGGTGGCAGCGAATCGAATGTCCGGATGTCTGATCAACGCGTCGTCCTGTATGGCTAGGCGCCTTTTAGCGTGATTTCGGGCAAAAGCAGATATCGATTTTGCGTGAAATAGTGTTTTGAGGCGGCTCGCCTCACATATGGCTGTCTTCTTCCTCGACCAGGATCTCGCGTTTGCCGGCGTGGTTGGCGGGACCGACAATGCCTTCCAGTTCCATGCGCTCCATCAGCGATGCGGCGCGGTTATAGCCGATTTGCAGGCGGCGCTGGATGTAGCTGGTCGAGGCCTTGCGGTCGCGTTTGACGATGGCAACGGCCTGCTGGAATAGATCGCCGCCGCCATCCGCGCCCATGCCGCTGGCGTCGAACACGGCGCCGCCGTCCTCGTCCTCGGTCGGCTCTTCGGCCGTGACAGCCTCGAGATATTCCGGCTGGCCCTGCGTCTTGAGGTGGCGCACCACCTTCTCGACTTCGTCGTCCGACGCAAACGGTCCGTGCACGCGGCTGATGCGGCCGCCGCCGGCCATGTAGAGCATGTCGCCCTGGCCGAGCAGCTGCTCGGCACCCATCTCGCCCAGGATGGTGCGGCTGTCGATCTTGGAGGTGACCTGGAAGGCGATGCGGGTCGGGAAGTTCGCCTTGATGGTGCCGGTGATGACGTCGACCGACGGACGCTGCGTCGCCAGGATCACGTGCAGGCCGGCGGCGCGCGCCATCTGCGCGAGGCGCTGCACCGCGCCTTCGATGTCCTTGCCGGCGACCATCATCAGGTCGGCCATTTCGTCGACGATGATGACGATGTAGGGCAGCGGGTCGAGCGAGAGCTTCTCTTCCTCGTAGATCGCCTTGCCGGTCTCCTTGTCGAAGCCGGTGTGCACCGTGCGCGTCGGCTCCTCGCCCTTGGCTTTCAACTCAAGCAGACGCGTGTTGTAGCCGTCGATGTTGCGCACGCCGAGCTTGGCCATGTTCTTGTAGCGCTCTTCCATCTCGCGCACGGCCCATTTCAGCGCGACCACGGCCTTCTTCGGGTCGGTGACGACCGGCGTGAGCAGATGAGGAATGCCGTCATAGACGGAGAGTTCGAGCATCTTCGGATCGACCATGATCAGGCGGCACTGGTCAGGACGCAGCCGGTAGACCAGGCTGAGGATCATGGTGTTGATGGCGACCGACTTGCCCGAGCCGGTGGTACCGGCGATCAGCATGTGCGGGGTGCGCGCGAGGTCGATGATGACGGGGTCGCCGCCGATGGTCTTGCCGAGGCAGAGCGGCAGCTTGGCAACCGTGTCGACGGTTTCCTTGGCGACCAGCAGCTCGCGCAGATAGACCTTTTCGCGATGGGCGTTCGGCAATTCGATGCCGATGGCATTGCGGCCGGGCACGACAGCGACGCGCGCCGACAGCGCGCTCATCGAGCGGGCAATGTCGTCGGCAAGTCCGATCACGCGCGACGATTTGATGCCGGGCGCCGGCTCCAGCTCGTACAGCGTGACGACGGGACCCGGATTGGCCTTCACGATCTCGCCGCGCACGCCGAAGTCCTGCAGCACGCCTTCGAGCGCGCGCGAATTGGCTTCCAGCTCGGCCTTGCTGAGCGGCTGGCGATCACCGGCCTTGGGCGCGGCGAGCACGGACACGGACGGAAGCTCGAACTTGTCGGAGGATTTCTTGGCCGCAGCCTTCGGAGCAGCCTTCTTGCGCGGCGCGCGCGCGGCAGGCTCCTCCTCTTCCTCCTCGTCTTCCTCTTCCTCGTGCTCGTAGTCCTCGTCTTCGGACTGCGGCGAGATCGGGGGCGCGGCGCGGCCGCCGAGATTCGGCTCCTGGCGGCTGAACGCAGCGGCCTTGGTCTTCGGCCCGCTCGAGACCAGCGAGCGGTAAGCGGCACCACACAGCCAGATCAGGCGTGCCTTGGTGCTCATCAGCGCATGGAACAGCCAGCCCAGCGACACCGAACCGCGATCGCTCTCCTCGTCTTCATCGAGCGGCTTGTCGTCATCCTCGATCTCGGCGAGCTCGTCGTCATGCTCGCGCGCGCCAAGACCGCAGGCGATCAGGAAAGTCGCGGCCATCGCCGCGAACAGGATCACACCGAGCACCGTGCGATAGATCGTGCCGGGCGGCCCGAAAATCACCGCGGGCGCGCGCACCAGGGCATCGCCGACCACGCCGCCGAGCCCGGTCGGCAGCGGCCATGCGCCGCCGTGCGGCCAGCAGCTGACGAAGCCCGCGGCGATCACGGTGCAGAGAATCCAGGAGCCGAGCCGCAGCGCCTCGCGGTCGAACGGGCGATGGGTCATCATGCGCCAGCCCCAGACCGCGACCGTCAGGACCAGCATGATCGCGCCGAGCCCGAGGATCTGCATCGCAAGGTCCGCGCCGATCGCGCCGGCATAGCCGAGGATGTTGCGGATCGGCCGCGAGGTCGCGTGGCTGAGGCTTGCATCCTGCACCGACCACGTCATGAGCGCGGCCGAGGCGAGCCCCGACAGCGCGATCAGGCCGAGGCCGGCGAGCTCGCGCACGCGCCGCGTCAGCGCCTCGCGGATCGACGGCGGCAGATGGCCGACCAGTGGAATGACACGTTCGATTGCCGACATGCTCACGGGCCCCGCCTAACCCAGAGTCTCGACCAGGCGGTGCAGCGCCTGTGCCGTGGTCTCGCCATCCTGCACCAGCGCGAGGCGGATGTAGCCTGCGCCGGGATTGAAGCCGTCGGGCTGGAGCCGCGCCAGATAGCTGCCGGGCACCACGCGCACGCCGGCTTCCTTGAAGAGCCTGAGCGTGATGGATACGTCGTCGCCGAGCTCGGACGTGTTGAGCCAGACGCAGAAGCCGCCGTCGGGCCGGCGATAGCCGTAACGGTTGCCGATGATCTGGTCGGCGAGGTCGAACTTGATCCGGTAGAGCCTGCGATTCTCCTCGACATGCGCTTCGTCGCCATAGGCGACGGTTGCGACATGCTGGAGCGCCACCGGCACCTGTGGCGCTGCGATGTTGCGCAGCTCGAGGAACATGCCGATGAATTTCTTGTCGCCGGCGGCGAAGCCGACGCGCAGGCCCGGCAGGTTGGAGCGCTTGGACAGCGACTGGAACGCAACCACGCGGGTGAAATCGGGGCCGGCGCATTCCAGCGCGCTGCCCGGGGCCTCGCGGGTGTAGATCTCCGAATAGCACTCGTCGCTGAGAATGACGAAGCCGTAGCGGTCGGCGAGCTGTTTCAACCGCTTGAAATAATCGGGCTTGGCGACCGAGCCCTGCGGATTGGCGGGCGAGGCGAGGTAGAACGCGACCGTGCGCGCCAGCGTCGCCTCGTCGATGGCGTCGAGATCGGGCAGGAAGCCGTTCTCGACGGTGGTCGGCAGATAGACCGGCTCGCAGGCCGCGGCGCGCGCGCCGGCGCCGTAGACCGGATAGAACGGGTTCGGCATCAGGATGGCGGGCTTGCCGGGGCGCGGGCCGACATAGCGCGCGGCCGTGATCGCGGCGAGGAACAGCCCCTCGCGGCTGCCATTGAGGACGAGAATCTCGCCCGCGGGGTCGAGCGGCCGCGGCAGCTTGAAGCGCGACGACAACCAGGCGCTCGCCGCTTTCCGGAACGGTTCGGTGCCCTGGTTCATCGGGTAACGGCCGAAATCGGCGATGTGCTTGGCCAGCACCGGGCCGACGAAATCAGGCACGGGATGCTGGGGCTCGCCGACTGCAAGCGTAATCAAGGGCTTGCCGGGCTGATGGGGTGCCAGCAGCTCGTTCAGCCGGACGAAGGGCGAGCGTTCGCTGTCGGAGCTTCCAGCTTCCAGGGGCGCACGGGATGAAGCGATCATAGCCATTCTGGACGCCAGCACTCTTGGAACAGCCGGTCGCACCAAGGCGCCGGCGGGAAGCGGTTCAGTTCACCATAGATAGGGCGAGGTTAAGACGCGATTAACCATCGGTCGCCGCCCCCGTCCAGAGCGGGAATTTTGGGGCCGGATAACAACGGGATGCATGGCGCCGTTCGAGGCGGCTCGCGGAGCTTGATCATACTCCTGCCGGGAGGTGAATATTTCGGCGACGTCATGGCCGGGCCTGTCCCGGCCATCCACGGCCTTTCCGGCGGCGTCAAAGAACGTGGATGCCCGGGCCTTCGCCTCGCAGGAGCGGCTTCGGCCGCGCAGGCGGGACAAGCCCGGGCATGACGAGTTTCGCGGTATAGGCGTTCAGTGCCCCGGCAGCTTCTCGAACGTCGCCATGCCGGCGGGGATCGCGTGGAATTCCTGCTTGTCGCAGGTGTAGATCGCCATCTGCGGATGGAACTGCTCCGGCTCGTCCAGCGTGCCGACCTTCAGGATCGCGGCGGGAAGGCCCGGAACCTTGGTCACCAGATGGGTGCCGCATTCGGCGCAGAACTCGCGCGTCACGGCGCGCTCGAGGTCCTTGCGGGTGAATTGCTTGGGCTGCCCGATGATGTAGCTGAAGCCGGCCACCGGCATCGCGATGAAGGTGTTGGGCGCGCCGCCCGAGATGTACTGGCACTCGCGGCAATGACACTGCGCCTGCATCATCGGGTCGCCTTCGGCCACATAGCGCACCTCGCCGCAATAGCATCCACCTTCCAAACGCATGACGACCTCCCTGTTTGTTGTTCGTTGTGGTCGATATTTCTGCGCCGGTTGTCCGGAATGGCAATCTTTTTCTTCGCCGGGATCAGGCAAAAAGAAAGGGGCTCCAACTTGCGCTGGAGCCCCTCAACGGTCGGGGCATTGCCGGGTACGTGCCCCAAACCGTAGTTGTGGACGCGGCCTCCGAGGAGACCGCGCCCCGGGAGGAGAGTTACATGTTGTAGGCGCGCTCGGTGTGCTCGGTGATGTCGAGGCCTTCACGCTCGGTCTCGACATTGGCGCGGAGGCCAACGATCACATCGACGACCTTGTAAAGGATCGCCGAACCGATGCCCGACCACACCAGCGTGGTGCAGACGCCCCAGAGCTGGGACACCATCTGCGCCGCGAAGTCGTAATCGGCAACCTTCGGCGGGATCGCCGTGTAGTCGATGATGCCGGCGCCGCCGAGAGCGGGGTTCACCAGGATGCCGGTACCGAGAGCGCCGACGATGCCGCCGATGCAGTGCACGCCGAACACGTCGAGGGAGTCGTCGTAGCCGATCGCGTTCTTCACGACGGTGCAGAAGAACAGGCAGACCACGCCGACCACGAGACCGAGGACGATCGCACCCATCACACCGGCGAAGCCGGCGGCAGGCGTGACGGCCACGAGGCCCGCGACAGCGCCGGAGATGACGCCGAGCACCGACGGGTGACCCTTCACGATCCACTCCGCGAACATCCACGACAGCGCGGCGGCCGCGGTGGCGACGAAGGAGTTGGTCATGGCGAGGGCAGCGCCGCCGTTGGCTTCGAGGTTGGAGCCGGCGTTGAAGCCGAACCAGCCGACCCAGAGCAGCGAGGCGCCGATCATCGACATGGTCAGCGAGTGCGGAGCCATCAGCTCCTTGCCGTAGCCGGTGCGCTTACCGATCAAGAGAGCGCCGACGAGACCTGCGATGCCGGCGTTGATGTGCACCACGGTGCCGCCAGCGAAGTCGATCGCGCCCTTCTTGAAGATCCAGCCGGCGTCGGCGTTGATCTCGTCGAGCTTGGCCTGCGCCGCGGTCTTCGCCGCCGCATCAGTCGCCGCAGCCAGAGCCTTGGCAGCGTCCTGGATCATGTCCGGGCCGGGCCAGTACCAGACCATGTGCGCGATCGGGAAGTAGATCAGGGTGACCCAGAGCGGGATGAAGAGAGCGATCGCCGAGAACTTCATGCGTTCAGCAAAGGCACCGACGATGAGGGCGGGCGTGATCGCCGCGAAGGTCATCTGGAAGCAGACATAGACGAGCTCCGAGATGTTGGCGTCGACCGAGAAGGTCGCGGCCTTCGAGTCGGTGGTGATGCCCATCATGAAGGCCTTGGAGAAGCCGCCGATGAAGTCGGAACCGCCGGTGAAAGCGAGGCTGTAGCCGTACACGGCCCAGATCACGGTGACGACGCAGACGGTGTAGAAGACCTGCATCAAGACCGAGAGCATGTTCTTGGAACGGACGAGACCGCCGTAGAACAGCGCAAGACCCGGGATCGTCATCAACAGCACGAGGACTGTCGATGTCAGCATCCAGGCGTTGTCTCCCTTGTTGACCGTTGGCTCGGCATAGGCTGCGGTCGCAGCGAACAGGCCGACTGCGAGAGCCGCCAATCCCGCGCCATAGGGACGCTTAAACGTCATATTATTTACTCCTGATTGGATAAGGTTGAGCGCGAAATCAGAGGGCCGCGGCATCGGCCTCGCCGGTGCGGATACGAACCGCATGGTCGAGGTTGATGACGAAGATCTTGCCGTCGCCGATCTGTCCGGTTTTCGCAGCGGACGTGATGGCGTCGATGGTCTTGTCGACCTGGTCGGAGGCGACAGCGACCTCGATCTTGATCTTGGGCAGGAAACTCACGGCATATTCAGCGCCGCGATAGATTTCCGTATGGCCCTTCTGCCGGCCATATCCCTTGACTTCCGTCACCGTGAGACCGTGAACGCCGATGGCGGTCAGGGCGTCACGGACTTCTTCCAGCTTGAATGGCTTGATAATCGCCATAACAATTTTCATGGGTCCTATCCCCGCTTGGGCCCGGTCCGGACGTGGCCGGGCGTTTCTCGACTGGTTTGCCACGAGGGAGAAGTTTCACTACGCGGGCACAGCCGGACCCCTAGAATCAAATGCCGTGCCAGAACGGGCGTGTTGCCTAACGGACTATGAAAGCGGGGGTTTTCGCGTTTGACGCGTGCTGCAGTGCAGTGCGCTATTACGTCGCGCTCAAATGCTGACCACTACTGCTCAAAATAAATGCACGACAGGCTGCCGACACAATGTTGCTCATGTGTCGGGCAGCCGAAAGGTATTTTATTACAGGGGAAGCTCACTGAAGGGCGTCGTCGTGCTGCGAAATATCCCGTCCCTCGAGCTCGTGCCCACGGGATACGCGCAACAGACCGACCAGCATGCGCAGGCAAAGCTTGCCGGACGGGTATCCGGCTGAGGGCCGCGTCGGACCATCAGGCGGCGTCGCGCTCCGCGAAAACCCTGTCGATCAATCCCCACTCGACCCCCTGCTGTGCGGTCATGAAGTGGTCGCGATCCAGGGTCCGTTCCACCTCCTCCACGGGACGCCTGCAATGTTGCGCATAGAGCCGGATGATGCGCCGCTTGGTGTCCTGCATTTCGGTGGCATGGATCAGGATGTCAGACGCCTGGCCTTGAAAGCCGCCGAGTGGCTGATGCACGTGAAGGCTGGCATTGGGCAGGGCGGCGCGGTGACCGGGTTCGCCGGCCATCAGCAGGAACGAACCCATGGAGCGTGCGGTGCCCATGCACAGCGTATGGACCGGCGCCTTGATGAACTGCATGGTGTCGTACATCGCCAGTCCACTGGTGATCACGCCGCCATAGGAATTGATGTAGAGATTGATCGGCTTGTTCGGGTTCTCCGCCTCCAGAAACAGGAGTTGCGCGCAGACCAGTCCGGACATCGCATCATTGACCTCGCCGTTGAGGAAGATGATGCGCTCGCGCAAGAGCCGCGAATAGATGTCGAAGGATCGCTCGCCGCGGGTGGACTGTTCGACCACCATAGGGACGAGCTGAAGCATGTCGCGCATTGGCGACCTCCATGTTTGCAGGTGATGAAGTCTTTTGCTGTTAGGCCGCCATCATCAGGCAGCAATTGGTGTTGGCCGGCTGCGGCAGTTTCGCGAGGTCGTCGCAGGCTTGCTGGATGATGCGGAAGCGGGTGCCGCCGTCCTCATTCGGCTCGATCCGGAAGATGACGTGGCTCTCGCGAAACGGCGGCTCCGAATCGCGAAGTCGGTAGCGCACCTCTTCGCCTGCGATCGTCGATTCCGGCTCGGCGCCCGCAAGGTCGCAATCCGGCAACCAGCGCTCGCGCAAGGCCGGAATGGTCACGGCGCGCCAGACTTTTGCTGGCGGCGCATCGAAATCATATTCAAGCACCAGGGCTTCGTCGGGACGATCAGGCTTCGCGGCGTCGCTCATCGGTCCAGGTCCTTATTGGTCCAGATTCTTATTGATCCATGTCCTTCAAGAGATCGGCGAGTGCTTCCATGCGCTGCGGCCAGTAGGCGCGGTAGCGCGCAAGCCATGCCCCGATGGCGACGATTCCGTCCGGGTCGACTTCGTAATTCACAAAGCGGCCCTGCCGCTGTTCACGCACCAGGCCTGCCGCGCGCAGCACCGCGAGGTGCTGCGACATCGCCGGTTGGCTGATCTCCAGCCCGTCGCGCAAGGCGCTCGCATTCAGGCTTCCGCCAGCGAGCTTCTCAAAGACCTTTCGACGCGTCGGGTCGGCCAGCGCCTTGAAGATGTCGGCTTCGATCATGGCGACACATAAGCACAGGCTTATGTGTCGCGCAAGGCCCGAGTGAGCCGAGGTTGCTCCGTGCTTCGAACCCGCCGCTCGCGGCCTATTGCAACGCCTCGCCGTGCTGCGAAATATCCAGTCCCTCGAGCTCGTGCTCACGGGATACGCGCAATGGCACGAACAGGCCGACCAGCTTGAGCAGGATGAAGCTCACCCCCGCCGACCAGACGAAGGTGACGGCGACCCCATAAAGCTGGATCAGAAGTTGCTGCGGATGGCCCTCGATCAGGCCGGCGGTGCCGCCGATGGCGCTGGTTGCGAACACGCCGGCGAGCAGGGTGCCGGTCAGCCCGCCGATGCCGTGGACGCCGAACACGTCGAGCGAATCGTCATAGTCGAAGCGGTGCTTCAGCCAGGTGCAGGCCCAGTAGCAGACGACGCCGGCGATCACGCCGATGACGATGCCATGCCACGGCGCGACGAAGCCCGAGGCCGGCGTGATGGTGCCGAGGCCTGCCACGGCGCCGGAGATCATGCCGAGCACCGAGGGCTTGCGCCGCGTCGACCATTCGATCGCGCCCCAGGTCAGCGCGCCGGCGCAGGCGGCCAGATGCGTCGCGATGATCGCCATCACCGCGCGCGAGTTGGCCGCGAGCGCCGAGCCGCCGTTGAAGCCGAACCAGCCGACCCACAACAGGCCGGTGCCCATCACGGCGAGCGAGAGGTCGAACGGCGAGAGATTCTCGGTGCCGTAGCCGTGACGGCGTCCCATCACCTTCGCGGCAACGAGGCCGCCGGTGCCGGCCGACAGATGCACCACGAGGCCGCCGGCGAAATCCAGCACGCCCATGCTGGCGAGGAAGCCGCCGCCCCAGACCCAATGCGCCAGTGGAATGTAGACGAAGATGAACCAGGCGACGGAGAACAGCAGATAGGCGGAGAACCGCATCCGGTCGGCGACCGAGCCCGCGACCAGTGCCACCGTGATGATCGCAAACGTCATCTGGTACAGCATGAACAGCGATTCCGGGATCGTCTTCGCCGCCGGGTTGACGCTGTCGAGCGTCATGCCCGCCAGGAACCAGCGATCGAGCGTGCCGATCCATGGGCCTTCGCCGACGAAGCAGAGCGAATAGCCGAACGCGACCCAGAGAATGGAGATCAGCGTCACCGCGGAAAGGCTCTGCGCCATCGTCGCCAGCACGTTCTTCTTGCGCACCATGCCGGAATAGAACAGCGCAAGGCCGGGGATCGTCATCATCAGCACCAGCGCGGTGGCGACGATCATCCAGGCGGTATCGGCGGTGTTGATCTCGGAGCCTGCAGCGTGCGCCGGCGACGCGATGACCGACGCAAACCCGATCGGCGCGGCCATAGCAGCCGCGCGGCGCAACAATCCCGCCATGTCGTTTCCCCCAGCACAGTGATGACGTCGCACGCTGTGGCGCCGTTGCCCGGTGCGATCGAAGAAGAAGTCTTTTTAGAGCGCGTCGCTGTCGGTTTCGCCGGTGCGGATGCGTAGCGCGTGGTCGATCGGCGTGACGAAGATCTTGCCGTCGCCGATCTGCCCGGTGCGCGCGGTCGCGGTGATCACGGCGACCGCCTTGTCGGCGACATCGGAGGCGACCGCGATCTCGATGCGCAGCTTCGGCAGGAAGTTCACGACATATTCCGCGCCGCGATAGATCTCGGTGTGGCCCTTCTGGCGGCCATAACCCTTGACCTCGGTCACGGTCATGCCGTGGACGCCGATCGCCGTCAGGGCCTGGCGGACCTCATCGAGCTTGAAGGGTTTGATGATCGCGACGACGAGTTTCATGGTCAGGCCTATTCCCCGGGATGCGCCGCGCCGTATGTCCCCGGCGCAGCGTCAATCTGGCATCTTTCCGGGCAAATGGCATAAAAAAGTTGCAGATTGAAGCGGAAAAACGTTTGGCGTTGTGAACGGCCGCCTCTGTACAGGGCAGCCGTTCATCCTTCACAATGCATTTTTGGCATGGATGCGGTGAACCGAAGCGTCCCAGCCGGTACATAAGTATGTTTAAGGGGGACGCTTCATGGCGAGCTGGTTCTACGCATCCGAGGGCAAGCAGCAGGGACCCTTTCCGGACGGGCAATTCCGCGATCTGATCGCCCAGGGCGTCGTGCGCCCGGACACGCTGGTGTGGACCGAGGGCATGGCCGGCTGGCAGAAGGCCGCCGAGATCCCCGGCCTGGCCGGCGGCGGCGCACCGCCGATGATGCCGGCTGGCGGCCCGCCGATGATGGGCGGCGGTGGCTATGGCGGTGCTGCCGGGGGATCGCTGACGGCTGATTTCAGCGCGTTCGGCCTTCTCGGCCGCAGCATCGTGTTCGTGATCGGCATCCTGTTGGTGATCCCCGCACCCTGGGTCACCGTCTGGTTCTACAAATACATCACGTCGCACATCCAGGTTCCGGGCCGTCCGAATTTCGGCTTTGCCGGCCAGCCGATGGACATCTGGTGGGCCTTGATGGCCAACGCGCTCCTGACTTACGCCGGCGCGACCGGCATATCGTTCGCGCCGCTCCTTGCAGTGATCGCCAATGCGTTTCTCGCCTGGGTGATCCTGCGCTGGATCGTTGCCAACCTCACCTCGAACGGCGAGCGCCTGCCGCTCTCCTTCCAGGGCAGCGCGATCGGCTATGTCGGCTGGTACCTGCTGATGATGATCTCGACCATCACCATCATCGGCTGGGCCTGGGTGATCGCGTTCTGGATGCGCTGGAATTGCCGGAACATCGAGGGCACGCGGCGCGAGGTCGTATTCAACGGCAGCGGCTGGCAGATCCTGTGGCGATCGGTGGTGTTCTCGCTGGCGTGCAGCCTCCTCATCCCGATTCCGTGGATGCTGCGCTGGTACGGCCGCTGGTTCGTGTCGCAATTCGCGCTGGTCGACCGCGGCGCGGCAGCTCGCGCCTATTGAGCGCTATCTCCGCTCGCGCACGGAGCCTTCCTGCGCGACGGAGGCGACGAGCGTGCCGTCGGGCTTGAAGATCGAGCCGCGGGTCAACCCGCGGCCGCCGCGCGCGTTCGGCGAATCCTGGGCGTAGAGCAGCCATTCGTCGGCCCGGAACGGGCGGTGAAACCACATCGCGTGGTCAAGGCTCGCCGGCATCATGCGCTTGTCGAACAGCGTGCGGCCGTAGCGCGCCATGATCGCATCGAGCAGCGAAAAGTCCGATGCGTAGGCCAGCGCACACATGTGCAGCGCCGGATCGTCGGGCAGCTTCGCCGCGGTCTTGATCCAGACATGGATGCGGCCGTCCTCGATCTTCTGGCCGAAATAGCGGCCGAGCTCGACCGGGCGCAGCTCGATCGGACGGTCGGATTCGTAGTAGCGGCGAATGAACTCCGGCATCTCCTTGAACAGCGGCTGCTTCGCCACCTCCTCCGCCGTCAGCTTTTCCGGCGGCGGCACATCCGGCATCTTGTCCTGGTGATCGAACGCGCTCTCCTCCTCGGCATGGAACGACACCATGATCGAGAAGATCGCGTTGCCGTGCTGGATCGCGGTGACGCGGCGGGTCGAGTAGCTCTTGCCGTCGCGCAGGCGCTCGACCTGGTAGATGATCGGGATCTGCGGATCGCCCGGCAGGATGAAATAGCAGTGCAGCGAATGCGGCAGGCGCCCTTCGACGGTACGGCAGGCCGCAACCATCGCCTGCCCGATCACCTGACCGCCGAACACCCGCTGCCAGCTCGTCTTCGGACTGTTGCCGCGGAACAGGTTCACCTCGAGCTGTTCGAGGTCGAGGATCGAAATGAGGTCGATCAGGCTCTTGGACATGGTGGTGCTTTCAAATGCCTCGTCATTCCGGAGCATCGCGCCAGCGATGAACCCGGAATCACGAGCGATAACCTCTGGATTCCGGGCTCGCGCTTCCGCGCGCCCCGGAATGACGGAATTGGGCCGTTCCGCCCTTGTTTCACCGCACTGTTTCGCCCAGCTCAAGTCTGCTAGCAAGACCAAGAGTTAGCCGGGAATTCGGGTATGTCAGTACAGGGTAGCATTGTCATTGGCGGCGGCGCGTTTGCGGGCCTGGCGCTGGCGCTCGCGGTGCGTCAGGGGCTCGGGCCGGAGATTCCCGTCATCGTCGCCGACCCGGCCCTCAGCACGCGTCCGAGCCGCGATCCGCGTGCGACCGCGATCGTGGCCGCCTGCCGCCGCCTGTTCGAGGCGATCGGCGCCTGGGACGACGTCAGGGGCGAGGCGCAGCCGATCCTCGACATGGTCGTCACCGATTCCAAGCTCGAAGACGCCACGCGTCCGGTGTTCCTGAACTTCGCCGGCGACGTCGCGCCGGGCGAGCCCTTTGCGCACATGGTCGAGAACCGCCGCCTGATCGACGCGCTGGTGGTGCGTGCCGAGGCCGAGGGCATCGATCTGCGCGCCACCACGGTTGCCTCCTACGACGCGCGTTCCGACGGCATCGACGTGACCCTTGGCGACGGCAGCGTGATCGCGGCCAGCCTGCTGGTCGCCGCCGATGGTGCGAGGTCGAAGCTGCGCGAGCGCGCCGGCATCGCCACCCATGGCTGGGAGTATGACCAGTCCGGCATCGTCGTCACCGTCGGCCATGAGCGCGATCACGAAGGCCGCGCCGAAGAGCACTTCTTGCCCGCAGGTCCCTTCGCGATCCTGCCGCTATCCGGAAAGCGCTCCTCGCTGGTCTGGACCGAGGGCCGCACTGAAGCCGCGCGTATCATCGCCCTGAGCGAAGAGGAGTTTCACGGCGAGCTCGAGCAGCGCTTCGGCCTGCATCTCGGCGAGGTGAAGGCGCTCGACAAGCCGCGCGCATTTCCGCTGTCCTATTTCGTGGCGCGCTCCTTCATCGCCGAGCGCCTCGCGCTGGTCGGCGATGCCGCCCATGTCATCCACCCGATCGCGGGCCAGGGCCTCAACATGGGGCTGAAGGATGTCGCGGCGCTGGCCGAGGTCGTGGTCGATGCGGCGCGGCTCGGCATGGATCTCGGCGCGGCCGACGTGCTCGAGCGCTACCAGCGCTGGCGCCGTTTCGACACCATGGCGATGGGCCTTGCCACCAACTCGCTGAATTTCCTGTTCTCCAACCAGTCGACGCTGCTGCGCACCGTGCGCGACATCGGCCTCGGCCTCGTCGACCGCGCTCCGCCGCTGAAGAATCTCTTCATCCGCCAGGCCGCGGGGCTGACGGGCGAGGTGCCAAGGTTGTTGAAGGGCGAGGCGCTTTAGGAAAATGTCGCCGCTCTAAACTCCGCCCGTCATCCCGGACAAGCGTGCCCCAAGCGCGCGCAGATCCGGGATCCATACGCCGCAGCAATCGTTTTGCGAAGACTCGGAGTTACCGGTTTTGCCGCCGCAACCACTTCCTGTGGTTATGGGTCCCGGCCTCCGCCGGGACGACACCGAGTTGGTGGACCGGCCGTCGAGCCAAACGACCAACGGGCTACAAGTTCCTCAATCGATCTTGCGCGCCTCTTCCGGCAGCATGATCGGGATGCCGTCGCGGATCGGATAAGCGAGCTTGGCGCTGCGCGAGATCAGCTCCTGCTTTGCGGAATCGAACTCGAGCGGGCCCTTGGTCAGCGGGCAGACCAGAATCTCCAGCAATTTGGGATCGACGCTGGTTTCGGGGCGTTCGGTGGGCGCGTTCATTGGGGTCTCCGGCGATTGGCTGCCTCTAGCACAGAAATTCGCGTCCGCCCATCACGCCGGCCAGAGCGTTTTCGAGCGAAGTGGGTACCGGTTAGCGTCAATCGGCGGAGATCATCCGCAGCAGCTCGTCGAGCAGGCCCTGGAGCCGTGCCGCCGGCACCGGCGGGCCCGACAGGGCGAAGCCGAGAAACGTCCAATAGAGGATCTGCGCGCGAGCCTGCGCCGTCGCCGGGTCAAGCCCGCGCTTGTCGAGGAGCTGCTCGATATAGTCGATCCTGCGGCGGTCGATCGCGCGCACCGCGGCTTGCGCGGCGGCATCGAATGCCGCCCAGTTGCGGACCGCCCGTTCGAGATCGAGCCGCGCGCCGAAGGACCTGCGCAGCAGCGCCTTCAGCGGCTCGTCGCTGGCGGCTTCGACATCGGCGATGATCTGCTCGGCCGCGATCTCGCGCCAGCGCTTCAGCACGGCGGCATGGAACGCGCCGAGATCGGCGAAATGCCAATAGAAGCTGCCGCGCGAGACGCCGATGGCCTTCGCGAGCGGATCGGCCTTCAGCGCGGTGAAACCGCTTTTCGCGAGGGCCTTCAGGCCCTGGCGGGTCCAGTCGTCGGCGGAGAGCTGTTCGGTCATGGCGGGTTCCGGAATCGGACCATACAGTACTGTATTGACAGGCGGCAGGCCAGTCCCTATGTCTCCGTACAGTTATGTATGGAGATATCGATGCGTGATCTCTTGCTTCAGTGCGCCGGCGTCCTGACCATCGTCGTGGCCTTCATCCATGGCATCCTCGGCGAGACCAAGGTCTTTCCTCGCGCGAGCATCGAGCCGGAACGGCTGCGCACCCTGATCCGCCTGGTCTGGCAGGCATCGACCGTCGCCTGGATCGGCGGTGGCGTGCTCCTGATCGCGGCGCCCTGGATGGATTCGGCGCCAGCGCGCCACTGGATCGTCATCACCATGGCCTGCGTGTTCGGCTTCTCCGCCTGCGCCAACGCCTGGGCCACGCGCGGCCGGCATTTCGGCTGGATGGCGCTCAGCGCGGTCGTTGCCATGGCGGTTGCCGGCTATTGAGCCTCGCGAATGATCGGCTTCTCGCCACGGCGAACGGCGAGCCGTTACAGATGGAGCTTCAAGCATGGCTCTGACACTCGTCACCGGAGGCACAGGCCATCTTGGCCGGGATATCGTCGATCGTCTCGTTCGCGATGGACGTCACGTCCGGGTGTTTGCGCGATCGCCGGGCACGCGATCGGACGTCGAATGGGCGACCGGCGATCTTGCTACAGGCGCAGGGTTGCGGGAAGCGCTGCATGATGTCGATACGGTCATCAATGCGGCGACCCATTCGCCGATCGCGCGGCGCGGCGGCATCCGCCCGACAGACCTCTTCACGTCGCCCTCCGCCGTGGACGTCGAGGGCACCGGGCGGTTACTGTCGTCCTGCGGGGAAGCCGGGGTGCGGCACTTCCTCCACGTCTCGATCGTCGGCCTCGATGAGGCAACCCTGCCCTACGCGCGCGTCAAGCTTGCCGGCGAACGGCTGGTGCGTGCGTCGGCTCTGTCCTGGTCGGTGGTCCGCGCGATGCCGTTCTACTATCTGCTCGACAGGCTGCTCTCGGGCCTCGCCTGGCTTCCGGTGTGGCCGGTGCCGACGACGCTGTTCAATCCCGTCGATACCTCGGATGTCGCCGACCACGTCGTGGCCTGCGCCTTCGACGGGATGCGTGGCGAGCGCGCAGAGATTGGCGGTCCCGAAGACCTCGAGCTCGTCTCGCTGGCTCGCCGGTATCAGGACGCGAGGCGACTGCATCGAAAAATCCTGCCGATGAACCTTTCGGACGCGAAGGCGCGCGGCATGGGCTTCGTCGTCAGCCACGGCGTTCGCGGTCGGCTCTCCTGGACGGATTGGCTGCAACGCAACTATCCCGTTGCGCGAAGCACGACCCAGCGATGACCGGCCTGACCGGCGCGCCTGCGGCCCGTGAGACGTAAGGCCGCAGAGGCCCGCCAAAAGCACACTGCTTACGGAGAGCACTCAGCTTTTGGCCGACGTTAGAACTTATCTAAAGCAATCCATGCCCGAACCGGATTGACTTCACCTCCTCCTTCGCTTCCTTCGGTCTCGCTCCGCGGCTTCCCGCGCAGCGCCCACGACAAAGGAGGAGAGGTTCGTGAAGGTCATTCGTGTTGTTGCCATGGCACTGACGATCGGGATTGGCGCGGGATCGACGGCCATGGCCGACGGTTTCAAGGACTGCACCAAGCTCGACAAGGCGTCGTGGAAGCCGGCGAGCGAAGCCGAAGCCAAGGCCAAGGCGCTCGGTTACGAAGTGCGGCGCTCGAAGATCGAAGGCTCGTGCTATGAGGTCTATGGCGTCAAGGAAGGCAAGCTCTACGAGCTGTTCTACAGCCCTGAAGACCTCAGCCTGAAGCACACGGTCGCGAAATAATTTTCGCGAAGTAACCTGCGCGAAGTGATCTGCGCAAAGTAAGGCTTGAGGGTGGTGTTCGCTTGATCGAAGAAGCGGTGCCAGAAGCGCGCGGGGCGTCCGACAGGACCCCCGCGGATAAAACTGCTCCGCGGACGATCGCGGTCTGGGACCTCCCGTTGCGCCTCTGGCACTGGGCCCTGGCGGTCTGTGTTCTGGCCGCGTGGTTCACCCCCACCGTCTATGACCGCCTGCACCGCATCGTCGGCTATACGGTGCTTGGGCTGCTGGCCTTCCGCCTGGTCTGGGGCTTTTGGGGAAGCCGCTATTCGCGCTTCCGCATGGTCGGCGTCAGGCTTCGCGCGGCGCCAGGCTATCTCTGGAACCTGCGCCGCGGCATGACCGGCCGCTATATCGGTCTCAATCCCGCCGGCACGTTGATGCTGGTAGCGCTGCTGGCCTCGCTCGCCGTCTCGACGATCACGGGAGCGATGTCGGTAACCGTCACCTTCTTCGGCGTCTGGTGGGTCGAAGACACCCACCATTATTCATCGGACGCGGTCATCGTCCTGGTCGTGCTGCACGTCGTGGGCGTGGTGCTGATGGGGATTCTCCAGCGCGAGAACTTGATCCGCGCGATGATCACCGGACGCAAGCGTATCCGCACTCACCTCTAGACGTTCGTTGCCGATCACTGCGCACGTCCGCCTGCCGTCGATGGCGCGACACCTCAAACGCAAATTTCCGTAAATTCCACAGGCAGCGTTAACCCGCTGGTAAGCACGCAATCAGGCGTTGCACAAAATTAACGCGATCAGCGTTTAGCCGATCCACCATCGCGATATGGACGAGGGGAGCGGTATTGGATGTTCCGTGTTTATTCCTGCCTTACGGTCGAGCACGATTGGCGTCTCGTCCTGCTTGCCGGCCTGGTCTGCTTCGTCGCAAGTATCGTTGCGGTCAGCATCTTTCATCGTGCGGTCGCCTCGCGAGCCTGGGCGCGGGTGATCTGGATTGCGATTGCCGGCGCCGCCATCGGCTACGGAATCTGGGCAACGCATTTTGTCGCAATGCTCGCCTACGAGCCCGGCGTCTCGACCAATTACGGCCTCGTCCTGACGGCGCTGTCGCTCGCCGCGGCGATGATCCTGACCTCAGGCGGTTTTGGCGTTGCAGTCAACAATTCCGGCCGGTGGCGCGCAGCTGCCGGTGGCGGCATTATCGGCGCCGGCATTGCAAGCATGCACTATATCGGCATGTGGGCCCTCGAGGTGCCGGGTCGTGTGACCTGGTCGCCGGGGCTGGTATTGATCTCGATCGTCCTCGGCATGGTCCTGGGCTACGCTGCGCTCGCCGTTGCCCTGGGCCGCAAGGACAAGCGGGGGACCTTTGCTGCGGCGCTGCTGCTGACGCTCGCCATCGTGTCGCATCATTTCACGGCCATGGGGGCCGTGCAGATCGTTCCAGACCCTACGCTGGCAAGCGATACATTGTCGCTTTCTCCGACCTTCCTCGCCGTGGCAATTGCGGGCGTGGCCCTGTCGGTGCTCGGGATGAGCTTCGTCGGCGTGCTGGCGGATCGCCGCCTTGCGACCAGAACCAGCCGATTCGAGCAAATCATCAGTGAGCTCTCGCTCGCCAGGCAACAGGTGGAAGATTCGCAACAGGCAATCCAGGACCAGAAACTCAGGCTCGATACGGCCATCAACAACATGGTCGAGGCCCTGTGCATGTTCGATGCCGAGAAGCGGCTTGTCGTCTGCAACGAGCGTTATGCCCGACTCTATCGGCTGCCGCCGGAACTGCTGAAGACCGGGACACCGCACGCCGACATCATCAGGCATCGCGTCGCGACCGGCATCCTCAAGAGCGACACCAGCGAAGGCGCTGCCGAGCAATTCCTCTCGAAGCTGGCCGCGTTGCCGTTCGATGCGGTCTCGAGCAGAATCGACGAGTTCACGGATGGTCGGTTGATCTGCGTGACGCGGCAGCCAATGGCCAGCGGCGGGTGGGTGGCCACGCATCTTGACGTCACCGAGCAACGCCGGTCCGAGGCCAAGATCGCTCATATGGCACAACACGATGCGTTGACCGATTTGCCAAATCGCGTGCTGCTCAGAGAGCGGATGGAGCATGCCATTGCAGTTACGCGCAATGGCGGCCTCGATCTGGCCGTGCTCATGCTCGACCTCGACCGCTTCAAGGAAGTCAACGACACGCTAGGACATCCGACGGGTGATTCCCTGTTGCGCGCCGTCGCTGCGCGGTTGCGCGAATGCACCACGGAAACCGCGTTGATAGCTCGACTGGGCGGCGACGAGTTCGCCGTGATCGATTACGTGACCAACCCGGCCGTGGAGGCCGCCGCCCTTGCCGAGAACATCAGAAAGGCGCTTTGTGAGCCGTTCGATCTCGGCGATCACCGGGTCACGGTGGGCACCAGCATCGGCATCGCCATCGCGCCGCGCGATGGCAACGATTCCGACGTGATCATGAAGAGCGCGGATCTCGCTCTCTACTCGGCCAAGAGTGGTGGACGTGGCGCATTCCGTTTCTTCGAGCCGGAACTCGACGAGCTCATGCATGCGCGACGCAACCTGGAGCGCGACATGCGGGTTGCGATTGCCGGCCGTCAATTCGAGCTCCACTACCAGCCGTTCGTCAGCCCCGCGACCGGCAAGGTCAACGGCTTCGAGGCCCTGCTACGCTGGCATCACCCGCAGCAAGGTCTGGTCATGCCGGGCGAATTCATTCCGCTTGCGGAGGAGACCGGCTTGATCGTGCCGCTGGGAGAATGGGTCTTGAGAACCGCCTGTGCGGAAGCCGCCAAATGGCCGGCGGATGTCAGGATCGCGGTCAACCTGTCTCCCGCTCAATTCAGGAGCAAGGAGCTTGTTCAGGTCGTCATCGGCGCGCTGGCGAGTTCGGGAGTTGCGCCGCACAGGCTCGAGCTCGAGGTCACCGAGACGGTGATCATGCATGACAGCGAAGCTGTTTTCGCAGTGCTCGGCCAATTGCGCGACCTCGGTGTGCGAATCGCCCTCGACGATTTCGGCACCGGTTATTCATCGCTGAGCTTTCTGCAAAAGTTCCCGTTCGACAAGATCAAGATCGACCGCAGTTTCGTCAACGAACTGTCCAGCGCGAGGGCAGAGGCGCATCATCTCGCGCGGGCGGTGGTTCGTTTCGCGGTCAGCCTCGGCAAGACGACGACCGCCGAAGGCGTCGAAACCAAGGAGCAGCTGGATATCCTCCACGAAGAGGGGTGCCTCGAAACGCAAGGCTACTATTTCAGCCGGCCAATGCCTGCATCCGACGTCGCCAGAATGCTGCGGCGAGGTGCCGGAGCAGCCGTCCGCGCTGCCTGAGCAGTCAGGCCTTTACTGCAACGGCGGATCGCCGCTGGTGCGCTTCTTGGCGAGATCCATCTCGGTCACCGCGATCAGGATCTCGGCGCGGGTCTTCAGGTCAGGAGCTTCCAGCATGGCCTGCTTTTCCGCCGGGCCATAGGGCGACATCATCGCCAGCGCGTTGACCAGCGCCTCGTTGGGCGCGCTCTCGACGCCCTCCCAGTCGACCTTGAGATTGTTGGCCTTCAAGAAGTCCGCCAGCACCGACAGCAGCGCCTCGCGATCGACCTCGTCCTCGCCCATCCGCGCGGTGAAGTCGTCGACATAGGTGAAGAAATCCACCTTGCACTGCCGGTAGGCGGTGAGCACCTCGAGCTCCTCGACGATCTTGAAGCGCGAGACGCCGGTGAGCTCCAGGATGTAGCGGCCGTCGCCGGATTCGGCGAGCTGGGTGATGCGGCCGACACAGCCGACGCGAAACAGCGTCGGCTTGTCGGAGTTCTTCGGCGAATGCGCCACATCGGGCTGGATCATGCCGATCAGGCGATGGCCGTCTCGGAAAGAGTCGTCGACCATCGCGAGGTAGCGCGGCTCGAAGATGTTGAGCGGCATCTGGCCGCGCGGCAGCAAGAGCGCGCCCGGCAATGGAAATACCGGAATGATCTCCGGAAGGTCGGCGGGCCCGCGATATTCGATGTTGATCGGCATCTGGTCCCCGCTGCCGGTGTTAGCGCTAGAGCATGATCCTGGAAAGTGCGAAGCGGTTTTCCGACAAGATCATGCTCAAAAAATAGCGGCCCTCACGAAAACAGGATCGTCGACAAGCGCTTGCGTCCCTCGATCGTCGCATCATCCGTGCCGCCCCAGGCCTCGAAGAACTGCACGAGCTGCTTGCGGGCGCCGTCGTCGTTCCATTTGCGGTCTCGCTTGATGATCGCGAGCAGCTGCTCGGTCGCCGCCGACCGGTTGCCTTGCGCGTTGAGCGCGGTCGCAAGGTCGAAGCGTGCCTGATGATCGAGCGGGTTTGCGGCGACTTTCTGTTCCAGCTCCGCCACCGGCCCCAGTTGCTCCGCCTGCTCGGCGAGATCGATCGCGGTCTGCACGGCCTTCACGGCGGGGTCGTTGCGCTTGGACTCCGGCACCATGGCCAGCGTCTGCTTGGCCTGCTCCATCGCGCCGGAGACGGCGTAGCACTTGGCGAGGCCCGCGAGCGCCGCGATGTTGGTCGAATCGTGCTGCAGCACCTCGGCATAGATCTGCGCCGCGGCGGCGGCGTCGCCCTCGGCGAGCACCGCCTCGGCCTCTTGCAGGATCTCGGCGATATTGGGCTCGCCCGGCGCCGTCACGCCCTTGGTCAGCTTTTCGATGAAGGCGTTGAGCTGGCTCTCCGGCACCGCGCCCATGAAGCCGTCGGCCGGCTGGCCGTTGACGAAGGCGATCACGGCCGGGATCGACTGGATGCCCATCTGGCCCGGGATCGCCGGGTGCTGGTCGATGTTCATCTTGACCAGCTTGACCTTGCCCTTGGCCGCCTTGACCGCCTTTTCCAGCACGGGAGTGAGCTGCTTGCAGGGCCCGCACCACTCCGCCCAGAAATCGATCAGCACCGGCTGGCGCTTCGATTCCTCGATGACGTCCTTCACGAAGGTCTGGGTGGTGGTGTCCTTGATCAGATCGGCCGCAGCCGGGCCCGCCGCTCCGTTACCCTGGTCGATGATCGTCACGGGATCCCCTCGTCATGTCTGGAATGGCGGGTCTTTAGCACGTCGCCAATGCATATGCTTCGTTGTCGGCTCCTAAATTGGGCCGGGACGGCCGAATTTCAATCCGTCAGGGCCGATTCGGCGGTTCCGGAGCGTTTTCGGGCGATTTGGTCGCATTCGGGGCCCATATAGGGCCCCGGATTGCGAATCTATGCCGCCGGTAGCTGTTGCATTCCCCTCCCGCTTTTGGCATACGACAGCCGTTGCCGGCGCGTCATGCGACCGACACAGGATGCGGGTGTAGCTCAGTGGTAGAGCACGACCTTGCCAAGGTCGGGGTCGAGGGTTCGAGCCCCTTCGCCCGCTCCAATTTTTCCCAGAGCATCCAGCCAAACCGGGTCGGGCCGTGGTTTTCCACGCCGCTGGCGGCTGTATTGGGTCTGCAATGACAATTCTGGTCACCGGCAGCGCGGGCCATCTCGGGGAGGCCCTTCTCCGCACGCTCCGCGGGCGCGGGTCACCTGTGCGCGGGGTCGATCTGAAGCCGTCGTCCTTCACCGATGCCGTCGGCTCCATCGTCGATCCGGATTTCGTGCGGCGCCAGATGGACGGCGTCACCGCCGTGATCCACACCGCGACGCTGCACAAGCCGCATGTGGCGACCCACGGCAGGCAGGATTTCGTCGACACCAACGTCACCGGCACGCTCAATCTGCTCGAGGCGGCGGTAAGCGCCGGCGTGCGCAGCTTTGTCTTCACCAGCACGACCAGCGCGTTCGGCTCGCAGCTTCGCCCTGAGGCCGGTCAGGCCGCGGTGTGGGTCACCGAGGATCTGCCGCCGGTGCCGAAGAACATCTACGGCACGACCAAGCTGATGGCGGAGAGTCTGTGCGAGCTGTTCTTCCGCGAGCGCGGCCTGCCCGTCCTCATCTTGCGAACCTCGCGCTTCTTTCCGGAAGACGACGACGATCCGGCGATGCGCACGGCCTACACGTTGGAGAACGCGCAGGCCAACGAGCTGCTCTATCGCCGGCTGGATATAGCGGACGCTGTGAGCGCCCATCTGCTCGCCGTCGAACGCGCGCCCGACATCGGCTTCGCCCGCTACATCGTGTCGGCCACGAGTCCGTTCGAGCCGCACCATCTCGCGGCGCTGGCGCGCGACGCGGCGGGTGTCGTGCGCGAGCTCTATCCGGATTGTGCGCAGCTCTATGCGGCGCATAGCTGGCGCCTGTTTCCGCAGATCGACCGCGTCTACGTCAACGATCGCGCGCGGCGCGAATTGAGCTGGCGGCCCGAATTCGACTTCGCGCATGCGCTGCAAAGCCTCGGTGCGGGACGGGATTTTCGCAGCACGCTGGCGCGCGAGGTCGGGTCGAAAGGCTATCATGACACGGTGTTCGACGACGGACCTTACCCCGTCGCCTCGTAAGCGCCGCTGTTGCTGTTTTGCTCGATGCATCAAATGTCTGCGTGCCGTCACCGGGCGCAACATGGTCTTTGCCGTTCTACTGTGCATGGGGTTGTTTTCGCGTTTTTTGTGTGACCGCCCCTTCGGCTGCCTGAAAATCAGCCGCGCGCGATGTTGATTCCGCGTTGCAGCGAGATCATTGCGTCTGCTGTGCCAACGTCCGAAGAAATCCGTCTCAATTCTTATTGAGCGCAACCGCAGTGCGCGCCACGCGCTTCTCACCGCTCGCAGATGTGCTAACCTTTTTGCGTCTGCCTCCCGGGCGGACTCAAAACTTCGCCTCTCGACTAGCCATAACAAAATAACGTGCAGCCCTGACGGCTGCCTTAGGGGAGTGACGCGATGACATCGATGTTCCATCGATCCGTGTTGGCGCTTGCAGCGGTTGCCCTTCTTGCCGGGACCAGCGTTGTCAATGCGCAGCAACAGGACAAGAACCGGCAGCTGAAGAAGTACGAATCCGGCACCAAGGAATTCTGGACCCATCCGCCGGACGACTGGTTCCTGGGCGACGAGACCGAGGCGCAGAAGGGCCTGGCGCCGCCGTCGGGTCCGCCGACCGGCGCATCGGAGGCCGAGCTCGCGGCGATGATGAAGAAGATCAAGCTGCCGGCGGGCTTCAAGATCGAGGTCTATGCGCCCGGCGTGCTCGCCGCGCGGCAGATGGCCTGGGGTGACAAGGGCACGCTGTTCGTCGGCTCGTTCGGCCTCGGCAACGTCTATGCCATCAAGGACAACAACGGCAAGAAGGAGGTCAAGACCATCCTGAAGGGGCTGAACATGCCCACCGGTCTCGCCTTCAAGGACGGCGCGCTCTACGTCATCGCGGTCGACAAGCTGATCCGTTACGACAACGCGGAAGCCAATCTGGACAAGCTCGGCGACGGCAAGGTCGTCTATGATGACATGCCCTCCTATGCCGCGCATGGCTGGAAGTACATCGCGGTCGACAAGGAAGGCTGGTTCTACCTGCCGTTCGGACCGCCCTTCAACGTCGGCGTCCCCCCGACCAGCGTCTCGCAGATCCGGCGCGTCGATCCCAAGACCGGCAACGCCGAAATCTATGCGCTCGGCGTTCGCAACTCGGTCGGCGGCGACGTCGATCCGCGTACCGGCAAGTTCTGGTTCACCGAGAACGCGCGCGACTGGGTCAGCGACGATCTGCCCAGCGACAAGCTGAACATGATCTCGAAGATGGGCGAGCATTTCGGCTATCCCTATTGCCACCAGGGTGACCTGCCCGATCCGAAGTTCGCGATGGGTCACAAATGCTCCGAGTTCACGCCGCCCGTGCTGAATCTCGGCGCGCACGTCGCTCCGCTCGGCATGAAGTTCTACACCGGCGATCAATTCCCCGCCGAGTACAAGAACAACATCCTGATCGCCGAGCACGGCTCCTGGAATCGTCACAAGTACCAGGGCGGCCGCATCATGCGCGTGATCGTCGGGCCCGACGGCAAGAACGCCAAGCAGGAGGTGTTCGCCTCCGGATGGATCGAGGGCGACCAGGGCTATCTCGGCCGTCCCAACGACATCATCCTCGCCAAGGACGGTTCGATCCTCGTCGCCGACGACTGGGCCGGCGCGATCTATCGCATCAGCTACAGCAAGAAGTAGCGCGACACGTTTACGAGGCTGCGACCGGGTGACGGCCGCAGCCTCGTTCATTTTTCACAGTCCAATGCTGTCGTTCCGGACTTGCGCGCCGCTTGCGCGGAAGTCCGGAATCCATAACCCCGATTCGTGGTTATGGATTCCGGGCTCGCGCCAAGCGGCGCGCCCCGGAATGACGACTTCGATAGATCGGAATCCCTACCATGCGCCGGCAGTTCATCTCGCACGCAATCAGCACGGTTGCGCTCGTCGCGCTCGGCGCTCTCTCCGCAAGCGCCGCCGACAATGCGGCGATCAAGGAGAAGGCCGCCGCCTGCGCCGGCTGTCACGGCGACAACGGCATCTCGCAAACCGAGAACGTTCCTTCGCTCGCCGGCCAGCCCGATCAATTCCTGCAATGGCAGCTCGTGTTCTTCCGCGCCGGTTCGCGCAAGAACGACCAGATGCAGCCGATCGTCGAGGAGATCGGTAACGAGGACATCCGCAGTCTAGGGGCTTACTTTTCGCAGCTCGCGCCGCCGAAGGGTCCGGAGGACAAGGACCCCGATCTGTCGAAGAAAGGCGCACAAGTCGCCGCCGGCCGCCGCTGTGCCTCATGCCACACGGACACCTACGCGGGCACCAAAGCCGTCGCGCGCCTCGCCGGCCAGCGCGAGGAGTATCTCGCGAAGGCGCTGCACGACTACAAGGCCGGCCAGCGCGTCGGCGGCGGCGTCGCCGCGATGGCCGATGTCGCCTATGCGATGAGCGAAGAAGAGATTACGGCGGTCGCGCATTATCTGGCGCATTTGCAGTAGTGCGGGAAGTGTAGCGGTAAACTCCGCTGTCGTCCCGGACAAGCCCGCCTCAAGCGCGCGCAGGTCCGGGACCCATACCCACAGGAAGATGTGGTTACGGGGACTCGGAGTGACGACTTCGCGTACGATGTAATCTTGTGGTTATGGATCCCGGATCTGCGCTTACGCTTGTCCGGGACGACACCGAGCGCGTGGCTGGCCGCTACCCCGCCCGCTGCTTCTCATACGCCTTCAAATGCGTATACGCGATGCGCAGCTTCGGCACCGGCACCTTGGCGGCATCGCCGCGTGCGATGAGATCGCCGATGACGTGATCGGCCTCGACCGGCAGGCCGGCCTTGATGTCGCGGAACATCGACGCCGTCATCGGCGAGCCCTCGGTGGTGAGGTTGCCCTTCACCCGCTCGAAGAACGGGCCACCCGGCGGATAGCCTGACGCGGTGGCGATCGCGCTGGTCTCGTCCAGCATGCCCAGCAAAAAGTCCCGGCCGCCGGGCGCGGCGAGAATGTTGCCAACGGAGGTGCGCATCAGGCTGGTGGAGGCCGCGAGCGAGGAGAGGAACACCCACTTCTCCCACATGTCCTGCATGATGTTCTGGCTGGCCGTGGCACCAACGATGCCGCTCTTGAAGGCTTCGTCGATCGTCTTGACCCGGTCGGACGGCTTGCCGTCGCGCTCGCCGTAGCTGATCGCCTGCATCGGCTGGAGCTGCACCACCTCGCGCTTCTCGTTCAAGGTCGCGGCGATGGCGCAGAGCCCGCCGAGCACGCGCTCCTTGCCGAACCTGGCATCGAGCGTGTCGAGATGCTTCATGCCGTTCAGCATCGGAATGATCGCGGTATCAGGCCCGACCGCCGCTGCGAACGACTTGATGGCATCGTCGAGATCGAACGCCTTGCAGCTCAGGAGCACGACGTCGAACTTGTCCTTGAGCTTGTCGGCCTCGACCGTCGGCGGAGCCTTCAGCGTCACGTCGCCGTTCGGGCTCTTGATGACGAGGCCGGCGCTCGCCAGCTCGGCGGCGCGGCGCGGCCGGACCAGGAAGGTGACGTCGCGGCCGGCCTGCAACAGCCTGCCACCAAAATAGCCGCCAATGGCGCCGGCGCCGACCACGAGGATACGCATGGGATTGTCCTTGTTTTCTCTTGCCGTCGTCCTGGCCTAGTTGCGCAATTGCCCACTAGGCCAGGACGACGGTGAGGAGATTGCTCGTTCCGCGCACGATCGGGGAATCACTTTCCCGATACCATCTCCTCGACCTCGCGCAGCTGCTCCTTGCCAAAAAACATCTCGTTGCCGACGAAGAAGGTCGGCGAGCCGAACGCGCCGCGCGCGACCGCCTCTTCGGTGTTCTTGATCAGCTTGCCCTTCACCTCGGGCTCCTGGGCGCGCGCGAACAGCTTTTGCGCATCGAGGCCGGAGGACGCCAGCGCCTTCGCCGCGATTTCAGGGTCGTCCATCTTCTTCGGCTCGCGCCACATGTGGTGGAAGGCGGCCTCGACATATGTCTCGAACACGCCCTCGAGCTGCGCTGCGATCGCGGTGCGCATCAGGTTCAGCGTGTTGACGGGGAAGTGCGGGTTGAAGACGTAAGGCTGGACCTTGAAGCGCTTGATGAAGCGCTCGGTCTCGACCGCCTGGAATTCGCGCTTGTTCTTGACGCCGGCGAGCGTCTCGGCCGGCGACCTGTTGTTGGTCGACTTGAAGATGCCGCCGAGCAGGATCGGCACATATTCGAATTTGACGCCGATGCGCTGCTCGATCGCCGGGATCGCCAGATGGCTGAGATAGGCGTTCGGGCTGCCGAAATCGAACAGGAATTGCGGGGCGGTGCGGGTCAAATTCGTTCTCCCTGACCTGACTTTTGCTCTGGCTTTTCATCCATTGTGGCGCAGCGCGCGCCACGGGTCCACCGTTTAATGATGGTCATAATACCTTGATGATCCGGTCAGATCAGACGACGGATCGCCCGCCTGCGCCACACCAGGAGGTAATAGCCCATCTGCAAAATGAACATGGCGCAGAACACGATCGGATAGGCGGCCCATACGCCCTTCAGGCCAATCGTGCGGCTCAGGATGACCGCAGCCGGCAGTTCGATCGCGAGAATCGCGAAGATCGAGAGCAGCATCGGCGTCAGCGCCACGCCGCCGGCGCGCATGGCTCCGGAAAACACCGTTGCCAGGCCGAACGGCACCGAGCTCCACAAGGCGATGGTGAGCAACTCCTTCGCCAGATCGAGCACGGCGCCGTCGGTGATGAAGATGCCGAGCACGGCGCGTGGCGCGAGATAGATCAACGCCACGAGGCCGCCGGTCAGGACGAGGTTGAAGGCGAGGCCGGTGCGCACGATGCCGTCGAGCCGGGCTCTGTCGCCGCCGCCGACGGCCTGCGCGCCGAGGATCGAGACCGCGATCGAGATCGACATCGCCGTGAACTGCGTATAGCCCATCACCTGGTTGACGGCGCCATAGGCGGCGGTGGCGTCGGAGCCAAAGCCGTTGACGAGGCCGAGCAGCACGAGCTCGGCGATCGCCATCACCACCATGCCGATCGCGCTCGGCAATCCGATGCCGAGAATCTTGCCGAGTACGGATCTGTTGAGCCGCAGATGACGCAGCAGCGCGGCATCGGGAGCAAGCGCATGTTGCTTTCGCCGCAGATAGACGGCCAGCGCAATCAGCGTCAGCGCATTGGCGATCGCGGCCGCCCATGCCGGGCTGGCGATGCCGGCCGCCGGCAATCCCAACGCGCCGCGGATCAGCATCGGCGTCAGGATCAGGCCGATCGCGGTCGACAACGCCAGCGCCAGCAGAGGCGTGAGCCCATCGCCGACACCGCGGATCATCGCCGTCATCAGCAGGAAGACGAAGCCGAGCGGCATCGTCAGCAGCATGATGCGCGCATAAGCGGAGGCCTGATCGAGAATGTCTGAGGGCGTCGCGAGCGCCATCATCAATGGCCGGCTCAACAGGCCGCCGACCAGCGCAATCGAGATCGAGAGCAGCAGGCCGACCGCGAGCGTCGTGCCGACAACGATTTTGATCCTGCCGTGTTCACCGGCGCCGAACGCCTGGCCGATCAGCACGGTGGCGCCGGTGCTCAGGCCCATGACGAAGGCGAACAGGAAGAACATCACCGGGAAGAACGCCGAGACCGCCGCGAGCGCGTCGACGCCGATCATCTGGCCGAGATAGACGTTGCTGACGGTGCCGAACAACGATTGCAGTGCGTTGCTCAGCATCAGGGGCGCGAGGAAGCGGAGGAATGTTGTCCAGAGCGGCTTGGCGGCGGACATGGATTGGCCTTTCATCAGGGCGTGCGAAGCCGTTGCCGCGCGAGGCGCGGCTTCGGCCGTCGATAGGGTTGAGAGAAAGCGCCGCGCGGTTTACGCGCGGTCGCTGTAGGCGAGCTTGACGATGTGGTCGCGGATGTCAGTCGGCCAGTCCGCGATCAGCCCGGTGAAGCGCCGCCGGTCATCGGCGAACAATGCCCGTGAGGCTTCCTCGAACTGCGGCAGGTTGCCCGCCATGGTCGACATGAAGTGATAGGCCGCATCGCGCGCCTGCCGCTCGCGGTCCTTGTCGCCGCTGGCACGCCTTGCCTCGTCGACGAGTTTGCGCAGCGCGACCGAGGCGCCGCCTGGCCGCGCGTTGAGCCACTCCCAGTGCCGCGGAAGCAGCGTCACCTCGCGCGCGACCACGCCGAGCTTCGGCCTGCCGCGCCCGCGCGGCTCGGCCGGCGGTGGGGTTTCCTCCACCGGGGGCGGGACGAGCTTCGTCACCCGCGCCAGCACCTCGCGATCCCCGCCGCGCAGATCGAAGTCGATCGATCGGCCCGTCGAGTCCTCGAAGATGATGATGGGCTCGTTCGGCGGTGGCGCGATCCGCTTGACGACCAGCGCGACCTCTCCTGCGGGCCCGGACGCCAGGCGGCGCTGGCCCTGAAAAGCTGTGAAAGTCCTTTGCATTGGAATCATTGCCATAATTGATGACGTTGGCTCTTTAATACCCGGGTAAATTGCTTACGTCAATATACCCGGGTGAAAATATCCGTCCGGATGGCTCGACATTGCGTTCCCGGGCTGGCACGAACGCGGCCAACTGACCACGCCTAGCCTGGGGACTCACCGATGCTGACCGTCCATCACCTCAACAACTCCCGCTCGCAGCGCGTGCTGTGGCTGCTCGAGGAGTTGGGCGTGCCTTACGAGATCGTGCGCTATCAGCGCCAGCCGGACATGCGCGCGCCGAAGGAGCTGCGCGCCATCCATCCGCTCGGCAAGTCGCCCGTCATTACCGACAACGGCAACACCATCGCGGAATCCGGGGCGATCATCGAATATCTCGTCGCCACCTACGGCAACGGCCGGCTGATCCCGCCGCCGAACACGCCCGAGCGCCTGCGCTTCACCTACTGGCTGCACTACGCGGAAGGCTCGGCGATGCAGCCGCTGCTGCTCAAGCTGCTGTTCACGCTGATGCCGAAGCGTGCGCCGGCGCTGCTTCGTCCGCTGGTGCGCAAGGTCTCGAACCAGGCGCTCACCGCGCTGGTCAATCCGCAGCTCAAGCAGCACATGGACTACTGGGAAGGCGAGCTTGCCAAGAGCGAGTGGTTCGCCGGCAACGAGTTCACCGCAGCCGACATCCAGATGAGCTTCTCGCTCGAAGCCGCGCAAGCGCGCGGCGGGCTGGAGCAGGGCCATCCCAAGGCGATGGCGTTCCTGGAGCGCATCCATGCGCGGCCGGCCTACGCCAGGGCGCTGGAAAAAGGCGGGCCGTACCAGGTGGGGCGGTAAGCCACTCTCCCGTCATTCCGGGGCGGTGCGCAGCACCGAACCCGGAATCTCGCGCCACAATCTCGAGATCCTCAGGTGCGCAATTGCGCACCATAGTTCGGCTCTTCGAGCCACCCGGGATGACGCCGAGTAGTCAGTCCGCGTGCAGCACGCGACCGCGCGTCTCCGGCAGCGCGAAGGCGGCGATGAAGAACAGCGCGTAGGCCACCACCGCAAACATCGCGATTGCGTTCGCGAGCGACGTCGTTGCCGACAGCGCACCGACGAGGAACGGAAACAGCGCGCCGACGCCGCGGCCGAAATTGTAGCAGAAGCCCTGGCCGGAGCCGCGCAGCCGCGTCGGATAGAGCTCGGTCAGGAACGCGCCGATCCCTGAGAAATAGCCCGAGGCAAAGAAGCCCAGCGGGAAGCCGAGCACCCACAGGATCTCGTTGGTCAGCGGCAGCTGCGTGTAGAGCAGCACCACGGCCATGGCCCCGAGCGAGAAGATCAGGAACAGATTGCGCCTGCCGATGCGGTCCGCGAGCCATGCGCCGACGAGGTAGCCGATGAAAGAGCCGATGATCAGCGTCGAGAGATAGCCGGTCGAACCGACGATCGACAGGTGCCGCTCCTTGGTCAGGAACTGCGGCACCCAGAAGGTGACGGCGTAGTAGCCGCCCTGGCAACCCGTCGCCATCAGCGAGGCCAGGATCGTGGTCTTCAGGATCGGGCCGGAGAAAATTTCCCAGATCGCCGGGCGATCGCCGCTCGCGGCCTGCTTGGCCCGGGCTTCAGCCGCGATCTCGGGCTCGGTGACGGAGCGGCGGATGTAGAACACCAGCAGCGCCGGCAGCGCGCCGATCACGAACATCCAGCGCCATGCCGACTCGGCCGGCAAGACCGAGAACAGGATCGCCTGCGACAGCACGGCGAGACCCCAGCCGACCGCCCAGCCCGATTGCACCGAGCCGACGGCGCGCCCGCGATATTGCGGCCGGATCGCCTCGCCCATCAGCACGGCGCCCGCCGCCCACTCGCCGCCGAAGCCGAGGCCGAGCACGGCGCGTGCAATCAGGAGCTGGTCGAAATTCTGCACGACGGCGCAGACCAGCGAGAAGAACGAGAACCAGATGATGGTGATCTGGAGCGTCCTGACCCGTCCGATATGGTCGGAGAGGTAGCCGCCAAGCCAGCCGCCGATCGCAGAGGCCAGCAGCGTCACCGTGCCGGCGAGACCTGCCGAGGCCGCGTCGACCTTCCACAGCGCGATGATAGTGCCGATCACCAGCGGATAGATCATGAAGTCCATGCCGTCGAGCGCCCAGCCCGCCGCGCAGGCCCAGAACGTCCGGCGCTCCGGCGCGTTCATGTCGCGATAGAAGGCGAGAAGGCTGGTATCCTCGATCTCGGCGCGTTCGATGCGCTGGTTCGGATCGGCTGTGGTCATGTTGCGTTTCCCCGGCAGTTTCTGAAGCTGCGCGGTGGTAGCACGCGTGGCAGCGGGCGCAAGCCGGCGCCAGCTTCGGTGCCATGCGGCGGACGAGTTACTGGCCCGCTGCTTCCGCGCCGCGCGTGCGCGGATCAGGTGCGCCGAGGGGGCCGCTCGGTGTCACCGCGATCGAATTGGCGGAGGTCTGTCCCATCGGCTCAACGATGACATGGTCCATCGCCTTCAGCGCGAGCAGGACATCCTCCGGAAAACCGCGCTCGATGCGCACCTCGTCCGGCAGCCATTGATGGTGCAACCGCGGTGCGGCAACGGCGGCGGCCACGTCCATTTTGTAATCGAGCACATTCACGATCACCTGGAGCACGGTGGAGATGATCCGGCTGCCGCCGGGCGAGCCCGTCACCAGCATAGGCTTGCCGTCCTTCAGCACGATGGTCGGCGACATCGAGGAGAGCGGCCGCTTGCCGGGACCTGGCAAATTGGCCTCGAAGCCGACGAGGCCATAGGCGTTGGAGGCGCCGACCGCCGCAGTGAAATCGTCGAGCTCGTTGTTGAGCAGCACGCCGGTGCCATCAGCGACGAGACCGACGCCATAGCTGAAGTTCAGCGTGTATGTGTTGCTGACGGCGTTGCCGCGGCCGTCCACGACGGAGAAATGCGTGGTGTTGCTGCCCTCGCGGGGTGAGGTGGCGGCAGACACGAGCTCCTTCGACGGCGTGGCGCGATCGGCGGAGATGCCGGCGCGCAGCTTGGCGGCGTAGTCCTTTGCGGTCAGCGTTTCGGTCGGTGCGTTGACGAAGGCGGGATCGCCGAGATAGCGCGCGCGGTCCGCATAGGCGCGCCTCATGGCCTCGATCAGGAGATGCAGCGACGCCGGCGAGCCCTGCTTCAGCTCCGCGAGCTGAAAGCCTTCGAGGATGTTGAGCGTCTCCACCAGCACCACGCCACCGGAGGAAGGTAGCGGCATCGACACGATGTCGTAGCCGCGATAGGTGCCGCGCACGGGCGCGCGGAGGATTGGCTGATAGGCCTTCAGGTCGGCAGCCGTCATGATGCCCCCGGCGTCGGACAGGGCCTTGGCGAGCTTTTCCGCAACCGGGCCCTCATAGAAGCCGCGCGGACCCTGCGCGGCGACGGTCGAGAGCGTCTCGGCGAGATCACTCTGTATCAGTCGATCCCCTTCACCGAGTGAGGTGCCATCAGGCCGCGAAAAAATCCTGGCCGAAGAAGGCCAGCGCACGAGGCGCCGGTGCCAACCTGGCAGGCTATCGGCGATATCGTCGCTGACGATGAATCCGTCGCGGGCGATCGCGATCGCGGGCTCGAGCAATTGCGCCAGCGTGAACTGGCCCGAGCCGTATTTCTCCAGCGCCAGCGCGAGGCCCGCGACAGTGCCGGGCACGCCGATGCCGAGTGCGGAATCGCGCGACTTCGCGGTGTCGGGCTTGCCGTCGGGACCGAGGAAGATCTGCGGCGTGGTCGCTGCCGGCGCGGTCTCGCGATAGTCGATCGCGATGTCTTCGTTGCGCTCAGCGGAATGGATCACCATGAAGCCGCCGCCGCCGATATTGCCGGCGCGTGGATAGGTCACGGCCATCGCAAAGCCGGTCGCGACCGCGGCATCGACGGCATTGCCGCCGCGTCGCAGGATATCGGCGCCGACCTGCGCCGATATCTTTTCCTGCGCCACCACCATGCCGTGCTCGGCTGCAACGGCATGCACAGTGTCGAGCGCGGGCGGGACATAGGCGCGCCGCGCATCCTGCGCGGTCGCAGACGCCACTCCAAGCGCCAGAGCGGCAAGGAAGGCCAAAAATGTCCGCCGTGTCGAAAATGACGACATAATCAAATTTCCGCGGGGTCCTCGGGACGGTTCACACGTGCCGCTGCAATGCTATACGGTTGCCCCAAGACAGGCAAAACTGTTCGTGATGAGGACTGCGTGATGACGACGATCGCCTCGGATGCGCGCATGGCCAGCGCCCAGCGGACCTATCCGCCGCGCGCCGCCGTCGTCAGCTGGATCTTTTTCGACTGGGCCGCGCAGCCCTATTTTACGCTGATCACGACCTTCGTGTTCGCGCCTTATTTCGCCACCAGCATTGCGCCAGATCCTGCCACCGGCCAATCGTTGTGGGGCTTTGCGATGGCGGCTGCGGGCCTCGCCATCGCGCTGATGTCGCCGGTGCTGGGTGCGATCGCAGATGCCTCGGGCCGCAGGAAGCCATGGATCGCGGGGTTCGGGGCGCTGCTGGTGCTGGCGTCCTGCACGCTGTGGATCGGCAAGCCCGGCGATCCCTCGGTCATTCCGCCCCTCCTCACCGCGGTCGCGCTCGCCAGCGTCGGCGCGGAATTCGCCACCGTCTTCAACAACGCTATGATGCCGACCCTGGTGCCGCCGGAGCGGATCGGCCGGCTCTCCGGCACCGGCTGGGCCACGGGTTACATCGGCGGCATCGTCAGCCTGATCATCGTGCTCGGCTTGCTCGCGGCGAATCCCGAGACCGGACGCACGCTGCTCGGTCTCACGCCGCTGTTCGGGCTTGATCCCGCCAGTCATCGGGGAGATCGCGCCGCCGGACCGCTGACCGGGTTGTGGTTCATCATCTTCGTGACGCCGATGTTCCTGTTCACGCCGGACTATCCGGCGAAGCGCCCGGTGCGCGAAGCGCTGCGCGAAGGCCTGTCGGAGCTGAAGCAATCGATCAGGAGTTTGCCGCAGCAGAAATCGCTCGCAGCGTTCCTGCTCGCCAACATGATCTACACCGACGGCCTGGTGTCGCTGTTCGCCTTCGGCGGCATCTATGCCGCGGGCACCTTCGGCTGGCACACGATCCAGATCGGCACTTTCGGCATCATGCTCGCGATTGCCGGCGCCCTCGGCGCGTGGCTTGGCGGCAAGCTCGACGATCGACTCGGGCCGAAGCGCGTCATTGCCGGCAGCCTGCTGATCCTGCTGCTGTCGGTGGCGGCGATCCTTCTGGTCGACAAGGACAGCGTGCTGTTCGTCAAGGTCGCAGCCCCCCAGCCCGGCGCGCCCCTGTTCTCGAGCGCCGCGGAGCGCGCCTATCTCGTGCTGGGCTGCCTGATCGGCGCTGCCGGCGGACCACTTCAGGCCGCCTCGCGCACGCTCCTGATCCGCCTCGCACCCAAGGATCGCATCGCCCAGTATTTCGGCCTGTTCGCGCTGACCGGGAAAGTGACGTCCTTCATCGGCCCGCTGCTGATCGGCGTGATCACCGCGGCGACGGCGAGCCAGAAGGGCGGCATGGCCGTGCTGGTCGTGTTCTTCGTCGCGGGACTGGGGCTGTTGATGCGGGTGCGGGAGTAGCTTCGTAGCCCGGATAGAGCGAAGCGCAATCGCCACACATCCGATGTCGTCCCGGCGCAGGCCGGGACCCATACCGCGTGATCTATCGTTGGCGCGACGCGGCTAGTACCGCGGACCAAACTACTCCCTGTGGGTATGGGTCCCGGCCCCCGTGCGCAATTGCGCACTAGGCCGGGACGACCCGTTGAGAGCTTAGTGCACCAAAAGCTCAGTGCCTGAAGTGCCGCGTGCCCGTGAACACCATGGCGATGCCGTGCTCGTCGGCGGCCTTGATCACCTCGTCGTCGCGCATCGAGCCGCCGGGCTGCACCACGGCGGTGGCGCCGGCTTCGATGCAGGCGAGCATGCCGTCGGCGAACGGGAAGAACGCATCCGATGCCACCACCGAGCCTTTGGTGAGCGGCTCGGCGAGCTTCAGCTCAGCCGCCGCATCCAGCGCCTTGCGCGCCGCGATGCGGGCTGAATCGACCCGGCTCATCTGGCCCGCGCCGATGCCGACGGTGGCGAGATCCTTGGCGTAGATGATGGTGTTGGACTTGACGTGCTTGGCGACGCGGAACGCAAACTTGAGGTCGCGCATCTCGGCTTCATCAGGCGCACGCTTGGTTACGACCTTGAAGGTCATGTCGTCGACCACGGCGTTGTCGCGGCTCTGCACCAGAAGGCCGCCGGCCACCGTCTTGGCGGTGAGGCCGGGCGCGCGCGGATCGGGCAGGCTGCCGGCGAGCAGCAGGCGCAAATTCTTGCGCGCGCCGATGATGGCGATCGCCTCCTCGCTGGCGTCGGGCGCGATGATCACCTCGGTGAAGATCTTCGTGATCTCGCGCGCGGTGTCGGCGTCGAGCGCGCGGTTCATCGCGATGATGCCGCCGAACGCCGAGGTGGAGTCGCAGGCCAGCGCCTTGCGATAGGCGCTGACGAGGTCGGAGCCCTCAGCGACGCCGCAGGGATTGGCGTGCTTGACGATGACGCAGGCCGCGGTGCGCTTGGCGTCGAACTCGCCGATGCATTCATAGGCCGCGTCGGTGTCGTTGATGTTGTTGTAGGAGAGCTCCTTGCCCTGGAGCTGCCGCGCCGTCGAGACGCCCGGGCGCTTGTCGGGGGTCGCATAGAACGCTGCGGTCTGGTGCGGGTTCTCGCCATAGCGCAGCGACTGGATCAGCCTGCCGCCGAAGGCGCGGAAATCGGGCGCGTCGATCTCGAGCTGCCGGTTGAACCAGTTCGAGATCGCAGCATCGTAGGCCGCGGTGCGCGCATAGGCCTTCGCGGCAAGCCGCCGGCGCAGTTTCAGCGTGGTCGCACCGTTGTTGGCGGCGAGCTCGTCGAGCACCGCCTTGTAGTCCTCGGCTTCGACCACCACGGCGACGTCGTCATGGTTCTTGGCGGCGGCGCGGATCATCGCGGGACCGCCGATGTCGATGTTCTCGATGCAATCCTCGAAGCCCGCGCCTTTGTCCACGGTCGCCTCGAACGGATAGAGATTGACGACGAGGAGATCGATCGGCGCGATGCCGTGCGCCTTCATCGCGTCTGCATGGTCCTTGTTGTCGCGGATCGCGAGCAGGCCGCCATGCACCTTCGGATGCAGCGTCTTGACGCGGCCGTCCATCATTTCAGGGAAGCCGGTCAGCTCGGAGACGTCCTTCACCTTGAGGCCGGCCGCTGCGATCGCCTTTGCGGTGCCGCCGGTCGAAACCAGTTCGACGTCGTGCGCGGCAAGCGCCTTGGCGAATCCGATCAGGCCGGTCTTGTCGGACACGGAAAGCAGGGCACGGGTGACGCGGCGGGGGTGGTCAGTCATGAGCAAGATCCTCTGTCTTAAGGAGTGTCTATGCCCAGGCGCGCGGCGTCTTAAGTCCCGCGCTTCCCGATGGTGCTCCATCCAAGGTCGCCAGTCGCGCGAGCGAGCGCTCGATAGCAGCTTTCGGCCATTTTCACAACGATGAGATGGGGCCGAATCGTGCGCTTCTACAGCGGAAGTTCCGGCTCGCGCCGGGCGTTGCGGCGGGCATTGGTGACCGCGGGCGAAGCGGTGGAGCGGACAAAACTCCAGCGGATCGAGGGCGCCTGGCGGGCATCCTGCCGGATCACGATCTGCGCGGTGCGGCGGGGGCCGTCATTGCCGGCCAGGAACACGCTGTCCTCGAGATCGACCTTGTCGTCGAGCGCCTCGAAGGTCCAGACGTCGCGGTTCGGCAGCACCAGCATGACGCCGCGGGCATCCGACAGCCGGCTCGCCTTCACCGCCGAATGCAGATGGAAGCGGACCGCGAAATCGGCATCGGCGCCCTTGAAACGTCCGCCTTGCGGCGGCGACAGCGTATCCTCGCCGTCGATGCGCGCCCCGTCATTGGCGATCATCAGGACGCGGCGATGGATCGCGCCGAATTTGGCGAGATAGCCGTCATGCGACGTCGTGAGCAGCGTGCCGTTCTGCACGATTTCGCGATAGCTCTCGACCTCGACGGGGCCGCTGGTGACAGGCGCACCATGCAACAGCCGCTTCATCGCCGACATCTCCACGAACTGGCATGAGGAGGTGTCGTGATAGGTCAGCGTCGAATGCGCCGCCGTGCCGCGCGCGAACGGCCGCCAATTGTCACGTCCCGTGGTCGGCATGCCGCAATTGGTGACGATGCGGCTGATGCCGGAGGACAATTCGAACGACAGGCAGCCGGCATGGGCGTCGTGGCTGACGCCGGCCGGCGGCGGCGGGCCGGTGTCGATGATCAGCGTGGTCTGGCCGGCATCGAGGCGCTGGAAGCCGGTATGCGGCATGTTCGACATCGGCGCGCCGTGGGTGTCGTCATAGGCGAGCAGCGTCGCGAGCAGGTCCGAGGGCGTTGCGCTCATGCCGTTGAACAGCGCGAAATTGCCGTCGCCGTGCCGGAAGAAGCGCAGCATCGGCATCATGCGGTCGATCGCGTTGAGCAGCGCCGGCGGCGGCGCGATGTTGCGCGCGGCGAAGGTCTGCCGCAGCGGCAAGAGGTCGATCAGGAGTTCGATCAGCGCGCCCGGATTGCGGGAGATGTGTCCGCCGTCGGGCAGGATCTGCCGCTGCAACTCGTCCGAAAGTTTTTTCGAGGCGCTGCGGATGTGTCGCGCCTGGTTGGCGAGGCAGAGCGTCGTGTAGCAAAGCGCGATCAGCACCTGGAGCTTCGGCACCCCGTCCGGGATGTTGACCATGGTGTAGCGCAGGAAGCGGATCTCGCGGGCCAGCGCGCGCAGATAGCGGCGGTAGAATTTGTTGTCGGTGTCGTTGAGCACCAGGGGCGCCTGCGACAACAGCGAGATCACGCGCCGCGCCAGCACGTCGGCGCGCCGCGCGACGGGGCGGCGCTTGTTGGCGGGGTTGGCGATCCAGTCCTCGACCAGCGCGCGCGCATTGGCGCGCGTCAGCGCGGTGTCGGCGGCGCGCAGATGACGCAGCCAGCCGAAGCCGAGCAGCGCAACCTCCCAATCCTCCGACGGCGGCTCGAGATCGAAGATCGAACGGCCTTGGCAATTGACGATCTTGCCGGCGAAGACGAAACGGCCGGCATAGATCTCGGCGGCGCGGGTGGCGTCCGCTGTGCGCAGATCGTGCGGCGCGATGATCAGGCGGTCGGTGCGGCCGGGCCAGACCCGCGACAGCGCAACGGAACCGCCGCTCGCGCGCGCGAGCATGTTCCGCGCGAAGCGGTTCATCACCAGCGTCGAGATACGTCTGCGTTGAGCGACCGACACGCCTTGCCTTGAAGGGGGAGAGGAGGATTCCGACGAATCCTTATTAATCCCAAAATCGGCCGTCTGACACCACCTTGAACGGCGGGAATCAACGTCGAGTTTGTAAAAACCAGTGCAAAATCAGGATTTAACGAGCCGGGCGGCGAAGAATCCGTCGAGCCCGCCGAGCTTGGGATCGGCGTTCGGCAGATGGCTGGGCAGGGTGCGCAGGTCACCCTCGGCGGTGATGATCTCGGACAGCCCCGAGACCTCTGATGCCTCGATCGGGAGGCGGCGAAGAGCAGGCTCGGCGGCCAGCAGCGCGGCGATGGCGTGCTCGCCCTCCTCGGGTTCCAGCGAACAGGTGCAGTAGACCAGCGTCCCACCCGGCTTGAGCAGCGCGACCGATTTTCGCAGCAGCCGCTGCTGGAGCGCGGTCAGGGCGGCGATGTCGGACTCCTGTCGCAGCCAGGCCACGTCGGGATGACGGCGGATCGTGCCGGTCGAGGTGCAGGGCGCGTCGATCAGGATACCGTCAAAACCTTCGGCAGGGCCGGCCCATTCCGCGGCGTCAGCGACGACGGTCTCGGCCTGGAGCGACAGCCGCGCCAGATTCTCGCGCAGCCGTGCCACCCGGGCAGGCGAGCGGTCGACCGCCGTGACATGCGCGCCCGCGTGCGCCAGTTGCGCGGTCTTGCCGCCGGGGGCGGCGCAGAGATCGGCAATGGACTTGCCCTTGATGTCGCCGAACAGCCGGGCCGGCAACGCGGCGGCGGCATCCTGCACCCACCATTGTCCTTCGGCGAAGCCGGGCAGCATGGTCACCGAGCCATGCAGCAGCATCCGCACCGTCCCCGTCGGCAGAGTCTCGCCATGCAGGCGGCTCGCCCATTGTTCGGTGTCCGACTTCACGGTCAGATCGAGCGACGGCTCATGGCCGAGTGCCAGTGCCATGTTCCTTGCGGTCGCCTCGCTATAATGTGCGCTCCAGCGCGCCAGCAGCCATGGCGGCAGGTCCAACGATTGCGTGGCAACTTCCTCGACCAGCGCCTGGCCCTCGCGCGCACAGCGGCGCAGCACGGCGTTGACGAGGCCGGCGTAGCGCGCAGCGCGCCGGTCGGATTGCACGAGGCGGACGGAGAGATCGACGGCGGCATGATCGGGCACGTCCATCCAGAGGATCTGGGCGGCGCCGATCAGCAGCGCGCTCTGCGCGCGCGGTGCGTCGGAGGGAATGCCCTTGTCGAGCAGGCGGGACAGCACATGGCCGAGCGTGCCGAGCCGGCGCAGCACGGTCGCGACCAGGCGGCGCATCAGCGCGCGGTCGCGGTCGGCCAGCGTCTTCAGTCCGGGATGGGCGCCGCCGCCGTCGAGCTGGTCGTCAAGCGTGCGGTGCTTGTGCAGGACTCCGTCGACGATGTCGGCGGCAATCCGCCGCGCCGCAAGACCAGGCACTTCGGATGGTGGGGCGAAACGTTGAGATGGCATGCGGAAGTAAGGTTCTGAGCAAGCGGCAGTTCCGCCGATATGGGCGCATGCCTTGAGAAAGCGATATCTGGCACGCGAATATGCCAAATGTAAGAATGGCCTCTCGCGTTTACAGCCCGCCGTGACCATTTCAGCAATGCGTTATTGGGCGTCGCACGCCGCGTGATCCTGCGCTAGGAACCTCGACGATGAGTGACCAGCCCTCCGTTTCCGATCGCAAGCAGCTCACGCCGGCCGCCCAGCGTGCGCTGGCCGAAGCCGAAGCGCGCCGGCAGGCGGCTGCCCACGCCGAGGGGGCGCCGAAGGAATTGCAGGGACCGAAGGGCCCTGAGCCCACCCGCTACGGCGATTGGGAGCGCAAGGGTATCGCCTCGGACTTTTGAGGCTGTCTTTTTAGGCTGCCTTTTTAGGTTGTCTTGCCGGATCGCCCGACTCAGCCCTAGCGTGCACGGATGCCGCGTTTCGATCCCAGCCATCCATACCGGCCCTCATACAGTGGCTCGCCGTTCGGCCGTCACTTTTCGGGGCTGTTGCCGTGGATGTTCGTGGTCGGGATCGTGGTGGCCGTCGTGCTTACGTTCCGGCACGGGATGAACTGGCCCTTCCCGCATGCGACCGACGGTCAATCGCGAGATGCCGAGATCATTTTGCAGCAGGCCAATCCGGACATCCGTCAGCCGGTCGACGTCATTCGCACGATCGACGGTGATACCTTTCTCGCTCGCGTGCATCAGCGCGATGGACGCGTTCTCGTCGCGCGCGTTCGCCTGCGCGGTATCGACGCGCCCGAGATGAAGGCGTCCTGCCGGGAGGAACTGGACAAGGCCGAAGCCGCCACGGACGCGCTACGCAATCTGCTCGGCCAGGGCGGCGTCACGATCACCAATCTCGGCCCCGACAAGTATGGGCGTGTTCTCGCCGACGTCGCGACCAAACGCACTGCCAACGTCTCGGCCGTGCTGCTCGCGGGTGGCTATGCGCGCAGTTACAATGGCGGCCATCGCGACGGCTGGTGCGGGCGCAGCTGGCGCTTCTGGTAACAAAAAAGCCGCGTCGAATGACGCGGCTTTCGCTGTCTTGTCCTGATCCTTCGATCAGCGCGTCACGACCACCGTCGTGCCGACGGAGACGCGGCTGTAGAGATCGGTGATGTCGTCGTTGAGCATGCGGATGCAGCCATAGGAGACGAAGCCGCCGACCGAGCCCGGCACGTTGGTGCCGTGGATCGCATATTCGCCGCCGGCGAGCGTCATCGCCGCAACGCCCATCGGGTTGCGCGGCGAGCCGCCGGGAATGACGTCGGGAAGCTGCGGCTTGTCGCGCTTCACCTCGGCGGGCGGCGACCAAGCCGGATTGCGATATTTGCCGTCGATACGGGTCGTGCCGGCCCACTGCTTGCCGGACTTGCCGACGCCGACCGGATAGCGCACGGCGTGGCCGTTATCGAGAATGAGATAGAGCCGCCGCTCGTTGGTCTTGACCACGATGGTGCCCGGCGAATAGTCGGCCAGGTGCGCCCCCACCATTTCCGGCCGCGCCTCCGCCGCCGTTGAGATCAAGATCCCCGCCCCGATGGTGGCCGCCAACGCCACCGCAATCCTCATCGACATCGATGCTCGCCTTCCGTTGCCCCGAACGGGTCGTCCAAATCTACGCAAACCCGGCAATTGCCCGCTCGCCCACACAGTATTAACCGCGCCCGTTAACCGGATGGTTTCCACGCGCGGCCGCCGAGGGCCAGCCGGCACGGGAACAAAGGAAATGTTCGAAATAAAGTAAATGACCTGAAAACAACACTTGGCGGGAAAGATACGGCCATGCCGGCACGCGCCCTGACAAGAGCGTTAGGGTGTGAACGGCTGTTGTTTCGGGGGCGTGGATACAACCCGGAAGTGGCGTCGTGTCCCGGACGCGGCGCGGCACAAAGTGACGCGACGCAGAGCCGGGACACGGCAAGCGGCATGGGCCCCGGCTCTGCGTCGCATCGCTACTGGACGATGCTTCGCATCGCCTGGGAAGCGCTACGCCGCGTCCGGGGCACTCAAGCGAACTTTACGCCGACTTGTTACGCCGACTTCTTGTTCTGCCGGTTCTTGACGAGGTCGTCGACCACGGCGGGATCGGCCAGGGTCGACGTGTCGCCCAGGCTGCCCGGCTCGTCCTCGGCGATCTTGCGCAGGATGCGGCGCATGATCTTGCCGGAGCGGGTCTTGGGCAGGCCCGGCGCGAACTGGATCTGGTCGGGCGAGGCGATCGGGCCGATCTCCTTGCGCACCCAGGTCACGAGCTCCTTGCGCAGATCGTCGGTCGGCTGGACGCCGGCCATCAGGGTGACATAGGCGTAGATGCCCTGGCCCTTGATGTCGTGCGGGAAGCCGACCACGGCCGCTTCCGAGACCTTCTCGTGCGCCACCAGTGCGCTCTCGACTTCCGCGGTGCCCATGCGGTGGCCGGAGACGTTGATGACGTCGTCGACGCGGCCGGTGATCCAGTAATAGCCGTCGGCATCGCGCCGACAGCCGTCGCCGGTGAAGTACTTGCCCTTGTAGGTCGAGAAATAGGTCTGCTCGAACCGGGCGTGGTCGCCATAGACCGTGCGCATCATGCCCGGCCATGACCGGGTGAGACAGAGATTGCCGGTAGTCTCGCCTTCCAGAACCTTGCCGTCGGCATCGACGATTTCAGGCACCACGCCGAAGAAGGGCTGCGTCGCCGAGCCCGGCTTCAGCTTGGTTGCGCCCGGCAGCGGCGTGATCAGGATGCCGCCGGTCTCGGTCTGCCACCAGGTATCGACGATCGGGCAGCGGTCGTCGCCGACGACGCGGTGATACCACTCCCACGCCTCCGGATTGATGGGCTCGCCGACCGAGCCGAGCAGGCGGAGCGAAGCGCGCGAGGTCTTCTTCACCGGCTCGTCACCGCTCTGCATGAGGGCGCGGATGGCCGTCGGCGCGGTGTAGAAGATGTTGACCTTGTGCTTGTCGATGACGTTCCAGAAGCGCGAATTATCCGGATAATTCGGCACGCCCTCGAACATCAGCGTGGTCGCACCATTGGCCAGCGGACCGTAGAGAATGTAGCTGTGGCCGGTGACCCAGCCGACGTCGGCGGTGCACCAGTAGATGTCGCCGTCGTGATAGTCGAAGACGTATTGATGCGTCATCGCGGCATAGACGAGATAGCCGGCCGAGGTGTGCAGTACGCCCTTGGGCTGGCCGGTCGAGCCTGAGGTATAGAGGATGAACAGCGGATCCTCGGCGTGCATGTGCTCGGCCGGGCACTCGGTCGTCACCATCTTGGCCGCGTCGTGGTACCAGAGGTCGCGCGACGGATTCATCTCGACACTGCCACCGGTGCGCTTGACGACGACGACCCAGTCGACGCCATCGGCTTTAGTGAGCGCGGCGTCGACATTGGCCTTCAGCGGCACCTTCTTGCCGCCGCGCAGGCCTTCGTCGGCGGTGATGATCACCTTGGATTGGCAGTCGTTGATACGCTGGGCGAGGCTGTCGGGCGAGAAGCCCGCGAACACCACGGAGTGGATCGCGCCGATCCGCGCGCAGGCCAGCATCGCATAGGCCGCTTCCGGAATCATCGGCAGGTAGATGGTGACGCGATCGCCCTTCTTGACGTTGCGGGTGCGCAGGATGTTGGCCATCCGGCAGACCTCGTCGTGCAGCTCCTTGTAGGTGATGTGTTTGGACTGCGAGGGGTCGTCGCCTTCCCAGATGATTGCGGTCTGGTTGGCGCGCTTGTGCAGATGCCGGTCGATGCAGTTATGGGCGACGTTGAGGACGCCGTCCTCGAACCATTTGATCGAGATGTTGCCCGGTGCGAACGAGACGTTCTCGATTTTCGTCGGCGCCTTCATCCAGTCGAGGCGCTTGGCCTGTTCGGCCCAGAAACCGTTCGGGTCCGAGATCGAGCGGGCGTACATTTCCTTGTACTTGGCCTGGTCGACCCAGGCGCGCTTCGCCCACTCCGCCGGGACGTCGTAAATCTTCTCGGACATTGTTTCCCTCCAGATGCGGCAAGCCGAACACAAGCGACCGGCGAGCCGACTTGATCGTTAAACCGATTATGCGTCGGGCTAACCGGACCCGACAAGGTGCACAAGCTGGACCTTCGGCGAGCGGCCGGCCATGCGGAGGATCAAGGTGCGCAGGCCGGCTGTCGCAAATCTGAAACAGGCCGGACGGCGCCTTTTGGCCCTTTACCCAGATCTCCGGAACAGGCCCGCGCAGAGCCCCATGCGCCCTTTGGAGGTATTTAGGAACCGCCTCTCACTGATTCGGGACTCGCAATACGGTTCGGAACACCCTAAATGGCCAACCCGGGTCCAAAGAGACCCCCAGGAACAAACATCAGAACAGCGGCATTGACCGGTAACAGGCAGGGCTAAGGCGTAACACTATGATGGATCAGCAGAATCTCGGGACGATGCGGCCCGCTTCCGCCGATCCTTCCGCTATTGCGCTGGCCAAAGCCCTCGGACAATGGCCGAAACCGGCCGCATCAGCGCGTCTCAGCCCGAAAAAGGTCTTCGACGCGGCGCCCGCGGCGACGGTCGAGGCGCTCGCCAGGGAGCTGGGCCTGCGACTCGGCGACCAGAACGAGCTGACCATCCGCCGCATCAGGCGCGGCAAAGGCTATTCCTTCGTCCGCCCCAACGGCGCGCATATCCGCGACGCCCGCACCATCCGCCGGCTCCACGCCATGGCGGTGCCGCCGGCCTATCGCGAGGTGCGCTACTCGGCCGACCCGAGCACGCATCTCCAGGCCGTGGGACGCGATGCCGCGGGCCGGCTGCAATATCGCTATCATGCCGACTGGGAGAAGGTCCGCGAGCACCGCAAGGCGCATCGCCTGGAGAAGCTCGTCGGCGCGCTGCCAAAGATCCGGCGCAAGGTCTCGGCGTTCCTGTCGGGCGACGAGCCGACGCGCGAGTTCGCGCTCTCCGCGGTGATCGAATTGATCGCGCGCACCGCGATCCGTCCCGGCAACGAATCCTATGCCCGCCTCAACGGCACCCGCGGCGCGACCACGCTGCTGAAGTCGAACGTGACGCTGGAAGACGATTGCTTCGTGCTGACCTTCAAGGCGAAGGGCGGCAAGGCAGTGCGCAAGGAATGCGACGCGGCCAAGCTGGTGCGCGCCATCGGCATCCTGCGCGGCGTTCCCGGCAAGCGCATGTTCCAGTATCGCGATGCCTACGGCATCGTGCGCGCGGTCAACACCACGCAGGTGAACGCGTTCTTGCGCGAGATCGCCGGCATCAAGATTTCGCTGAAGGATTTTCGCACGCTGATGGCCTCAGCCGTCGTGGTGGAATCGCTGTCGCGGATCACGCCGGCGACCAGCCAGCGCGGCCGCAAGAAGCAGGTGCTGGACGCGATCCGTGCCGCGGCCGACAAGCTCTCCAACACGCCGGCGATCTGCCGCAAGAGCTATGTCCACGACACCATCGTCACCGCCTTCGAGGATGGCATCCTCGAGCGCTTCGCCGCGACCATGAAGGGCCAGCGCTCGCAGGCGAGGCGTGAGCAGCTTTTGGCGCAGGTGGTCGCGACCGCGGCGGTCTAAGCCGCCCGTCGCTACATCTTGTCTGAAACACCCTTGTCGGGACCGGGATCGTTGCCTGCGGCTGCGGTGGTGAGTCGCTCCAGATAGTGCGCCCAACCCTTCGCGTGTGCGGCGGCCTGTTCCTCGGTCGGCAGCCCGCTATGGGTCATGCGCAGCAGCGTGCCGCCGTCGCGCTCGATCAGGTCGATCTCGATCAGGCTCGAGCCGGGCGGCACTTCCTGGCCGCCCTCCCAGCCAAACGTGTAGGCCAGACGATGCACCGGCACGACCTCGCGGAAGGCGCCGCGGGCGGCGCCGCCGCGCGGGCCGACGCCCTTGAGCAGATAGAGCCCGCCGGGATGCAGCTCCGTGGTCGCGTCGGAACCCATCCAGCTCAAGATCTTCTCGGGATCGGTCAAATAGGCGAAGACGGTGGCACGCGGGGCTGCGATCTGGGTCTCGCGTCGCACTATGAACGGTTCGGGCATCGGCGATCATCCCTGGATTGACATTGGCACATGGCGGCGGCCGAGCGGTACGTCAAGGATTGCCTCGTGACAAAGACGGCCTGCCTTCGCCATGATCGGGCCATGCACCTCGCTCCGACCCTCGCCTGGCTCGTCGATGCCGCCTCCGATAGTCCCGGAGCCGACCGCCTGCTTGCGGAACTCGGCGCGCACCTGGTCGCCGACGGCGTGCCGCTTGCGGCAGGCAGCCTGACGCTGGAGGTGCCACACCCGCTGATCGCGAAGCGGACCTGGCTGTGGCGAGCCGAGAACGGCGCGGTGATCGAAGCGCTCGGCTTTGCACCGGGCGGATTGGCGCCCGACCCGCCCAACGATGCCGGTCGCCGCTGGCTCCGCGGCATTGCGGACGGTGCCGTGCACGAAGATGTCGTCGGGGGGTCCGATGGGCCATTGCTCGGCTGGATCGGACCGCGTCCGTTCACCGCGGATGAAATCGAGCAACTGCGCCAGGCTGCGCGTTTTGCCGCGACGCCCCTTGCCGTGCTCGCTGCGCGCGACACGTTGCGGGCGACGCTGGATGCCTATCTTGGCAAGCGCAGCGCCGCGCGGGTGCTGGCGGCACCGCTGCGGCGCGATCTCGGCGAAACCATTCAGGCCGCGCTGCTCTATGCGGACCTGCGCGACTTCACGATCCTGTCGGAAACCACGCCGCCGGCCCAGGTCATCGCGGCGCTCGACGCCTGGTTCGACCGCATCGCCGGTGCCGTCCACGCCTTTGGCGGCGAGGTGCTGAAATTCATCGGCGACGGCGTGCTCGCGATCTTTCCGGTGGTCGAGGCATCACCGCGCCGGGCGTGCGATGCGGCCTTGCGCGCCGCTAGCGCGGCCAGGGCCGGGATGGCCCATCTCAACAATGAGCGCCGCAACCAGGGCCTGCCGCCGCTGTCGTTCGGCGCCGCGCTCCATCTCGGCGAGATGCTGTGGGGCAATATCGGCGCCGCCAACCGGCTCGATTTCACGGCGATCGGTCCCGCCGTCAATCTCGCCAGCCGGCTCGAGGGATTGTGCAAGCCGCTTCGCGAGACCGTGCTGGTGTCGGGCGCGCTCGCCGCGGAGACGGACATGGCTCTCGTTGCGCTGGGATCGCATCCGCTGCGCGGCATTGCCGCGCCATGCGAGGTCTTCGCGCTGCCGGAGACGTGAGCTCGGGTATCGTAGCCCGGATGGAGCGAAGCGTAATCCGGGATCGTGCGGCGTGAAGACTTTCCCGGATTGCGCTTCGCTCCATCCGGGCTACGGCAGCGACTACATCCCGCCCATCTTGCAGACGAGCTTCCACTCCTCCGCCGTCACCGGCTGCACCGACAGGCGCGAATATTTCACCAGTGCCATGTCGGCGAGCTTCTTCTCAGCCTTGATCGCGACCATCGTCACCGGCGTCTTCAGCGGCTTGTCGGCCTTGATGTCGACGCAGACGAATTTTTCGGTCTTGTCGGTCGGATCGGGATAGGCCTCCTTGATGATCTCCGCGATGCCGACGATCTCCTTGCCCTCGTTGGAATGATAGAAGAACGCCTTGTCGCCCTTCTTCATGGCGACGAGGTTCTGGCGCGCGGTGTAATTGCGCACCCCCGTCCAGGCTTCGCCCTTGGCGCCCTTCGCCACCTGCTGATCCCAGGACCACACCGACGGTTCGGATTTCACCAGCCAGTAGTTCATCGCGCGCCCTATCCGTTCGTCATGGCTGGGCATAGCCGTCCGAAGGACGGCGTCGCTTCCGCTTGCCTATGCCCGGCCATCCACGTCTCTGCTTCCGTGTTCAATATCAAGACGTGGATGCCCGAGACAAGAGCAGGCATGACGGAAGATGTCATTCCTCGGCCTTGAACGGCCGCGTCAACAGCCCTTCGATCGCGGCGTCGATCGTCAATTTGTTGTCGAGGATGGCCGCGACCGCTTGCGAGACCGGCATGTCGACGTTCCGTGCGGCCGCGAGCTCGACCAGCACCGGCGCGGTGAATGCGCCCTCCGCAAGCTTGCCCGCCGGCGCCGCCTCGCCGCGGCCGAGCGCGATGCCGAGCGCGAAATTGCGCGATTGCGCGGTCGAACAGCTCAGCAGCAGATCGCCGAGGCCGGAGAGGCCCGAGAGCGTTTCCGTGCGCGCGCCGCAGGCGCGGCCGAGCCGTGCCAGCTCGCTGAAGCCGCGCGTGGTCAGCGCGGCGAGCGCGGAGGCCCCGAGGTTGCGGCCGACCACGATGCCGGCGGCGATCGCCAGCACGTTCTTGGCGGCGCCGCCGATCTCGACGCCGCGGACGTCGGTGGAGTGATAGGGCCGGAACGTCGGCGAGCCCAACGCCTGCACCAGGCTGCTGGCCAGCTCTTCCTCCTTCGCCGCCAGCGTCACAGCCGTCGGCAGGCCGCGTGCGACGTCGTCGGCAAAGCTCGGGCCCGACAGGATCGCCGGCTGCGCGTGCAGCGCGGCTTCGGCGATCACGTCGGTCATGAATTTGTGGGTGCCGTGCTCGATGCCCTTGGCACAGGCGACGACAGGCGTCTGCATCGTCAGATGCGAGGCCAGCATGTTGACGGCGCCGCGCAGATGCTGCGCCGGCGTTGCGATCAGAAGCATGTCTGCGCGCGCGGCGAGCGCCAGCTCGTTCGTCACGACAATTTCCTGCGCGAGCCGCACGCCGGGCAGCCGTGGATTGTCGCGGGTCGATGCAATCCGCGCCGCATGCTCGGCGTTGCGGGCCCAGAGCGTGACGCTTCGCCCGGCCCGTGCTGCCACCATCGCCAGCGCCGTGCCCCAGGCGCCCGCTCCGATCACCGCAACGGACTGGAACGCGGTCATCGCTAGAATCCCGCTCGCGTCTTGCCGTAGCCCGCGGGCGCTGTCGCATTCGCGTCGAGCAGCCAGCGTGCGCGGGGCTGAGCTTCCATCGTGTCGGTCATTCCCAGCGCGAGGCGCTCGGCGCCGGCCCAGGCGATCATCGCGCCGTTGTCGGTGCAGAGCGCGGGCGGCGGCATGATCAGTTGCGTCCCGGCCTGCCGCGCGACGTCGTGCAGCGCGCCGCGGATCGCCTGATTGGCGGCGACGCCACCGGCGGCCACGAGCGCACGCGGTGCGCCGAACTGTTCGCGGAAAAGTCTCAAGCCGACACTCAGCCGGTCGGCCGTCGAATCCAGCACGGCGGCCTGGAAGCTTGCACAGAGATCGCTGATGTCCTGCGGCGTGATCTCGGCGATCCGGCTCGCTTCGTTGCGCACCGCGGTCTTCAATCCCGACAGGGAGAAGTTGGCATCCGGCCTGCCTTGCATCGGTCGCGGAAAGGCAAAGCGCGCGGCATCGCCGCTTGCCGCCGCGCGCTCGACCTGCGGGCCGCCGGGATAGGGCAGGCCCAGCATCTTCGCGACCTTGTCGAAGGCCTCGCCGATGGCGTCGTCGACGGTGGTACCGAGTCGCACATATTGGCCGACGCCGGTGACCGCGACGATCTGGGTATGGCCGCCGGAGGCGAGGAACAGGCAGTACGGAAATTCAATTCCGTCGGTGAGGCGCGGCGTCAGCGCGTGCGCCTCAAGATGGTTCACCGCGACCAGCGGCGTGTCGTGCACCAACGCGATCGCCTTCGCGGTGGTGAGCCCGACGATGACACCGCCGATCAGGCCCGGTCCCGCCGCCGCCGCGACGCCATTGAGCTGGGCGAAGTCGATGCCGGCCTCGCGCATGGCGCGGTCGATGATGCCGTCGAGCAGGTCGACATGCGCGCGGGCGGCAATCTCCGGCACCACGCCGCCGAAACGGGCATGCTCCTCGACCTGCGACCGCACGATGTTGGACAGGATCTTGCCGCTGCCGTCAGGCGCGCGTTCGATCACGGCCGCGGCGGTCTCGTCGCAGGTGGTTTCGATGCCCAATACCAGCATTGGCGAATTGTTATCCAATTTGCGCCCTTGCGCTCATCCGGAAAGCAGAGTTCTGGTACGTCCGGTAGCATTCCGGGGTCGGCTTGCGCAATCGTCACGCGCAGCCGTCCTTGCGAATGCGTCACCGTCACGCGGTTCGGGAACACAAGCGATGTCCATTCTTGTCACACGGCCGCATCCCGAAAATGAGGCGACGGCGGACAATTTGCGCGCGCGGGGTCATGTGGTGCTGCTCGCGCCCGTGCTCAAGTTCGAGCCGGTCGCTTTCCACGACGAGAGCGAGGCGAACTATAGCGCCATCATTGTCACATCGGCCAATGCGATCCGCGCCGTCGCGCCGCAATTGCAGGATCTCGGCCTGTTGAAGCTGCCGCTGTTCGCGGTCGGCGAGCACACCGCGACTGCCGCGCGCGACGCCGGCTTTGCCGAGGTGATCATCGCCGGCGGCGATTCCGCGGCCCTGCGCGACAAGGTCATACAAAGTGCGCGCGACAAGGTGCTGAAGAAGAAAAGCACGCTGCTTTATCTCGCCGGCGCGGATCTGTCGCGCGATCTCGGCGGCGAACTCGGCACCGAAGGCTTCAACGTGGTTACGCAGACCACCTATCGCATGGCGCCGGTCAAGATTCTCCCGCGCGATGTCTGCGAGGGCTTCGCCGCGCATGGGATCGAGGCCGTGCTGCACTACTCCCGGCGCAGCGCCCGGGCCTTCCTGGATGCAGCGCGGGGCGAAGGCGTCGAAATCTCGGCGCTGGCCATACCGCAATGCTGCCTGTCCGAGACGGTCGCCAGCGTGCTGCGCGATGCCGGTGCATCGCAGGTTCTGGTAGCCGCGAAGCCGGACGAAAATGCCTTATTTGACACCTTGGAGCGTGCTTTGCGCACCCGTTTGGCGTAAGAGGTCGGGCCGAATCCGACGCGATCGGGTCCGTCCAAGGATTTTTGCCAAGGACCTTTGCCGCGCAAGGTATGGAAGTGTGAGGAACCGTCACGATGGCCGACGACAAGCCTGAAGACGCAGGATTGGCCCCCGAGTCCGGTCGTGCCAAGCGCACCCCGACCACCATCGACCTCGAGGCGACCGAAGTCTCGACCCAGCCGCAGGAGGTGGCAGGCGAGCCCGAGGCTTCGCCGGTAAGCGAGCACACCGAGCCCGAGCAGGTAAAATCCGAGCAGGCCGACGCCGAGCCGGAGCGCGCCGAGGCGCAGGCTGCGGCCGCTCCCGCGTCGCGTCCGGTTTCGCCCTGGGTCATTGCACCGCTCTCCGGTGCGGTGGCGGCGGCCGTCGTGATCGGGGTCGGCTGGATGCTGGGCTGGCCCGCCGTGCAGGCGCCGCCTGCCGCGCCACAAGTGACAAGCGCGACGGTCGATGCTCTGAACGGTCGCGTTGCCGCGGTCGAAGCCAAGGCTGGCAAGCCCGCCGCCGATCCGGCCATGGTGGCGCGGATCGATGCGCTGGAAAAATCCGCAGGCAGCCTGCGCAGCGACATCGCCAATCTGCGCGCCCAGGCCGACAAGACCGCGAGCGCTCTGAACGATGCGAAATCTGCGCCGGGCGCCGCTTCGCCTGATCTTGCCGCTCTCAACGACCGCATCGCGCAGCTCGAGCGCGCCAGCAAGACGGAGCGGGCCGAGCTCGCGCAGCAGGGCGAGAAGATTGCCGACGCCAAGACGATGGACGACAAGCCGCTGCGCCATGTGGTGGCGGCGGCCCTGCTCGACGTCGCCGTGCGCCATGGCGATCCCTATGAGGCGCAGCTCGCCGCGGCGCGGTCGCTGGCGGCCAAGCCCGACATGCTGAAGCCACTCGACACCTTTGCATCGTCGGGCATCCCGACACCGGTTGCGCTGAGCCGCGAGCTCCTCAACATCGTGCCAAAGCTGTCGCCGCCGGCGGATGCCCAGTCCAGCGGCACCGGCATCGTCGAGCGTCTCCAGGCGGGAGCGTCAAAGCTCGTCCGCATCGAGCGGACCGACGGGGTCGGCAACGACCGCGGCGCCATCGTGGCGCGGGTGACGGCTGCTGCGCTCCGCAATGATTTCGTCGAGGCGCGGCGCGAGTTGAAGACGCTGCCCGATGCCGATCGCGCGCCGGCGCAGGCCTGGCTCGACAAGGCCAATGCCCGCGATGCCGCGCTCGCCGCGTCCCGCAAGTTCGCCGACGATGCCATGGCGGATCTCGTCAAGCCTGCTCAATAAAGCTTCGCGCAATAATCAGCGCGTATAGGGATCGTCATGCTTCGCATCGTCCTTTTCCTCGTCTTGATTGCGCTGGCGGCGGCCGGCGCGGCCTGGGTTGCCGATCAGCCCGGTGACCTCGTCCTGACCGCGGGCGGTTTCCGCGCCTCAACGACGTTGCCGAGGTTCGTGTTCTTGCTGGGCCTCTTTGCCGCGGCCGTCGTGCTCGTCTGGAGCATCCTGACGACGATCTGGCGGACGCCGGGACGTTTGCGCCGCCGTCGCCACGAAAAGCGCCACGCCCGCGGCCGCCACGCCATCACCCACGGCCTGCTCGCGATCGGTCATGGCGACACCGCGCTCGCCCGGCGTCACGCCGAGACGGCGCGGCGGCATGCGCCGAACGATCCGCTCGCGCTGCTGCTGCACGCCCAGTCGGCGCAGCTCGAAGGCAATCGCGACGCGGCGCAGCGCGCCTTCCGTGCCATGGCCGAGCGCGAGGATACGCGGCTGCTCGGCCTGCGTGGCCTGTTCATCGAGGCGCAGCGCGCCGACGATGCGGTCGGCGCCGTGATGATCGCGGAGGAAGCGATCAAGCTGTCGCCGTCCTCGACCTGGGCCTCGCATGCCGTGCTCGGCTTCCGCTGCGCGCGCGGCGACTGGAGCGGCGCGCTCGCGATCCTCGATTCGAACCTGTCCGCGGGCCTGATCGACAAGCCGGCCTATCGCCGCCAGCGTGGCGTGCTGCTCACCGCACGCGCGCTGGAATTGGAGACGATGGACCGCGACGTCGCACGCGAGAGCGTGATGGAGGCGATCAAGCTCGCACCGACCCTGGTGCCGGCCGCCGTGCTCGCCGCAAAGTTCGAGAGCGAGGCGCATCAGGTGCGCCGCGCCATGAAGCTGGTCGAGGTCGCCTGGCTCGCCAATCCGCATCCCGATCTGGCCGAGGCCTATGCACATGTGAGGATCGGCGATTCCGCACGGCAGCGCTTGCAGCGGATCGAGACGCTTGCGGCCAAGACGCCTGCCGATAGAGCCGGCCATATTGAAGGCCAGCTCGCGCTCGCACGTGCCGCGATCGATGCCTCCGAGTTCGCCCGCGCACGTGCGGTGCTGGCGCCCTACGTCAACGATCCGACCCAGCGCGTCGCACTGCTGATGGCCGAGATCGAGCGCACCGAGCACGGCGACGGCGGCCGCGCCCGCGCCTGGACCTTGCGCGCGGTGCGTGCTCGCCACGATCCGGCCTGGACCGCCGACGGCTATGTCAGTGATCGCTGGCGCCCGGTCTCCCCGGTCACCGGCCGCCTCGACGCCTTCCAGTGGCAGACGCCGGTCGCGAGCCTTCCTTCCGACAAGGGCGACTTGATCGAGTCCTCAGCCTTCGAGGAAGCCATGCTGGCGGCCCCGCCGCCGAAACGGGTCACGGCGCCTGCGAACGACACCCCGATGGAACCGGCTCCGGCTGCATCGGCCCCCGCCGAGCAGGACAATACACCTCCGGCGGCCAAGGAAGAGCCAAAGGCAGAGCCCGTCGTCACGCCCACCGAGCCGGTTGAACCGGCTCCCGAGCCGGCCGAATCAGCGCCGGTGGCGGAAACGCCCGTGTTTCGGACCCGCGCCGACCTCGGCAAGCCCGCACCCGCCCCGATTCCCGCTGTCATCCCGATCGTCCGTGCCCCGGATGATCCCGGCATCGATGACGAGGGCCCAAGCGATGAATTTACGGAACAAATCGGCACGCCCAAGGCCCAGGCCGGCGGCTGGCGCGGATTCTGGTCCCGTTGGGGCGCCTAAGCCGCATTTCGCGCCCCGCTTGTTCTTGCCAATTCGGGCCATGCCCGATATCAGGAGCGCGCGTATCGGGGCCGGCATCGCCCGGGCCCCGGCAGGGTTCGCCGCAATAGCTCAGTCGGTAGAGCACGTCATTCGTAATGACGGGGTCGGGGGTTCGAATCCCTCTTGCGGCACCAGCGCCCCGAATTCATCCGATCGTCGCAGACAAGCGTCCTAACCGACGCATCCAGCTGGCATGAGCGTGCGCGGGTTCGAGATCGTCCGGTCGCCTGCGTGATTGCGATCACATAGTGTCGCGCGTCTCTCGCGTAGCGTCCCCGTCACGCCAACACGGGGAGATTTCACATGCGCAAGATCATTCTGGTAGCCGCCATGGTCCTGGCTTCCGCATCTGCCCAGGCGGACGGCCCACGCAGCCTCTCGCTGGTCACGGCGAGCGAACAGGCCTCGGCCCCGCAGACGACGACAGCGACAACCACGGCCACACAAGTGAGCGAAGCCGCACCCGTCACCGAGGCTCCGAAATATGTCGACCGTCCGCCGGCGATTTCGGCCCCCGCGCCTGCCGCGGCACCGGCGCCCGCCGTGACCACGACGACTTCAGCGCCCGCCGCGACCGCGACTCAGCCTGCGCCGAAGACCACGGCGAAAGCCAACAAGCCGAAGCACAAGCATAGCTGGACCGAACGCCGCATCATCAGCGAGCTGCATCGCCACGGCATCTACTGGTAAGCGGCGACTTGCCTTCCCCGAAACGCCAATGGCCGGGCGATAGCCCGGCCATGACGCGTATTGAGACAGCGATTTGATCCGAGCTTACTGCGAAACCGTCTGCACCACGCTTCCGATCGGACGTGCGCTCGAGGTCGGCACCTTCAGGTCCTTCAGCAGCGCCTCGTCATATTCCGGCAGCGTCTGGAAGGTGGTCTTGGCCTTCATCTGCACGATCTTGTAGCCGCCGGCCTTGAGCCGCGCGAGCAGCGCCGGCATCGCTTCGCCGGTGTGCTTCTGGAAGTCGTGCATCAGGATGATGCCCTTGCCGAGCTTATCGAGCCTGCCCATCACGGTCTCGACGATCTTCTCCGGCGTCGCGCCCTTCCTGAAGTCGAAGGAATCGATGTCGGTCGAGAACATCGCGACGTTGCGGGTGCCGAAATAGGTCACCATCGCCGGATTGTGCTGAAGCTGCGGGAAACGGAAGAACGGCGCCGGGTTGGTGCCGAGCGCGAACCTCACTGCGCTAAAGCCCTTCTCGACCTCGTCCTTGACCTGTTGCTCCGTCATCTTCTTGCTGTTCAGGTTGACATGCGACCAGGTGTGCGTGCCGACCGTGTGGCCCTGGGCCAGAACCTGGCGCAGGATCTCCGGGTGGTAGGTCGCGTGCTTGCCGACCGAGAAGAACAGGCCCTTGGTGCATTCATCCGCGAGCGCCTTCAGCACCGCGGGCGTGTTGACCGGCCACGGACCGTCGTCGAAGGTCAGCACGACCTCCTTGTCGGTGAGGAAATCGAACTGCTTGAAGTGCTCGAAGCCGAAGCCGGGACCGCCTGTGGTGTCGATCTCGACCACGCGGGCGACGCCCAGCGCGTTCGGATTGGCGCAGGCCTGCTTCGGCTGAACTGGCGCGACCGGGGCGGGCGCAGGCGCCGATGCCTGGGCAACGGCCGTCGGCTTCGCCGCGATCGCCGCGGTGGTCGCGACGTCGTCCTTGGTGGCGATTTTCGCCTGTGCCGGCAACGGGTCGGCGGCACGGGCGGCAACTGTCTTGGGAGCGGCCTGATCGGCGCGCGAGGAATAATAAAACCAACCTCCGGCGGCAATCACGACCGCCGCAACTACACTGGCCAGCATCAGGCCCAACGCATTACGCATCGCTACTCTTTCCAATTACGCAACCAAACCTGCGGAATTTCCCGCGCGACGAGCCATTAATGCGAAGGAACAGTTAACGTGACACCAACACGACGGCGTTTGCGCCGGATTTTCAGTGAGGTGCGCCAATGTGACCGAAGTCACAGTTGGGGCGCGCGCCGTGACCATCATCACAGTGGAAACTGTTTTGCTGGAGCATCGTAGTTCCCATCAACAACGGGCCCGCTTCCTGCGGTGCCAATGGGAGCTTCAAAATGACCACGTCGTTTACCGCCAAGTCCTTGAGTAGCAAGATCCGCGACACCAGCCTCGCTCTGGGCTTCGCCGCCATCGTCTCGATCGTTTCCACGACGTCGAGCTTCGCCTTCTCGTCCGAAGCGCAGCAGATGTGCACCGGCGATGCCTTCCGCCTGTGCTCGTCGGAAATCCCCAACATCCCGAAGATCACTGCATGCATGATGAAGCATCGCTCGGACCTGAGCGCCGGCTGCCGCGCGGTGATGGACAAGGACCTCGCCAAGGGCGCCTCACGCAAGGTCGCTGACGCCCAGGACAAGCAGTAAGAGCAACACAGCGATCGTTGCGTCGGTTAGCTCCCTTCGCGCAGTGCCCCGGCGTCAAGCCGGGGCCACGCGGCGTCGAAAACGCCTCCTGCCAATAAAGCCGTTGCGGCTCCGGGATCGTCGCACTAGCTTCGCCCGCACTTTCTTCCGGGTAAGAGGCATTACGCGATGACCAGATTTCTTTTGATCGTTCCTTTTCTCCTGTGCGCATCTGGCGCATCAGCGCAACAGCAGCCCGGACACGACGCCTGCGCGCGCGACGTCACGCGCTTCTGCCGCGCCGTGATGAACAATGGCGACCAGGCTGTGCTCGCCTGCCTCAAACAGAATCGCACGCGGCTGAGCAAAGGCTGCGACAAGGTGCTGACGGATCACGGGCAGTGATTGTCATTCCGGGGCGCGCGAAGCGCGAACCCGGAATCCATCGAGCGGCAATCTCCTGAGAGAAATGGATTCCGGGCTCGCGCCTGACGGCGCGCCCCGGAATGACGAGAGTTACGTGCTGCTCCCCGCCGCGACCACGGGCAGCACCTCGCTTGCACCCTGGTCCGGCGTCTCTTCCTTCCAGCGCACCGAGCCGAACGGACGCTCCAGCATGCGGCGGACGCGCACCGGCTCGGGGCCGACGTGGAAATCGATCGCCTGCTGATGCAGCGCGCGTTCGGATAGGGTCGAGCGGTTGCGCTGGCGCAGATAGTCGAACCAGGTCGGGCAGTGATAGCGCTCGGTCCACAATTCGGGATCGGCGATGTCGCGCGCGATCGACCAGCCATAGGCGCCGTTGCGCTGCCTTGAGAGCTGCACGTCCTGCATCACATTGTGGAAGGCGCGCGCGTTCTCCTGAGACACCCGATATTCGATCTCGACCACCAGCGGTCCGCTGCGGCCGGTGAGCGACAGCCTGACTTCGGGATCGGCCAGCACCTCGGCGTCCTCGTTGCGGGCGCCGACGCGCGGCATCGTGAGCCAGATTCCCAGCAGCGGCGAGACCAGCATCAGGCCTGCCGCGACCAGAAGCGCGACCTCGACGCCGGCATAGTCGGTGAGATGGCCCCAGCCCCAGGCGCCGATCGCGATGCCGCCGGAGATCGAGGCCTGGAACGCTGCCAACGACCGGCCTGCGACCCAGCGCGGTGCCGAGAGCTGCACGCCGATATTGAACAGCGCGACGGCGGCCATCCAGACCGCGCCGGCCAGCACCAGCGCGGCCGCCGTCAGCACCGGTTCTGTGCTTACGGCAAGGGCGGCCATCGCGAAGGCCATCGAGATGGTGCAGGCGCGGATCGCGGACTCGCCGCTCATGCGCTTGCGCAATTCGTGGATGTTGAGTGCGCCGACAACCGCGCCCATGCCGAAGGCGCCGAGCATGATGCCGTAGGTCTGCGCGCCGCCATGCAGCAGGTCGCGCGCGATCAGCGGCATCAGTGCCATGATGGCGCCGCCAATCAGGCCCATCACCAGCGTGCGCAGCAGCACGATCTTGATCGGCGGCGAATTGGTGATGTAGCGGAAGCCCGAGACCATGGCGCGGTTGAGCTTCTCCCGAGGCAGGCGCGAGGGCTCGGTGCTGCGCCGCCACAGCAGCAGCACGACCAGCAGCGGCAGATAGAGGATCGCGTTGCAGGCAAACGCCGCCACCGCGCCGAGCGCGGCGACGATGACACCGCCGACCGCGGGACCGAAGCTGCGCGCGATGTTGTAGCTGATGCCGTTCAGCGCGACGGCCGACGGCAATGCTTCGGGCGGCACCTGCTCGCTGACCGAGGATTGCCAGGCCGGGCCGAACAGCGCGTTGCCGCTGCCCACGACGAAGCAGAAGGCGAGCAGCGTTTCCGGCGTGATCAGCTTGAGCCCGGCCAGGATCGTGAGCGCGGTCGCGCCGGTCAGCGCGATCATGAGCGAGACCAGGGTGACGATGCGGCGGTCATACATGTCGGCGATGGCGCCGGCCGGCATCGAAATCAGCATGATCGGCAGCATCAGCGCGGTCTGCACCAGCGCGACCTTGTCGGCCGAGGCCGCCATCTGCGTCATCGCCCAGGCGGCGCCCACGCCCTGGATCAGCAGGCCGAGATTGGAGAGCAGGCTGGCGAGCCAGATGCGGCGGAAAACGGTGTACCGCAGCGGCGCGGCGATGCCGTCGGCCGCGATTCTCTGACGGTTCGGCTGCTCGGTCATATCCCCTTCCAAAAGGGCTGGCAGAAGTGATCCTGGTGATTCCGGCAAATTCAGTGATGCCCGCGAAAGTCCTTCGCTGTCCAGTGGTTAGGACGCTATAAGCGGTGCAAAGAGGCGGTTTTGCCGGGGAGGAACAGATGAAGCTGTCGCGACGGACGATCTTGCAGGGTGCCGGCACGTTGTCTTTTGCGCTTGCGAGCATCCGGATGGACGCTTTCGCTCAAACCACGCCCGCGGCGCAGGGCGCCGAGGTGCCGCCGATCCTGTTCGTCCACGGCAATGGCGACTACGACGCGCTCTGGATGACCACGATGTGGCGGATGGAATCCAATGGCGTCGCGCGCGATCGCATGCTGGCGATCAACTTCACCGATCCCCTGGCGCGGAGCGACGACAAGGTCGAACAGGCGAACCGCTCCTCGACCGAGGACCAGCGCCGCGAGCTCACTGCCGCCATCACTGAACTGAAGCGCCGTACCGGCGCACCGCGCGTGGCGCTGGTCGGCAGCTCGCGCGGCGGCAATGCCATCCGCAATGTCATCAGGAACGGCGGTGTGGCCGACGTCAGCCACGCCGTCCTGTGCGGCACGCCCAATCACGGCGTGTTCGCGACCGACGACCAGCTCGGAAACGAGTTCAACGGCCGCGGTCCATTCCTGCGCGGCTTGAACGAGGGTGAGAGCGAGGTGACGCCGGGCACGGCTTTCCTCACCTTGCGCAGCGATGGCATGGACAAATACGCGCAAGCCGACGGCCGCTTCATCGGCAAGCCTGGCACGCCGACCGGTGTCGCCACCGAGGGGCCGGAGCTGCAGGGGGCCACCAACCTCGTGCTCGGTGCGCTCGATCATCGCGAGGTGGCGTTTCACCCGCGCGCGTTCCGCGAGATCTACAAGTTCATCGCCGGCCGCGAGCCGACGCGCCTCGCGATCGTGCCGGAACCGAGCGTCAGGCTGAGTGGCCTCGTCACGGGAACGCCCGGCGGCGTGCCGACCAATCGTCCGGTGGCGGGCGCAACCGTCGATATCTTCCGCGTCGATCCTGATACCGGTGAGCGCAAGGGCAATGCCGTGCACAGCTCGAAGACCGGCGCCGACGGCCGCTGGGGGCCGGCGCAGGTCGAATCCTCCTGGTCGCTCGAATTCGCCCTCGCGTCGCCGGATGCGCCGACCACGCACTTCTATCGCTCGCCCTTTCCGCGCTCGTCCGACGTCGTCCACCTGCGCGCCGCGCGTCCGCTCGGGCCGGCGGACAAGGACGCCGGAGCGGTCCTGATCATGTCACGTCCGCGCGGCTATTTCGGCCTGCCGCGGGATGTCGTTCTGCTCGACGGCAAGGAGCCGGCCGACGTCAAGCCGGGCGTGCCCACGGATTCGGCAGCAACATTGCGGCTTCCGGCCAGCGAGATCGGGCGTAACATCGTGGCCCAGTTCGGCGAAGAACGGATTGTGGCACGCCTCTGGCCTGCCTCCGAGAACAGGATTGCGGTCGCCGAGCTGACTTACTAGCTATTTGCCTGCGTCACATCTGCGGGAGAGAGCCATGAATATCGCCAGCGTGCGTCGGCCCATCGTCCCTCCGACGCCGCCGCGTGCGCCGGACGACATGTCGTTCTTCGGCCGGGTCGCGGTGATCCGGCAGAACATGATCGCAACGTGGGGGCAGCGCGCCTATGAGGAGGACGTTCTCGAGGGCCGCTTCTTCCTCCACAAGAGCTTCATCCTGAACCGTCCGGACGCGATCCGGCATGTCCTGCTCAGCAATTACGAGAACTACACGCGCACGCCGGCCGGCATCCGCATGCTGCGTCCCGTGCTCGGTGAAGGCCTTCTGATTGCGGAAGGTCATGCCTGGACGTTCCAGCGCCGCACGCTCGCGCCGGCCTTCACGCCGCGCGCCACCGCAAATCTCGTTCCGCACATGACTGCGGTGCTCGACGAGACCATCGCGAAGCTGGATGCGCGCAACGGCGAGACCGTTGATCTGCGCGAGACCATGCAGCGCATGACCCTCGAGATCGCCGGGCGCACGATGTTCTCCTTCGGCATGGACCGGCATGGCCCCACCTTGCGCAACTTCGTCATGGAATATGGCGAACGGCTGGGACGGCCCTATTTCCTCGACATGCTGCTGCCGGTGTCCTGGCCGAGCCCGATGGATTTTGCCCGCGCCCGATTCCGCAAGCGCTGGACCGAATTCGTCGCGATGCTGATCGCCGAGCGGCGCGCCGCCGGGAAAAAGGACGGCGCGCCGCCGCGCGACCTGTTCGACCTCATGGACGAGGCGCGCGATCCTGAAACGGGCAAGGGCTTTTCCGACGCGCAGCTCATCGACGAAGTCGCGACCATGATTCTCGCCGGTCACGAAACCACGGCGACCGCGCTGTTCTGGGCGCTCTATCTGCTCGCGCTCGACCCTGATACGCAGGAGGAGGTGGCCTCCGAGACCCGCGGCGAACATCTCGACAGCATGGCCGACATCGATCGCCAGAAATTCACCCGCGCGGTGATCGAAGAAACCATGCGGCTCTATCCGCCCGCCTTCCTCATCGCGCGTGCCGCGCGCGACAAGGACAGTGTGGCCGGAATCGAGATCGGCAGGGGCGACATCATCATGATCGCGCCCTGGCTGCTGCACCGGCACGAAAAGCTGTGGGATCAGCCGGACGCGTTCGTTCCAAAGCGCTTCATGTCGACTGAAGCACCCGACCGTTTCGCTTATTTGCCGTTCGGCGCGGGTCCGCGCGTGTGCGTCGGCGCGCCGTTTGCGCAAGCCGAATCCGTGCTTGCGCTGGCCCGGCTGATCGGTGCGTTCCGCGTCGAGCTGGTCGATACGGCTCCCGTGATCCCGCATGGCGTCGTCACGACCCAGCCGGATCGTTCACCCATGTTCCGCATCACGCGTCGGTGACAGGCGATCGCCTGGCCAATGGCGTGATCGACCCTAGATAGAGTTACGCCATGAGCGACATCCAGGCCCAGTTTTCCGTTCTGAAGCAGACCGCCGATCCGAAGGCGGTCGATGAAATTGCGCGCCTCATCGAGGACGGAGAGGATCACGAGCTCAACCGCGTCAATGTCCTCGATTTCGCCAGGCAGCATGGTGTCGACGAAGAGCGCGCGATCTCCGCCTTCCTGCATGCAGCGCGGCTCGGGCTGTTCGATCTCGGCTGGAACGTGCTGTGTCCGGGCTGCGGTGGTGTGCTCGGTGCTCACGCGACGCTGAAGGCGCTCAAGCCGGACGATTACCACTGCGCACTCTGTGCCTGCGGCTACAAGGCCTCCGTGGACGACCAGGTCGAGGTTTCCTTCACCGTGAATCCACGCGTCCGGCGCATCGCGGCGCACGACCCGGATACGCTTCCGGTGTGGGAGTATTTCAAGCAGGTGTTCTGGAGCTCCGGCGTCGACTTCAACAAGGAATCGTTCGCGACGCTGGCCAACGAGGTCACGCTGGATACGATGGAGCTGCCGGCCGGCGAGAAGGCGACCATGTCGCTGCAGCTGCCGAACGACTTCATCATCATCTTCGAGCCGGTGACGCACGCCGCTCATTTCATCGACGTGCAGGGCGAGCCGACCAAGGATCGCCAGCAGTTCGCCATCATGTACAACAGGGTGCAGGCGCCAACGGGCACCACGACACTGCGGCCGGGCCCGCTGCGGCTGTCGCTGGAGAACCAGGCCGGCATACGCGTGCTGCCGTCGGTCTTCATCGCGGCCGAGGCGCTTCATCACCTCATCGGTAAGCGCAAGCCGTTCCTCACCGCCAAGCGGATGCTGTCGAACCAGACGTTCCGCGATGTGTTCAAGGCGGACAATCTCAGTGTCGACCAGCGGCTCCAGATCACGTCCCTGACATTTCTGTTCACGGATCTGAAGGGATCGACCGCGCTCTACGAGCGGGTCGGCGATCTCGCCGCCTTCGATCTCGTGCGCGCGCATTTCCATGCGTTGCTCGAGATCATCTCCTCCGAGAAGGGCGCGGTGGTGAAGACCATCGGCGATGCCGTGATGGCGACCTTCATCCGTCCCGAGCACGCAATCGTCGCGGGCCTGCGGATGCGCGCGGCGATGGACGAGCTCAACAAACAGCGCGGTACCGCCGACCTCATCGTCAAGATCGGTATCCATGAGGGGCCGTGCCTCGCGGTGATGCTCAACGAGCGTCAGGATTATTTCGGCCAGACCGTCAACATCGCCGCGCGCGTGCAGAGCCTGTCGACCGCGCAGGAGATCCACATCACGGGGCCAGTGCTGGATGCGCCGGCCGTGGCGGAAGTGCTGGAGCAGCGCGCGATCAAGCCGATCCAGAAGCAGGCCGCGTTGCGCGGCATCGCCGACAAGATGGTGGTGTACGAGATACCGTGAGTCGCCGTCATTCCGGGATGGCCCGAAGGGCCAGACCCGGAATCTCGAGATTGTAGCGCGGGATTCCGGGTTCGCGCTTCGCGCGCCCCGGAGTGACAGTGAACAGATTGCCGAAACGTAATGCCGCGCGCGGAACCGACACACGTTGCGCCGGTTGAGTTTCCCGCACATATAATGCTGGTAGGCGCCGCGCCCCCGCGGCGTCATTGTTTTCGGTAGGACTTCATGCTGGACGGCTTGCGCCAATTCATCGCCGACATTGTGGCTCCTCAAGCCCAGGACCGCGCATTCGGCGACAGCGATTATCGGCTGGCGGCGACCGCGTTGCTGGTTCACGTGGTCTCGCTGGACGGCCAACCGACGGCGGCCGAGCAGCGCAAGCTGCACAGCCTGATCGAAAGCCATTTCGGGCTTGATCGCGGCACCGCCGATCGTTTGATCGCCGATGCAACCCAGGTCGAGGGCGAGGCGGTCGACCTCTATCACTTTACCAGCGTCATCATGCGCTCGCTCGACGAAGCGGGCCGCAAGCGCATCGTCCAGATGATGTGGGAGCTGGTCTATGCCGACGGCCAGGTCTCCGAGTTCGAGGACAACGTGGTCTGGCGCGCCTCCGACCTGCTCGGGATTGCCCAGCGCGACCGGATTGACCTGAAGCACGCCGTGGCGGACCGCGCCGGTAGCCAGGTGAAGGACGGCGCCGTCGGCGGCTGATTTCGTCAGCACGGCGGACGGCCGGTTGTGCAGATCACATGACAAAACTTTAATGTGGCCCCCGGCCGCCTTGTCCCGGGTTTGCCGGTAAATCTGTGGGTTTTCTGCCCTCCCTGGTGCCCACTCAAGCGGCCATGCTGTCAGCCCGCTTGCCTGTCGCGTACGGCCTATGCTCTCGTTCCGCCATTGCAGGCCTAAAAAACTTCAATTCAAGAGACTTCGATCGTGACTGAGCGGGTAACGTTGATCACCGGTGCCTCGGCGGGCATCGGCACGGAGCTGGCGCGGGTGTTCGCCGCGAATGGACACCGTCTCGCGCTGACGGCGCGGCGCGCGGACCGGCTCGAGGCGCTCGCGAACGAGCTCGCCGCCAAGGGCGGCAAGAAGCCGATCGTCATCGCCTGCGATCTTCAGGAAGCAGACGCCGGAGAAAAGATCGCGGCAGCGCTCGCCGCCGAAGGCGTCGAGCTCGACCATCTCGTCAACAATGCCGGCTTCGGCGTGTTCGGCGATGCAATCGAGTGCGATCGCGACGAGCAGGTTGGCATCGTCGATGTCAACGTCCGGGCTCTGACGGATCTGTCGCTGCGATTTGCCGATCAGCTCGTCAGGAACAAGGGTGGTCTTCTCAATGTCGGCTCGATCGCCGGCTTCCTGCCCGGCCCCGGCATGGCGGTCTATTACGCGTCCAAGGCCTATGTGATTTCTCTCACCGAGGCCCTGCGGGCGGAGCTCGCGCCGCGCGGCGTCCGCGTCACCGTACTTTGCCCGGGTCCGGTGCCTACCGAATTCCAGGCGCGCGCCGGTGTTGGATCCGGACATAATACGGCCCTTCTCAATGTTCCTGCCTCCGATGTTGCGCGGGAGGCCTATCGTGGGCTGATGGCAAATAAACGGGCAGTGCTGCCCGGTCTCTGCATCAAGATTGTGCCATTCGCGCTGCGTTTCTTTCCGCGCGGCTTCATTTTGTCCGCCACCAGTCGCTTCCAGCGGCAGAGGGACTAGAGAACGCTCGTAGCGCCTGTCGTGGCCCGGAGCTTGCTTCCTTAATCGGTGTCGTGTGTGCGCGAACTCACACGATGTTAACCATCGCTTAGCTATGCTGGCGCTCTGAACCGATAGCATTTGGAAAGGCAATGTCGTTCCGGACGGACAGGTTTGGTGGCGCGGAATTGGTCCCCTTCCCGAAGAGAAGGGCACTAGGCGCATCTGCTGCTCGTCCTGAAGCCCGGTTGCCGGTTCTGATTGTCCTGCACCAGGAATCCTCGACGCCCGGCCGTGTCGGCAATGCGCTGCGCGCGCTCGGCCATCGCCTCGACATCCGCCGTCCCCGCTTTGGCGATCCCCTTCCACAGACGCTTGATCAGCATGCCGGCGCCGTGGTTTTCGGCGGCCCCATGAGCGCCAACGATCGCGACGACTACATCCGCCGCGAGATCGACTGGATCGAAATTCCGCTCCGCGAACAGCGGCCGTTTCTCGGCATCTGCCTCGGTGCGCAGATGCTGGCGATGCAGCTCGGGGCCCGCGTCGCGCCGCATGCGGAGGCGCTGACCCAGATCGGCTACTACCCGATCCGCCCGACGGCCGCGGGCCACGCGCTCTGCCCGGCTTGGCCGGCGCAGGTCTATCACTGGCACCGCGAGGGATTCGAACTGCCTGATGGCACTGAGCTGCTTGCGGAAGGCGATGATTTTCCGGTGCAGGCGTTCCGCGCCGGCAACGCCTTCGGCGTGCAGTTTCATCCTGACGTGACCTACGCCATGATGCATCGCTGGACCACGCGCGGCTATGACGGGTTCAGCGCGCCCGGTGCGCGCGAGCGGCATCATCACTTCACGGACCGTGCCGTGTACGATGTCGCAGAACGCGCCTGGCTCGATCACTTCATCAATGGCTGGCTGGCGCGCCGGCCGCTGCTGGCGCAAGCCGCCGAGTGATCGCGCTGACAGCGCGCAGGCCCTTGCTTCATCCCTGGATATGCTAGGCTCGCTCCCAACGAGCGCGCGCGAAATTGCGCCGGCAGACAAGAGAGAGCGTCATGGCCTATGAACACATTCTCTATGAGGTGAGCGACAAGGTCGCGACCATCACGCTCAATCGCCCGGACCGCATGAACGCGTGGACGCCGACAATGGAGCGCGACGTGCGCCATGCGATGGAAGCATCGAGCGCCGACGACAATGTCCGCGTCATCGTGCTCACCGGCGCGGGCCGCGCCTTCTGCGCCGGCGCCGACATGGATGCGTTGAAAGGGCTCGACCCTGACGACGTCAGGCGCGCATCGAACCTGCCGCCCTTCGACATGAATCGCCGGCCCGACTGGCAGACGCGCTACGGCTTCTATCCGTCGATCGGAAAGCCCGTCATCGCCATGCTCAACGGCGCGACCGCGGGCATCGGCCTCGTGCACGCGCTCTATTGCGACCTGCGCTTTGCCGCCGACAATACCGTGTTCACCACCGCCTTCGCGCGGCGCGGCCTGATTGCCGAGCACGGCATCAGCTGGATGCTGCCGCGCATCGTCGGCCATGCCAACGCGATGGATCTGTTGCTCTCGGCGCGCCGTGTTTCGAGCGACGAGGCGCTGCGGATCGGGCTGGTCAACCGTCTGTGCTCGCCGGAGAAGCTCCGCGAGGAAACCTACGCCTATGCGCGCGACCTCGCCGATTTCGTCTCGCCGAGCGCGATGGCCGTGATCAAGCGCCAGCTCTACGAGGTGCCGTTCCAGACGCTGGCCGAGGCCACGATCGAGGCCAACCGGGAGATGATGGTGGCGCTGGGCGGCAGCGATTTCCGGGAGGGCGTCGCGAGCTTCATGGAGAAGCGGCCGCCGCGGTTTACGGGGAGGTAGGGGAGCAGTCCGTCTTCGCCCTGCGGGCTTCGCCGGACACTACGCTTCGCCCTTCGGGCATCGCGCGGCTGTGCCACGCGTAGCCCGGAGCGGTCTTGGCCAAGTTTGTTGATTTGCTGAAATGGTCCGTCTTCGCCCTGCGGGCTTCGCCGGACACCACGCTTCGCCCTTCGGGCACCGCGCGGCTGCGCCACGCGTAGCCCGAAGGGCGAAGCGTGGTGGAGCCAGGCGGGATCGAACCGCCGACCTCGTCATTGCGAACGACGCGCTCTCCCAGCTGAGCTATGGCCCCGTTTGCTGGCCGCTCTGGTAAATGCGGCCGACAACCGGGCGCCATTTAAGTCCCTGCCAAGGTCAAGTCAAGGACGGGCGTAACGCGGTTTTAGCCATTCCGCCGCCCGAACTTCCCTTGTTTGGGCCGGGGGGAACCGATATCTAGCAAAAGGCGTCAATCCCGACCGCAGCCAGAGTTTTCAAAAGCCAGAGTCATCAAAAGCCATGCGTGCCGTTCTCGACATCGTCATCATCGTGCTCGACCTCTACGTCTGGCTGCTGATCGCCTCCGCGATCCTGTCCTGGCTGATCGCTTTCAACGTGGTGAACACCCGCAACCAGTTCGTTTCGGCGGTGGCGGAGTTCCTCTACCGGATCACCGAGCCGCTGCTGGCGCCGATTCGCAATTTCCTGCCCAGCCTCGGCGGGCTCGATATTTCGCCGATCATCCTGATCCTGCTCATCATGTTCATCGAGCGGGTGATCCTGTATTACATCTACCCGAACGTGATCTAGGCAGGCTGGAGCGCCTTGGTTGCCAACGACGCTTGCAAGGAACCCTGGCGTTACTCGGCCGCGGGCATCAGCATCGCGCTGCGGGTGACGCCGCGCGGCGGCCGCGACGACATCGACGGGATCGAGCGGCTGGCCGATGGCCGCAGCGTGCTCAAGGTGCGAGTGCGCGCGATCGCCGATGGCGGCGAGGCCAACAAGGCCGTCTTGGTCCTGCTGGCGAAATCGCTGGGCGTCCCCAAGTCCAGCGTAAAACTCCTGTCCGGAGCGACCTCGCGGCTGAAGCAGATCGCGGTCGACGGCGATCCCGCGCGGCTTGGAGAAGCCCTGCGCCGGCTTGCTTCGGCCAAATCGACAGACCAAGGGAACTGACATGACGGCCAAGATCATAGATGGAAAAGTCATTGCCGCGGAACTCCGGGCGCGCGTGGCCGACGAGGTCGCCCGCGTCAAGCGCGAGCACAATCTGGTGCCGGGCCTTGCGGTGGTCCTGGTCGGCAACGACCCGGCGAGCGAGGTCTATGTCCGCTCCAAGCAGACCCAGACCCAGGCCGCCGGGATGGCCTCGTTCGAGCACAAGCTGCCGGCCGACGTGTCGCAAGGCGATCTGCTGGCGCTGGTCGCAAAACTCAATCGCGATCCGGCCGTGCACGGCATTCTGGTGCAGCTGCCACTGCCGAAGGGTCTGAACACCGAGGCCGTCATCAACGCCATCGATCCCGCCAAGGACGTCGATGGCCTGCATCCGAACAATGCCGGCCGGCTTGCCGGCGGCTTGGAGGCGCTGTCGCCTTGCACACCGCTCGGCTGCATCATCCTGACCAAGAGCGTGCATGCCTCGCTCGAGGGTATGAACGCCATCGTCATCGGCCGTTCCAACCTGGTCGGCCGCCCGCTGGTGCAGTTGTTGCTGAACGAGAACGCCACGGCGACGATCGCGCATTCGCGCTCGCGCGATTTGCCCGGCCTCGTAAGGCGCGCCGATCTCGTCTACGCCGCGGTCGGCAGAGCCGAGATGGTGCGCGGCGATTGGCTGAAGCCGGGCGCGACCGTGATCGACATCGGCATCAACCGGATCCCGAAGGACGACGGCAAGACGCGCCTCGTCGGTGACGTCGCCTATCAGGAAGCGCTCGCGGTGGCCGGCGCCATCACGCCGGTGCCGGGCGGCGTCGGCCAGATGACGGTCGCGTGTTTGCTGGTGAATACGCTGCGCGCCGCTTGCGCGATCGCGGGGCTGGCGAAGCCGGCGGTGTAGGTTTTCTTCACCTCTCCCCGCTTGCGGGGAGAGGTCGGAATTCAAGCGTAGCTTGAATTCCGGGTGAGGGGGACTCTCCGCGAGTCCAACTCTCACTGTCCTTGCGGAGACTCCCCCTCACCCCGACCCTCTCAGCGCGAGCGAAGCTCGTCGCGGCCCCGCATCCGCCTTCGCCAAAGGCTTCGGCGGACAAGAGCGGGGCGAGGGAGCAGATCTCAGCCCTTCTTCTTCTTCTCGCGGTCCATGCCTTCGAGGATCAGCTTGTGCGCTTCCTCCGGGCCGCCCCAGCGCAAGATCTTCACCCACTTGCCCTTCTCGAGATCCTTGTAGTGCTCGAAGAAGTGCTGGATCTGCTGCAGCGTGATGTCCGGCAGGTCGGAATAGGTCTTCACCTTGTCGTAGCGCTGCGTCAGCTTCGACGACGGCACGGCGAGAATCTTCTCGTCGCCGCCGGCTTCGTCTTCCATGAACAGCACGCCGACCGGGCGCACGCTCATGACGGCGCCGGGGATGATGGCGCGGGTGTTGACGATCAGGACGTCGCAGGGATCGCCGTCGTCCGACAGCGTGTGCGGAATGAAGCCGTAGTTACCGGGGTAACGCATCGGCGTGTAGAGGAAGCGGTCGACCACCAGCGTGCCGGCCTCCTTGTCCATCTCGTATTTGATCGGTTCACCGCCCACGGGGACTTCGATGATGACATTGACGTCCTGTGGGACGTCTTTCCCGATCGAGACCGCATCGATACGCATTCAAGGCTCCGTTGTTGCCGACGTTAAATCGCGCCCGGCAGCGATTTTGGCGCTGTCATACGCGGGCTTGGCCCCCCAATCCATCGTGTTTTTGTGAAATAATGAATCCAGCGATCACCGGCTCAAGCGGCAAACGGTATCGACGGATGGGAAACGCTGCCGGCTAGACTTTCAGCAGCTCAATTGGTCCAAGCGAAGGCAACCTTGTCGAGCGACTTCGGCCCGAATCGTTCCGAGGAACGCGCCACCATGCGGCCGCCCAGGGCCCGGTAGAACTCGGTGGCCGGATCGTTGTCCGAGAGCGCCCACACAACCATGCTCTTCAGCCCGCTCTGCATCAGGTCGCGGCGGGCGGCGGCGAACAGGCGACGGCCGAAACCGAGGCCCTGGAATTCGGGGCGCAGATAAAGCTCGTAGATCTCGCCGTCGAAGTGCAGGCTGCGGGCACGGTTACGGCCGTAATTGGCATAGCCCGCGATCTTGTCGCCGAACACCAATACGCTGACGCGGCTGCCCTTGCGGATCGCGCTGTCCCACCACTGCGGACCGCGGCGGTTGATCAGCTTCTCCAGCTCGGCGCCGGGAATGATGCCCTGATAGGCCGAACGCCAGGCTTCGTCATGGGTTGACGCCACCGCAGTTGCATCTGCGGCTTTGGCCGGCCGGACCTCGATCAGGGTTGTGCTCATGGACACGATCAAATCAAGTCGCCGCGTCGGCGGCAAGACCTAACGTTAATTATCGGTTAACCTGTGGACTTTCTGCATCAGTATTTAACGGTTGTTGTACCGAAAGAGGACAAGGCGCTGCCTTGAACGGCAACGAACTGCCATGTGTCGGTGCAAAACTCTGTTGCGGCAACCAATGAACGGCGATGGCAACGCAGAAAGTCCGCCCAGGATGATTCGTTCCCGTTAGTGTGGCCCTCGCTGTCCGTGTTCGCCTCCGGCAATTCATGCGGCTCTTCAACATCCTTGCGCTCCTGCCTCTGCTGGCCTTGCTGACCGCGCCGCCTCTGTGCGCTCAGGTCACGTTCGGTGCATCGGGCGAGGAGGGCGAGCCGTTTCGCCGGCAGGAATGGCGTGTGCCGTCGCCGGATAGCGACATTGCCGCGCATGCGCTGCTGTTTCGCCCGTTCGGACCCGGGCCATTCCGGCTCGCGGTCATCGCGCATGCCTCGACGCAGAATGTGTTGCGTCGCGCACAAATGCCGCAGCCGGAATACCGCGCGCTCACGGCCTTCCTTGTCGCGCGCGGCTTTGCCGTGCTGGTGCCGGAACGGCTCGGCCATGGGGCAACCGGTGGTCGCTATGTCGAGGACCAGGGCGGCTGCGACGAAGCGGATTACGCGCGCTCGGGTCGTGCGACGGCCGGAGAAATTTCGCTGGCACTGGACCATTTGCGAAAGCAGGATTTCATCCGCCAGGATGCCGCGATCGTGGTCGGCCATTCCGCCGGTGGCTGGGGCGCGCTGCGCCTTGCCAATGCCGATCCGAAGACGATCTCGGCGATCACAGTGTTTGCGCCGGGGCGCGGCGGCCATGCCAATGACGAACCGAACCGGATCTGTGCGCCACACTCGCTTCTCGCGGCTGCCGCTGAATTCGGCAAGGCGGCGCGCATTCCCGTCACATGGCTCGTTGCGGGCAATGACAGCTATTTCCCGCCGGCATTTTCGAAGTCGCTGGCAGATGCATTTCGCGGCGGTGGCGGCAAGGTCGATTTCCGCGCACTGCCGGCGGTGGGCAGCGAGGGGCACTGGATGATCGAGACCGAAGCCGGCGTCAACGCCGCCAGCAGCGAGCTCGAGCGCGCGCTGAAGCCGGCGTTGGCGAAGAAACCATGACGCTGTATTTCCTGGTCAAATACCTGCACGTGCTCGGTGCCATCGTCATCCTCGGTACCGGAACCGGCATCGCCTTCTTCATGCTGATGGCGCATCGCACGAACGATGTGGACTTCATTGCGCGCACCGCCTCGGTGGTGGTGATTGCCGACGCGATCTTCACGCTGTCAGCCGTGATCTTGCAGCCGGTCAGCGGCGGCCTGCTGATGATGCTCTCGGCCACGTCGTTCACCGAGCGTTGGCTGCTCGCTTCGCTCGTGCTCTATGCCATCGCAGGCCTGTTCTGGATCCCCGTCGTCTTCATGCAGATCGAGATGCGCGATCTCGCGCGCAAGGCTTCCGAGCAGCGCGCCGCCCTGCCGGAGCGTTACTTCGTCCTGTTCCGCCGCTGGTTCGCGTTCGGCTTCCCCGGCTTCGGCGCGACGATGCTGATCCTCTGGCTGATGGTCGCCAAGCCGTTTTGAGGGAATGATGAACCAGCGAACCATCCTGGTGCTCGGCGCCTCCGGCCTGATCGGCCGCTTCGTCACCGACGATCTGCGCGAGCGAGGCTTTCGCGTCGTCGGCGTGGCGCGCAGCCTGTCGCAGGCGCAGAGGATGAGCGCGCTGGACATTGAGCTGCCGATCCTCTCGCTTGATGCAGCCGCGCTGACGCGCCTGCTGCGCGAGCAGGCCGTGGATGTCGTCGTGAATTGTCTGGGCGTGCTGCAGGATGGGCCGGGCAGCGACACAGGCGCGGTGCATCGCGATTTCGTCGCGCGTCTGCTTCAGGCGATCGGCGGCAGCGGCCGCGCAATCCGCCTCGTGCATATCTCGATTCCGGGAATGGCCGAAGCCGACCGCACCGCTTTCGCCACGACCAAGCGCGAAGCCGAACGGTTGATCGCGGCCTCCGGCGTTGACCACGCCATCCTGCGGCCCGGATTCGTGGTCGCACCGTCAGCTTATGGCGGCAGCGCCATGCTGCGCGCGCTCGCGGCCTTTCCACTCGACCTGCCGCGTGAGGAGATGGCGATGCCGTTCCAGCCCGTCGCGGTCGGGGACATCGCTGCCACCATCGCCTGGCTCGCCGCGCGCGACAGCGAAGATGCATCCGTGAAATCAGTGAGCTGGGACCTGATGCTATCAGAGCCAGTCACAATGGCCGGAATCATCAAGCATTTTCGTCTCGCGCTCGGCACGGCTGGTTGGCCGCACGTCGCGATGCCGTCCGTCATGCTCGATCTCGGCGCGAAAATTGGCGATCTCACCAGTCATCTCGGCTGGATGCCGCCGATGCGCTCCACCGCCATCGCCGAGCTGCGCCGCGGCGTGCGAGGTGATCCCTCGGCGTGGATTGCCGCCACGGGCATCGTGCCGAAGACGCTGACCGAGACGATCGGGCGCCACCCCGCCACCGTCCAGGACAAATGGTTCGCGCGGCTGTTCCTGGTCAAGGCGCTGATCTTCGCGAGCCTGGTCGCGTTCTGGGTCGTCTCCGGCTTCATCGCGCTGTTCGTCTCCTACCGCGCCGCCGCCGGCATTCTGAGCGGGCACAATTTTCCGCCGGCGCTGGTCGATCCCATCACGATCGGCACCAGCCTGATGGACATGAGCATCGGCGTGTTGATCGCCTTCCGCCGCACCGCGGCGATCGGCTTGGTTGCAGGCATCGCCGCCTCGCTCGGTTATATGTTCGGTGCCGCGATCCTGACGCCCGATCTCTGGATCGAGCCGCTTGGTGCGCTTGTGAAGACGGGACCGGCGATCGTGCTGATGCTCGTCGCGCTTCTGATGTTGGATAATCGATAGCGTTTTCGAGCGAAGTGGATCCCGGTTCGCGTGAAGAAAACGCGTCAAAAAGAGAATCTGATGCCAAAATGGCCCGACGACGACGTGATCCTGTTCGACGGCGTCTGCATCTTCTGCTCGCGCTGGGTCCGCTTCGTGGCAAAGCGCGATACGTCGAGGCGGTTTCGTTTCACGCCGATCCAGTCGGACTATGGAACGCGGCTCGCACGAACGTTCGGCATCGATCCTGATGATCCCGACACCAACGCCGTGATCCACGGCGGCGAGGCGCTCATGAAATCCGACGCCGCACTGACCGTGCTGTCGCAATTGCCGGGATGGGGCTGGGTGCGCATGCTATTCGCCGTGCCCAAGCCACTGCGCGATGCGGTGTACAGCCTCATCGCCCGCAACCGCTATCGCATCTTCGGGAAGTATGACGCCTGCTTCGTGCCTGATGCCGAGTTGCGGGCGCGGGTGATCGAGTGACGCGACGGCGGCCCCACGAATTCGGTGTCGTCCCGGCGAAGGTCGGGACCATAACCACAGGGCGGAGTTTGGCGAAGACTAGAAGTGAGGGGATCAATCCGCGGTACAAGCACCGCGCTTCATCGAGAAATCACGCGGTATGGGTCTCGGCCTTCGCCGGGACGACGCTGGAGTATGACGCCGCAGCGACGGCGTTTAGTCAGCGCTTCCCAATCGCCCCCAGCACTTCCTTCGCCGCCCGCTCGCCGCTGTCCCTTGCCCCATGCGCCGTCGTGAAGAAGTTCGGCGACGTCGCCTCCCCGGCGTAGAACAGCCGGCCATCGACCGGCGCGGCCAGCACCGCACGGTCGCCGGCATGGCCGGGCAGCGCATGTGAATACGAGCCTCGGGCAAGGGGATCACGCGCCCAGCGCGACTCATACAGTGGCTTCAGCTTTCGCCTGATGTCGTTGCCGAGAAAGCCCGCGATCTCGTTGATGCTCTGCGCGGCAATCGCGCCCCCGCCGGCGTGCTCAAGCTGTCTTGCAAAGCTGCCGCCGAAAAAGCCTTCGATGCAGGGCTGGCCGAACGGGCGGATGTGGTAGGTGCCCATCGCGGTGCGCATGGTGGCGCCGCGCAAATTGGCTTCCTTCGGGAAGGCTTCGGCATCGCTAAGCGCCAGCGTCACCTTGTCGTCAACGCCGAGCGGCAGGCCGGCTGCGGCATCGACCTTGGCCGGGAGCTGCGGCGAGAAGCGGATCGCCTCATCGGCGATCAGATTGGTCGGAACGGTGACGATCACCTTGCCGGCGGTCAGCGTGCCCTGCGACGTCTCGAGGCGGACGTGCTGGCCGGAATGATCGATCAGCGTGACCATGCAGTTCAGTGCCACCGGGCAGGGTGCGCCATAGGCCGCGACCAGCGCGCCGTAGCCGCGGCGGATGCGCCAGTTGAAATTGGTGTCCTCATAGGCATCCCAGTCGAGCGTCGACATGTCCTTGAGTTCGCAGCCGTTGATGTAGGTCGAGATCGCGTCGATCATGGGATTCCAGCGATTGCCGGGCTCAAGGCTCAGGCTCGCGGGCTCGTCCTTGCCCTTTTGCGCGGCCTGCCAGAGCCGCTCGTAGAACGCGTCCATGGCGTGCATGAACTCGTCGCGCTGGCTTTGCGGAAACGCGTTGCCGAAGGCGCGCTCGCGCCAGGGCGGCAGGTCCTTGTTGACCTCGAAATCGAGTTGCTTTGCGATTGCGACGAAGGAGTTTTGGTCCGCCGAATGCAGCCAGCCGCAGCCGACGTCGAACGTCACCTCGGGCGAGGCCTGCACGGTCCAGGCGCGGCCGCCGAGCCGGTCGCGGGCCTCCAGCACGATGGCGGAGAGGCCTGAGCCCGCCAGCGCGTGCGCCGCGCCAAGCCCGGCGGCACCGGCGCCGATGATTGCGACATCAACGGAGGAGGGAAGGGAGCTCATGAGCGGGCTCTAGCACGTTCGCTGGGGGTGCTGAAGCCGTCACGTGCACAGCTGTCATCACCCGCGAAAGCGGGTGATCCAGTATTCCAGAGACAGTAGTCGTCTACTGAGAAGCCGCGGCGTACTGGATGCCCCGGTCAAGCCGGGGCATGACAGTCATTAAGAGCGCTAGCTCAAGCCACCGCTTCCTTGGACTTCTCCGCGCGCTTGCGCTCGTTCGGGTCGAGGTGCTTCTTGCGCAGGCGGATCGACTTCGGGGTGACCTCGACGAGTTCGTCGTCCTCGATATAGGCGAGCGCCTTTTCCAGCGTCATGCGGATCGGCGGGGTCAGGCGCACGGCTTCGTCCTTCGACGTCGTGCGGATGTTGGTGAGCTGCTTGCCCTTCAGCACGTTGATCTCGAGATCGTTGTCACGGGTGTGCTCGCCGACGATCATGCCCTTGTAGACCTTCCAGCCCGGCTCGATCATCATCGGGCCGCGATCTTCCAGCTTGAACATGGCGTAGGCCACGGCCTCGCCCTGGTCGTTGGAGATCAGGACGCCGTTGCGGCGGCCCTGGATCTCGCCCTTGTACGGGGCGTAGCCGTGGAACAGGCGGTTCATGATCGCGGTGCCGCGGGTGTCGGTGAGCAGCTCGCCCTGGTAGCCGATCAGGCCGCGGGTCGGCGCGTAGAACACCAGGCGCAGGCGGTTGCCGCCGGACGGCTTCATCTCGACCAGCTCGGACTTGCGCTCGCTCATCTTCTGCACGACGACGCCGGAATGCTCCTCGTCGACGTCGATCACGACCTCCTCGATCGGCTCCATGGCGGCGCCGGTGGCTTCGTCCTTCTGGTACACGACGCGCGGGCGCGACACCGAGAGCTCAAAGCCCTCACGGCGCATGGTCTCGATCAGGATCGCGAGCTGCAATTCGCCGCGGCCCGAGACTTCCATCGCGTCCTTGTCGGCGGCTTCGACGACGCGCAGCGCGACGTTGCCCTCGGCTTCGCGCAGCAGACGGTCGCGGATCATGCGGCTCGTCACCTTGTCGCCTTCGGTGCCGGCGAGCGGAGAGTTGTTGACGATGAACGACATCGACACGGTCGGCGGGTCGATCGGCTGTGCCGGCAGCGGCACCTCGACGGTCGGATCGCAGAAGGTGTCGGCGACGGTGCCCTTGGTCAGGCCCGCGATGGCGACGATGTCGCCGGCTTCGGCTTCGTCGAGCGGCGTGCGCTCGAGGCCGCGAAACGCCAGGATCTTGGTGATGCGCCCGGTCTCGACCAGCTTGCCGTCGGCATGCAGCACCTTGACCTGCTGGTTCGGTTTGAGCACGCCGGAGGAGATGCGGCCGGTGATGATGCGGCCGAGATAGGGGTTGGCCTCTAGGATGGTGCCGATCATCCTGAACGGACCTTCCTCGACCGTCGGCGGCGCGACGTGGCGCAGGATCAGGTCGAACAGCGGCTCCATGCCCTTGTCCTGCGGACCCTCGGGGCTCTCGGCCATCCAGCCCTGCTTGGCCGATCCGTAGAGGATCGGGAAGTCGAGTTGCTCCTCGCTGGCGTCGAGCGCCGCGAACAGGTCGAACACCTCGTTGATGACTTCGGTCGGGCGCGCGTCGGGGCGGTCGACCTTGTTGATGACGACGATCGGCTTGAGGCCGACCTTCAGTGCCTTGGAGACCACGAACTTGGTCTGCGGCAGCGGGCCTTCAGCGGCGTCCACCAGCACCAGCGCGCCGTCCACCATGTTGAGGATGCGCTCGACCTCGCCGCCGAAATCGGCGTGGCCGGGGGTGTCGACGATGTTGACGCGGGTGTCCTTCCACTGCACCGAGGCCGCCTTGGCCAGAATGGTGATGCCGCGCTCACGCTCCAGGTCGTTGGAGTCCATGGCGCGATCGGTCACCTTCTGGTTCTCGCGGAACGTGCCGGACTGCTGGAGGAGTTTGTCGACCAGGGTCGTCTTGCCGTGGTCGACGTGGGCGATGATGGCGACGTTGCGGAGGTTCATGAGTGAGCTTCTTTGCGTTCGAACAATGGGTTAAGCGCGATCTCGCCGGTCAGACCGGGACCTCTTCTCGAAACAACGCTGGAAGACTGGAAACGGGCGCTTTCCGCCCAAAAAGGGAAGCCCGGCCATATCGACCGGGCACCCTGCGCGTTGCGGCGCAATATATGCAAAAAACGCCAAAAAACAATGTGTTCTTTGCCGGTTGGTTGACTGAATTTTGTCCGGGAATCTCCGGGGGTTAAGGCTCGGTTCCGGGATGGGTGGGGGCCTTCCGCCCCTTAATGGCCGCCCAGATCAGGGCGACCCCTCCGATGCCGACGACCAGTCCCAGGAAGACCAGTGGCGCCATGTCGGAGCCGATTCTGCCGTCCTCGAGCACCGACATTCCGCCGAACAGGAGCGCGCAGAGGCCGGGCAGCAGCATGAGGACGCCCAAGCCTGCCATCAGGGCGGTCAGGCAGCCGCCGCGCTGGTTCGGCGGCGGCAGCGAAAGCGGGGGAGGGGACGGGGGTTCGATGTTGCTCATGATGATGCGACGCTACTGCCGGGGCTTGGGTGGGGTCGCCGCGCGGATGAAGAGGAAGACCGCAATTCCGATCAGGACAAACCCAATCAGGACAAAGGGGGCGCCTTGGCCGCCGAATGCCAGGAAGCATAGGCCGGGGAAAAGCAGCACCACGCCGGCGACCACCATGAACGCGGTCAGGCAACCGTCGCGCCGTGGCGGCGCTATCGAAGACGCGTCCGCTTGAAGCGGCCGCTTCGGACTTGGGGGAGGCGCACCGGTATCGCTCACCGCGGGACCTCCTCGCTTTGGCGTGCCTCGCGATAGGTCTCGCCAGCCAGCGCAGCGCGGATGCCGTCGATCTGTCCGTTGCGATAGAACAGATTATAGGTGTCGAACGGAATGATCGCGCCCTGCTCCGTCACGAAATGGATGCAGCTTCGCTTGACGTTGCCGACGCAGAAATTGAAGCGGTCGAGAAACTGCACGATGGTGACGCGGAACACGTTCTCGTAAGACAGTCCTTCCGGCACCTCGAAGCTCGGCAGGCAGCACAGCAATTCGCAGACCCGTTCGGAGGTGTTGAGCGGCCCCGACGACAGCGAGAAAAGATCGACGAATTTCTCCCGCAGCACCGGATATTTCTCCGGGCTGATGGTGTTGGGCATCACCGCAACCAGCTGCTCCTGCGGAATCAGCGACGTCAGCGGCAGCACCTTCTCGCCATTGCGCAGGCCGTAGCCGATCGAGATGCTCTCGGGGTTGCAGGGGAGCGGGATCATGTCCTTGTCGCCGAACACGCCGGTCTCGACGACGCGCTTGCGGATCTCCGACAGCATGATGCGGTCGGTGGTCTTGTCGAAATTCTCGTTGCGGCCGGCATCCTGCACCGGCTGGAGCGTGACGCCGCGAACGCATTTCCAGGTCAGCGCGTGACGCACGATGTCGCCGATCTCGGCGTCATTGACGCCGCGCTTGATGGTCGCCACCAGCGTGGTCGACACGCCGAAATGCTCGAGGTTCTCCAGCGCCTGCTGGCGGATCTTGCGCAGGTCCGCGCCGCGCAGATTGACCAATGCATCGCGTTGCAGCGAATCGAACTGGAGATAGACCTCGAGCCCGCGCTTGTTCTCGGCGAGCCGCGCCACGAAATCCTTTTCGCGGGCGATGCGCAGGCCGTTGGTGTTGATCATGACATGGCGGATCGGGCGGGCGCGCACGGCGTCCAGGATCTCGAAGAACTCCGGGTGCAATGTCGGCTCGCCGCCGGAAATCTGCACGAGGTCGGGTTCGCCCTCGCTGGCAACCAGCGCGTCGAGCATCTTCTCGACCGTCGCGAGCGGGGTGAATTTGGTTCGCGTTGGCGCGGATTCGGCGAAGCAGACCGGGCAGGTGAGATTGCAGTGCTCGGTGATCTCGATCAGCGCGAGGCAGGAATGCTGCTCGTGGTCGGGACAGAGGCCGCAGTCATAGGGGCAGCCGAATTCGGTGCGGTGCTGGAATTGCAGCGGGCGGTCGCCTGGCTTGATGAAGTCCTTGCACAGACGCCAATAGGCCGCGTCGGTGGAAACGAGAGTCGACTGGACACCATGCTCCCTGCAACGCTTTTCGTACCAGACCTCGTTGTCGAGGATCTGGATCTTGGTCGGCACCAGCTTCAGGCAGATTTCGCAAAGGGATTGGGTCTGGCCCCAGAAGATGTAGGGGCGCGACTTACGCAACGGCGCGTTCATGCACAGGTCTCGCTTTGGGCGCCGTCGCCAGCATGATTGCGGCGTAGAGCAGGATGGACAGCGACAGCAGGTGAAACAGCGTGAGGGGGCCGATCAGCGTGCCATAGGGCTTGAGGAATTCCCACAGGAAGCGCTGCGCTCCATAGTAGAGCAGAACCAGGTAGAAACCATTGGTGATCGCGAACGCGCTCCGGTTCAAGACCGCCAGCACGTAGAGCAGCGCGAACACGCCCATCGCGGCGCTCTCGTAGAGTTGCACGGGATGGCGGAGAACGCCGTCGCCGAAATCATGGCCCCAGGGCAATGCCGTCGGCGTGCCGTAGGTGAAATCGTCGAGGCCCGCAAAATAGCAGCCGAGCCGTCCGATCGCGATGCCGAGGGCCAGCGGCAGCGCAAACCGGGCGCCTGTGCGCAAGGCGATGCCGGCGGTCCATTTGTAGAGCTCGACCGCCACGATGCCGCCGGCAAGCGCGCCCTCGACCGAGCGCGCAACGCCGCTCTCGCCCGACAGCCACAGATTGGCGGACCCGAACAGATAGGCGCCAAGGCCGGCGCCGAACACCAGCGCGGCGATGTAGGGCAGCTCGAAGGATTGCGCCGGAAACCGCAAGCCTTGTCGCGACAGCCAGTAGACCGCCGCACCCGCTGCCAGCCACGCCGCAATATCGAAGACAGTGTGAAGGAATGCCCCGCTCATGCGGAGCGGGTATAGCACAGCGGACGTGCGGTGTCGTACGCCGGCATCCTCCCATGGAGCAGCAGGTCAGGGGGAGCGCGGCGGAGAGGGTTAGCCGGTGCTGCTCGCCTCCTCCGTCGGGTAGACGCCGCGCAGCACTTCCTCGAAATGGGTTTTCACCGCCTCGTTGCAGAGGCAGGCGCGCTGGCGCAGTCCGTCGCGGTCGCGGACCAGGATCGAGCCGCGCCGCGTGTCGAGGATGCCTTCGGCCCTGAACGACTGGAGCACGCGGCTCGCATAGCTGCGTCCGACCCCGAGCAGCGTCGCGAGCTGCTCATGCGTCAGCGGCACGCTGCTCTCGTCGCCGGTACGCTCCATCGCCGCCAGGATCCATTTCGCCGTGCGCTGCTCAATCGAGTGGATGGCGTTGCAGGCGGTCGACTGGAAGATCTGCGCCAGCATGCAGTCGGCATAGCGGGCGAAGATGTTGCGCAGCGAGGCCGAGCGCAGCTTGGCCGCCTCCAGCTTGCCGACGTGAATGCGTGCAAACGGCCCGCCGAATTTCACGCAGATGCGGGTGTAGGCCGGCAGAAATCCCTCGCTGACGATGCCGCCGACCGCGCCTTCGCGGCCGACCAGGATGGTCTCGACGTCGCGGCCGTCTTCGTTGGGAACGAGAAAGGTCGCGAGCGATGGCCCGCAGGGAAAGTGCACGACCTGGACATCGTCGCCGGGACTGTAGAGCAGCTCGTTGGCCGCGGCGTCGTCAATGATGACGTGTGGCGCGAGCAGCGCATAGTCGGCCGGACTCAAGCGTCGCAGCAGATTGTTGGCCGGCCGGCTGCCGATCTCCGTCGCCTTCCCGATACGCGCGTCCATCGTCAGTCCCCTGCTCTCCTTTCAACACTAGCCAGTCTCGATCACCGGCTGTGTGCACAAGTGGACAGACGTAAGAACTGTTCTGTGGTGAGTTTCGTTCCGGGAACCCTCCGGTGCGCTGGGCGCAGGCGTCGGGATGAGGCTGTCCTTAATCGGTAAGAACATGCAGCCCTCAATAGCCAGGATCATGATACCTGCTTCCCCGGACGGTTCGTCCGACGTCCCCACCGATGTCCTGATCGTCGAGGACGATCCGATCATTGCGATCGATTTCGAGGATCGCCTGCTCGGATTTGGCGTACCGAGCGTGCGCACCGTGGGCTCGGTGGCGCAGGCGCTGGCCGCGATCGCGGAGCGCGCGCCCGACTTCGCATTGCTCGACGTCGAGCTCAGCCGTGAGAAGAGCTTTGCCGTCGCCGAGCGGCTGGCGGCCCTGGAAATTCCCTTCGTGTTCGTCACCGGCTATGGCGACGAGACGCGGATCGCTCCCGATTTCGTCAACCGGCCGCGTTTGCAAAAGCCGTGCTCGAGCGATGCGCTCGAGGCCGCGCTGCGGTCGCGCGGTTCATGACGCTCCGCTCTGGCTGAGGCGGCTTCAGGCGAGCTTCGGATCGAGCGTGGTCGACCACAGCGCAACGTCGGCGCGGTCGCGCAAGGTCACCGTCATCTGGCCGGAGGCGCCGTCGATCTTGACGTGACCGAAGAACTGCATGCCGGCCGACGGCGGCAGGTTCTGGCTGTCCTTGCCGGGCGCCTTGACGAAGCGCACCTCAGGCCCAAACGTGTTGTCGAGCTCGTTCGGACCGAAGGTGCCTGCGTGCAGCGGGCCCGAGACGAATTCCCAGAACGGCTCGAAATCCTGGAATTGCGCCTTGTTCGGGTCGTAGTAGTGCGCGGCGGCGTAGTGCACGTCCGCGGTCAGCCATACCGTGTTGCTGATCGGCGCCATCTTGATGAAGCGCAGGATGTCGGCGATCTCGAACTCGCGGCCACGCACCGGGCCGTCGCCCTGCGCAATGGCTTCAGAGCCGCCCTTCGGCGTGTCCGACACGACGAGGCTGAGCGGCATGTCGGAGGCGATCACCTTCCAGGTCGCGCGCGAGTTGAGCAGGCCGCGCTTGAGCCAGGCGATCTGGTCCGGGCCGAGGAAGTAGCTGGCGGGGCCGTAGGCGGTTTCGAGATTGGCGCCGTTCGGGCCGCGATAGCTGCGCTCGTCGAGCACGAACACGTCGAGATGCGGGCCGTAGGAGATCTGGCGATAGACGCGGCCCGGCTCATTGATGCTCTCGCGCATCGGATACATCTCGTGAAAGGCGCGGCCGGCGCGGGCTGCGAGCAGCGAGATGTCGCGCACCTTGTAGGACGCCGGCAACTCCTTCGACAGCGACCAGTTGTTGGTCACCTCGTGGTCGTCCCACTGCACGAAGATCGGCACTTCGGCATTGAAGGCGCGGACGTTGTCGTCGGTGAGATTGTATTTGTGCGCGGCGCGGTACTCGTCCAGCGTCTCCGCGACCTTGGCCTTTTCGGGGATGGTGACGTTCTTCCAGGTCTTGCCGTCGGCGAGCTTGACTTCGGATTGAATAGGGCCGTCGGCGTAGATCGTGTCGCCGGAGTGCAGGAAAAAATCCGGGCGATGCTTGCGCATCGCGGAGAAGGTGAACATGCCGCCGTCATCAGGATTGATGCCCCAGCCTTGCCCTGCGACGTCGCCGCCCCAGACGAAGCTGACGTCGCGGCGGTCGGCCGGCGCGGTGCGGAAGCGGCCGATGACGGCTTCGCCCTCGATCGCGCTGTGCGAGAGGTCGCGGAAGCGGACGCGGTAAAAGATGTCCTGTCCGCTCGGCAGGTTCTCGATCAGCATCTTCGCTGTGAAGTCGCTCTCCGGCAGTGCCGCGATCGGCGGCAGCGCGCGGGCGTCCCTGAAGGACTCGGTCGTGGCCACCTCGACCAGCATCTGCGACGGACGATCGGCGCGCGCCCAGACCACGCCACCGTCGACCGTGACGTCGCCGGACTGCACGCCATGCGTAACCGCCGGCCGGTCGGCCGCGCGCGAGAGATGAGGCATCGCGATCGCGCCGAGCGCACCGGCCCCGGTGGTGAGAAAACGGCGGCGGGAGAATTTGATGTTCATGGCGGCTTTGCTGGCTGTCTCGTGCGCATCTCGTGTCGTCATTCCGGGCCGGTCCGACCGACCGGACCCGGAATCTCGAGATTCCGGATTCGCGCTACGCGCGCCCCGGAATGACAACGAAAGCTATATTGAGACAATGTGACGCAGCGATTACGCGTTGCCGGCGGCCCTGAATTGCGCGCCTGCGCGCTGCAGGCTTTGCGGCATGGCAAACAGCACGGCCTTGCGGTCGGCGACGGCGGCGTGGAACTGGTCGAGCACGATGTTGATGGCGGTGAGTCCGCCCTCTTCGATCGCGCCGTGATCGAAGCAGCGCAGCGTGTCGCGCAAGATTTCGTCAGCCTCGGTCTGCATCTGGTCGAGCTCTTCCGTCGTCTCGCTCTTGCGCGCCGCCGCGATCATGTCGAACAGGCGGTCGCGCAAATGGCTGTTGTTGTCGCGTTCGTCCTTCTTCAGGTAGCCCGCGAACCAGGCGCCGAGCGAGCCCATCGCCGAGAGCGCCATCAGGGTCCACCAGATGTAATCGCTGTATTTGTCGAGGAAGGTCTTTTCCTCGCCGTCGACGAAGGCGGCTGCGCCCGGATGCACGGGAATCACCGCATCCTTGTCGGTGTCGGGCGTCTCGATCTTCGCCGCCATCGGGAATTCCGCCACCAGTTGCTGGCGCACGGCGAAGAGCTGGCGCGTGAACGCCGCGATGGTGGTGTCGGACACGGCTTTGCGCGCCACGATGTGGTGCGAGAAGCTGATGGTCTTGACCTCGTCGTCGGGACGATCGGGCGAGCCACCGTAGGTGCCGGCGGGAATCTCCGATGCTTCGTAGACCGGATGGTTCTGCGCAATCGCATCCGCGGAATCGATCGCGAGGAAGGTCGGCGTGCCGCTGTCCTTGGCGGAAGCCGCGATTACGTCCGACGTGATCTTGCTGTTGACCGGTCCGGCCGCGAGATAGGCGTCCGCCTTCTGGGCCTTGATCGCCTCGGCGGCTTCGTTGGCCGGGTACTGCACGATCTCGACCTTGGCGGGATCGACGCCGTATTGCTGGAGGATCACCTTGAGCAGATTGACGTTGGCCTGCGTGCGGCCGACCACGCCGACGCGATGGCCGGCGAGCTGCGCGATCTTGGTGATCTTCGCGCCCTTCTTCTTGCCCTTGCCGGGTACGGTCCACAGCACCACGACGTTCTTGCGCAGGGTCGCGACGGCTTGCGCATTCTTCGGCACGTCGACGTCGCCGCGCACGATGGCGAGATCGACCTTGTTTTCCGCGAGCGCATCGGCGCTGGCGGTGGCGCCGTCGGTCTGGATCGGGCGTAGCCGCACATAGTTCTTGTGTTGCGCGAAAGCCTGCGTCAGCGCCTGCACGACCTTGAGGTCGTCGCTATTGGCCGGACCGACCGCGATCTTCAGCGTCACAGGGCGCATCGCGAAATAGTAGCCGCCGACGAGCGCACCGATGATCGCAAGCACCAGCGCCAGAGACACGAGTGCCGTCTTCCGCGCCGTTGATCGCGGCGAAGGCGGGGTGGGCGCTTCGGCCAGGTCCAATCCCCCGGTCATCGATCTCCCAAACAGGCGCTTGAGGCTCAGTTTCATCTTGGCCGGCGATTTACGCCCGCAATTGTAGCAAATTTCTTGTCCGGCGGGGTTACTTCTCCGTCATGGTTAGCGGATGGGGCAAATCCCGCATGAACCCGGGCGTAAGCACGGTGTTAGGGTAAAGTTCCCTGAAGCACGGAGACGATCATGGCAGAACGGCTGACGATGGAGGCGCGCAAGCAGGCGCTGGGCGGAATACCTGATTGGACCGAAGTTTCGGGCCGCGACGCCATCGGGAAAACCTTTGTCTTCAAGGATTTCAACGAAGCCTTCGGCTTCATGACCCGCGCGGCGCTGGTCGCCGAGAAGATGGATCATCACCCCGAATGGCGCAACGTCTACAAGACCGTGGAGGTGGTGCTATCGACCCATGACGCCGGCGGCGTCACGGCACTCGACATCGAGCTCGCCAGGGCGATGAACGCCATCGCCAAGCTTACACCGGGCTGACGTCTTGCAGCGACCGGCTGCATCCCCATCTTGTGATCAGCAGGGGATGCGGCGATCCGCCGCTCCCGGCTGAACGGGGAGTTTTGGAGCATGGCTGCCGAACACAGCGTCGGCTTTGAGCCGGCCGATCGGCTCGCGGAAGATCGTGAAAGCGTTCGTCGCCGCTTCTGGCGCAAGCTGAAGCGTGTCGCCGCGCATCTGCCGTTCGCCGAAGACCTGCTCGCGGCCTACTACTGCGCGTTCGACCGGCAGACTCCGCGCCATGTCCAGGCGTCGTTGCTGGGGGCGATCGCCTATTTCATCCTGCCGTTCGATTTCGTCCCCGACGTGATGCCGATCCTCGGCTTCACCGATGATGCCGCCGTGCTCGCCACCGCCATCCGCATGGTCGCCAGCCACATCACGACGGAGCACCGCGAAGCCGCCCGCGCCGCGTTGAAGCGGGGCGTGGACGAGGCTGACGTGGCGCAGTAGATGTTGGCGGCACGGCGTAGCCTCACCCCACGGCTGGTCATTCCCCGCGAAGGCGGGGAATCCAGTACGCCGCGGCCTCTCGGTTCAATCACTGGCGCTTCGGAGTACTGGATCGCCCGGTCGAGCCGGGCGATGACAGTGAGTGCGTGGCTAGCGCCTGCGACACTACTGGTCGCAACGACAACCGCTACTTCTTCTCCGCCTGCGCTCGCGCCTTCTCCGCGTCCCATGCCTGGAATTGTCTGAACAGCTTTTCCTTGTCCGCATCGGAAACGTTCGCTGCCGTCGGACTCTGCTTCAGGAACGCCTCGAAGCGCTGGCGGGTCACCGGCTCGACGCCATGCTTGTCGAGCCATTGCTGCGCCACCGGCAATCGGTTCCAGCCGGACAGGGGCGCCGCGAGCGAGACCTCCTTCCACTTGGGATGGAAGGGTGGGTTCTGGAGCGCGGGGAATTTCGTGAAGAACGCGTCCACGAACAGCGCGAGCTTGCGATAGCGCTCGGTGTTGGGCGCCCAGTTATAGGCCGCCAGCACCGCAGGCACCGCGATCGTGTCCACGCTCTCGCCCTCCTTGATCAGGTTCGGATAGTCCTTTGCGGTCAGCGTCGCCGGCAGATAGTCGCTCTGGAGCGGCTTTGCATAGTCGACCTTCGCAAGATGGAAGCGGCCGTCATTGCCGAAGGTCGAGACCGACTTGTACGGCTTGCCGCCGACCACGATGACGGCGTCGATCTCGCCGGCCTTCAGCTTCTCCATCGCGATGCGCTGCTCGACATAGACGAATTTCGCCTTGATCCCGAGCCGCTCGAACACGGTGAGCGCGGTGACGAAGGTGCCGCCGTTCGGCAGGTCGACGCTCACCGTCTTGCCTTCGAGGTCCTTCAGCGTCGCGACCGATTTCGGCGCGATCACCTGCATCTCCTCATTGTAGAGCTTGGTCACATAGGTGAATTGCTTCTTGATATCCTTCGCAAAACCCTTGCGCTCGAGATAGTCGAGCGTGTCGGCCCGCACGATGCCGAGATCGACGCCTTGCAGGAACAGGATGTCGGCGACGCTCTGCACCGAGCCGCGGCCGACGATCGGCAGCACGCGGATCTTGTTGCCGTCGTCGAGCACGGAGGCAAGGTCCGCGCCGAACTGCACATAGGTGCCGCCGATCGTGCCTGTTATCAGCGTGACGGTGTTGGCGTTGAGCGACTGCTTGGTCGAGGTCGAGCCGAATTGGAAGATCGCCTTCAGGCTGTCCGAGACCTTGGCCGGATCGTATTCGGTCTGCTCGGCGCGGGCCGCGAAGGCACAGATGGTCATGATGGCGGCAAGCGCCATTCCCAGAGCGTTACGCATGATGTCCCCTGAAGAGTTCTAGTTCGAGAGTTGGGTGAGGCGCTTTCGCGCTTCCGCCGATCCGAGGCTGGCGGCCCGCTGATACCAGTCGCGTGCGGCGACGGCGTCGGCGGTGATGCTCCGCGTGTCCTTGGTGCCCAGGACGGCTGGATCGTAGGTCTGCGCCAGCAGGAACGCCGCCGTCGCATCCTGCGCATTCGCCGCGCGCTCGAGCAGCAGCCGCGCCGCGGCGATGTCGCCGACGGTCAACAGGCTCTTGGCGCGCGCCATCAGGCCGGCCAGCGTGTCGGCGTCGAGGCTCCTGGCTGGCGGCGGTGGCGCGGGCTGTGCCGCGACTTGTGTCGGTACAGGCGCGGGTGCCTGAGCCTGGAGCGCGCTCTGATAGGCGGTTGCGATCGCCTCGCGGCTCGGCGTCGCCGGTGCAGGAGCATCCTGTGCGTCAGCGCTCGCCAGCATCGTGTTGGTCACACGCGCGGCATCCTTGACCGGACCCTGCCGTGCGGCAGGCGGATTGGCGGGAGCCGCGGCCTCGTTCGCGGCCGCGCCGATCCACGACGTGCCGTTGATGGTGAGCAGCCGGTTGATGTCGGACCAAAACAGCGCGATCGGGACCGCGATGACCGACGCGGCGAGGACGGCAGCGAGAATGCGCCGGACGCTTCTGGCCCTGGTGCGCACGGCCAATGGCGCGAATTCCCGTGGATCCGGCGCGCTGAGCGGATCGGACAAGAACAGTGGCATGGGATCGTGCGATGAAGGATCGATCCGTTCAGCGCGCGCACGAATGTAGGATGCGGTGGACGGATGTGATGCCGCTTGTTCGGAGTCGAGCGCCCTCGACCCCCAGGACGGACGGAATGCCGTCGTCTCCATGGTGATGCTTCCCCCAAATACTGACACAACGCGGGGCAATGCCGGTTTTAGTTTTCTTGTTTTTGTCCAGGAGCGCCCTGCAATCTGGAACCGGTAAATCGCAATTTGAATCAGCCCAAAAAGCGACAACGGTTGGGGCGAATCGGGAAAAATTTAGGTTTGATTCGGGCGACGCGGGGGAGTGCACCGCAATTTTGGCGATGATGGTTGAGAAGGCGCTACCAGGCGGTGACGCGCAATTCTGCGCGAAGTCAGGGTTGTTCACGCTGCCTGCCGCGCACTCCGCTGCCCCCGGCTCGACCGCCGCATCCGGGACGCTGCGGTCTCTCGGTTCAATCACGGCCGCCTCTGGAATAGTGGATCGCCCGCCCCAGTGCGCACAAGGCGAGCGATGACAGGTGTGTGCGTAGCGACAGCGTCGCGCCGCCGCCCGCATCATCTCACGGATGCAGGATCACCTTGCCCATGGCCTGGCGTCCCGCGAGCACCTTCAGCGCGTCCGCGGTCTGTGCCAGCGGGAAGGTGCGGTCGACATGCGATGAGATCTTGCCTTCCGCGGTCCACTTCACGAGCTTTTCGAGATTGGCGCGGTTCTTGGCGGGATTGAGCCGGGTCCAGGCGCCCCAGAACACGCCGCGGATGTCGCAGCCCTTCAGCAGCGCGAGGTTCAGCGGCATCTTCGGAATGTCACCGGCGGCAAAGCCGATCACGAGGAAGCGGCCTTCCCAGGCGATCGAGCGCAGCGCCTGCTCGGCATACGCGCCACCAACCGGATCGAAGATGATGTCGACGCCCTTGCCATCAGTGAGCTTGCGCAGGCCTTCCTTCAAATCTTCCTTGCCGTAGTTCAGCGTGAGCTCGGCGCCATGGGCTTTCGCGAATTCGAGCTTCTCGTCCGACGAGGCGCAGGCGATGACCTTGAGGCCCATCAGCTTGCCGAGCTCGCAGGCGGCGAGGCCCGTGCCGCCGGCCGCGCCGAGCACCGCGAGCGTTTCACCGGGCTTGGGGCTGGCGCGATCTTCCAGCGCATGCAGCGCGGTGCCGTAGATGATGATGATGCCGGCCGCGCGGTCGTAATCGAGATTGTCCGGGATCTTCACGATCGATGCCGCCGGCAGCGCGATTTTCTCGCGCGCGCCGTTATGGCCGCAGGAGGCGACCACGCGATCGCCGACCTTCAGGTCGGTCACGCCGGGGCCGATGCTCTCGATCACGCCGGCGACTTCCGCGGCCGGCGAGAACGGGAACGGCGGCTTGATCTGGTACTTGCCCTGAATCATCAGGATGTCGAAGAAGTTCAGCGCCGCCGCCTTGATCGCGATCACGGCTTCGCCGGGACCTGCCACCGGATCCGGAACCTCGGCGAGCACGAGATCGTCGGGCTGGCAATATTGCGAGCAGAGAATGGCTTTCATGGCGGCACCCAGGCGTTTCGAGGTGGAATTATAGTTGGCTCGTTTCTGCCGGATTTAGCGCAGCCCTACAATCCGGATTCTTTGTCTAAGGGAGCGCGCAGGCCTATCCTTGCGTCATTGCGAGTGCAGCGAAGCAATCCAGAATCCGTCCTGCGGAAATAGTCTGGATTGCTTCGCTGCGCTCGCAATGACGGAGCAGGAAGGAAAAGAAGGATTCAAACGATGTTTGAAACGGGTCTGCTGAGGGGCAAGCGCATTCTCGTCACCGGTGGCGGCTCGGGCCTCGGTGCCGCGATGGGACGCCGCTTCCTCGCGCTCGGCGCCGAGCTCGTGATCTGCGGCCGCAAGCTCGATCGACTCGAGGCAACCGCAGCCGAGATGCGCGCGCAGACCAGCGGCAAGGTCACGACCATCGCCTGCGATATCCGCGACGGTGCCGCCGTCGAGAGCATGATGGACGCGATCTGGCGCGAGGCGCCGCTCGACATTCTCGTCAACAATGCCGCAGCGACCTTCATTGCCCAGAGCGAACATCTCTCCTTCCGCGCCGCGGATGCGATCCTGGCGCCGACGCTGCATGGCACGATGTATTGCACGCTCGCTGCCGGCAAACGCTGGATCGACGCCAAGCATGGCGGCGTCGTGCTCTCGATCCTCTCGACCTCGACCATCACCGGCCGCGCCTTCACCGTGCCGTCCGCGATGGCGAAGTCGGCGGTGCTGGCGATGACCAAGAGCCTGGCAGTGGAGTGGGGCCCGAAGGGCATCCGCACTGTCGCAATCGCGCCGGGTCCGTTCCCGACCGCCGGAGCATCCGGACAGCTCCGCCCCGAAGGCCGCGACGACGGCTGGACCGCGCGGAACCCGCTTGGCCGGACCGGGGACCACAGCGAGCTCGCCGATCTCGCCAGCTTCCTGGTCTCCGTCCGCGCCGGCTACATCAACGGCGAGATGGTGGTGATCGACGGCGGCGCGCATTTGCGCAGCTCGGGCGCCGAGGACCTGCTCGGCTGGACCGACGCGCAATGGGCCGACCAGCGCGCCGCGCGATCCCGAGGCTAGCTGTTGCTAACCCGCTAACTGCCTTCCCAAATTGGACTTTCCCGGTTATCCCTGCCGCGGGGACAATGCGCGGCCGGGCCATCTTCCAGTCACAATATTGAGGGAACCACTCCAGCATGTGGCGGGTGCTATTTTTGGCTTTGATGGCCGGCGTGACGGCGTGGGGAATCACCGATTCCGCGCGGGCACAGACGGCGCAACCGGCGCCCAAGTCTGCACCCAAAGAATCTGCACCGAAAGAGGCCGCACCGAAAGCGGCTGCGCCGGCGCCCAATACGGCCGCAAAGACCGCAACGAAACCCGAGAGCAAGCCGGTGACCCCGGCTGCGGCGGTTGCGGGCGGCGCGGAGCCGACCCTGATCGGCCAGTTCGGCACCTGGGGCGCCTATTCGGCCACGCCCAACGGCAAGAAGGTCTGCTTTGCGCTGGCCAAGCCTTCGTCGTCGAAGACCAATCCGCCGAACCGGCCGCGTGATCCCGCCTATGCCTTTGTCTCGACCCGGCCGGCCGAAAAAGTGAACAACGAAGTCTCGGTGATGATCGGCTACGCGCTGAAGCCGGGATCGGAATCCTCGGTCGAGGTCGGCGGCGCCGCTTTCGCCATGTATACGCAGGGCGACGGCCTCTGGATCAAGAACGCGGCCGAGGAGGAGCGGATGGTCGAAGCCATGCGCAAATCCGCCGATCTCGTGGTCAAAGGCGTCTCGGCCAAGGGAACGGAGACGACCGACACGTTTTCGCTGAAGGGTCTCGCCCAGGCGCTCGACCGGATCGCCCAGGATTGTCGGCGTTAAGGCTTTATCTGCCGACAGTAGCTCTACGGTCGTAATCGGCGGCTGCGGTTGCTATATAGGGCCGGTTCCAAGTTTTTCCGTCATTCCGGGGCGATGCGCAGCATCGAACCTGGAATCTCGAGGTTCCGGGTCTGGTCCTTCGGACCATCCTGGAACGACCAAGCAATTAGGCCCATTTGATGCAAACGACGACCGAGCCGCACAACGCAACATTGGTGGAGAAGACTCCGCTCGAAACCTATGTGCCGCCGGCGAGGCCCTCGCTCATCGGCCTGTCGCGCAACGAGCTTGCCGATCGCCTCGGCGAGATCGGCGTCGCACCTGCGCAGCGCAAGATGCGGGTGCAGCAGCTGTGGCACTGGATGTATTTCCGCGGCGCCCAGAATTTCGACGAGATGACCTCGATCTCGAAGGGCATCCGCGCCGAGCTCGCGCAGCACTTCACCGTCGACCGGCCCGAAGTCGTGGCCGAGCAGATCTCCAACGACGGCACCCGCAAATGGCTGCTGCGGCTTCCGAGCGGCGACAATGTCGAGAAGGCGCATGAGGTCGAGTGCGTCTACATCCCCGAAACCGATCGCGGCACGCTCTGCGTCTCCTCGCAGGTCGGCTGCACGCTGAATTGCTCGTTCTGCCACACCGGCACGCAGCGCCTGGTGCGCAACCTCACCGCCGGCGAGATCGTTGGTCAGATCATGGTTGCGCGCGATCGCCTGAACGACTGGGCCGATCGCGAGGACGGCACGCGCCGCGTCACCAACATCGTGATGATGGGCATGGGCGAGCCGCTCTACAATTTCGACGCCGTGCGCGACGCGCTGCTCATCGTCGGCGACAACGAAGGCATCGGCATCTCCCGCCGTCGCATCACGCTGTCGACTTCGGGCGTGGTGCCGAACATCGTGCGCGCCGGCGAGGAGATCGGCGTCATGCTCGCGATCTCGCTGCATGCGGTGCGCGACGAATTGCGCAACGAGCTCGTGCCGCTCAACCGCAAATACCCGATCAAGGAGCTGCTCCAGGCCTGCCGCGACTATCCCGGCGCCTCGAACGCGCGCCGCATCACCTTCGAATATGTGATGCTCAAGGGCGTCAACGATTCGCTCGACGATGCAAAGCTGCTGGTGAAGCTGCTCAAGGGCATTCACGCCAAGATCAACCTGATTCCGTTCAATCCCTGGCCCGGCACCGCCTATGAATGCTCGGACTGGGACCAGATCGAGAAGTTCTCCGAATACATCTTCAACGCCGGCTATTCCTCGCCGGTGCGCACCCCGCGCGGCCGCGACATCCTCGCCGCCTGCGGCCAGCTCAAGTCGGAGACCGAGAAGCTGTCGGCCCGCGAACGCCAGACGCTGCGTGCGATGGCGATGACGGATTGATGATGCGTGCCCTGCGCACTCTCGTCATGGCCGGGCTTGACCCGGCCATCCACGTCGAGCCGCGAGAAAGAAAGTCGTGGATGCCCGGGTCAAGCCCGGGCATGACGGTTGAGAGCGTGGCGACGTCGTTGATCCGCAACCTGCTTATCTCATGTCCCTGATCGGCCGCCTCGTCGTCATCTTCATCGGCTTTCTCGCCGCCTGCTTCGTCGGCGGCATGATCGTGGTCGTCGCGCTGCTGTTTCCGGAGTTCGCCGATCTTGGCGCAGGTCCCGTCGATCAAGGCACGATCGACATCCTGCTCGGATTCGGTTTCATCTTTGTCTCCGGCTTTGCGCTGGTGCCGGCGGCGGTGATCGTCGCGATCACCGAAGCGCTCTACATCCGCAGCGCGCTGGCCTATGCCGTCGGCGGCGGCCTCGTGGGGCTCGCCTGCTACCTCGGCCTCGTTCCCTTTCACTCCGACACGTTCCAGTTCGAAGGCGTCGTGCGGCGTCACCTCGAGATCATGACCGGCGCCGGCATCGTGGCCGGCGTGGTCTACTGGCTGATCGCCGGCCGCAACGCCGGCGCCTGGCGCAATCCGCCGCCCCCGCACAAGCCGCCTCCGCCATTGCCGTCGCATTCGCGGCCGGATGCGCGGTGACGGATGAAGCTGCTCCGCTGAGACGCGACGCAACACGCCACGCATTCAATGTCGTCCCGGCGAAGGCCGGGACCCATAACCACAGGGAGGTGTTTTGGAGCGAACCGGTAATCACGAGTCTTCGCCAAACCGAGGTCGGTGGCTATGGGTCCCGGCCTTCGCCGGGACGACACTGTTGAGGCATCGCATTACCAATTCACGCTCGCTGGCCGCGACCGATTCCGGGGTTTTCATCCCCTCCCCACTCCGCTAAACCGCGCGGCATGAACCGGACCGGACTCTTCATCGCCCTGGCGCTGTGGCTCGTGATCGGCGTCGTTTTCGGCCTCTATCCCGAACTCGATCTCAAGCTCGCCGCGCTGTTCTTCGATCCCGCGACCAGGAGCTTTCCGCTCAAATCGAGCGGCTGGGCTGGCGTCGCGCGCGATGCGGCGATGTGGATCGCCTGGGCGTTCGTGCTGCCCTCGCTGGTGGCGCTCGTGGTCAAGCTGTTCCGCCCGGACCGGTCGCTGATGGTGTCGGGGCGCGCGGTGATCTTCCTGCTGGTGACGATCACGCTGTCGGCCGGAATCCTCACCAACCTCACCTTCAAGACCTATTGGGGCCGGCCGCGCCCGGTGGTGGTGACGCAGTTTGCCGGCGATCAGCAGTTCGTGCCGTGGTGGGATCCGCGCGGCGGCTGCGCGCGCAACTGCTCGTTCTTCTCGGGCGAGGGCGCGACCGCGTTCTGGACGCTGGCCCCTGCCGCGCTGGCCCCGCCGGCATGGCGGCCGCTCGCCTATGCCGGCGCCGTGGTGTTCGGTCTTGTGACCAGCGGGCTGCGCATGGCCTTCGGCGGGCACTTCTTCACCGACGTCTCGATCGCCGGCCTCGTCACCTTCGTCGTGATCTGGTTCGCCTACGCGCTGATCTACCGCTGGCCGCGGACCCGGTTCTCCGACGCAGCGGTCGATGCCGCCCTGACGCGGCTGGCCTCGCCCGGCTACCGGCTCCGCCAGCGCCTGTTTGGCCGCAAGACGGGTCCCGAGCCGTCAGTTTGAGCCATTAAATGCGTGCCGAGCGCTGCGAAATTTGATATTCGCGCGGTCAACCCGCAACCGCCATCAGCCCCTTGAGACCCGATTGGAAGCCCCATGACCACGATCCTGAAAAGCCTGCCCAAGGGTGAGAAAGTCGGCATCGCGTTTTCGGGCGGCCTCGACACCAGCGCGGCACTGCTCTGGATGAAGCAGAAGGGCGCGCGCTGCTACGCCTATACCGCCAATCTCGGCCAGCCCGATGAAGCCGATTACAACGAGATCCCGCGCAAGGCCGAGGCATTCGGTGCCGAGAAGGCCGTACTCGTCGATTGCCGCACGCAGCTCGTCCACGAAGGCATCGCCGCGATCCAGTCCGGCGCCTTCCACATCTCGACCGGCGGCATCACCTATTTCAACACCACGCCTCTGGGGCGTGCCGTCACCGGCACGATGCTGGTCGCGGCGATGAAGGAGGACGGCGTCAACATCTGGGGCGACGGCTCGACCTTCAAGGGCAACGACATCGAGCGCTTCTATCGCTACGGCCTGCTCACCAATCCGAGCCTGCGCATCTACAAGCCCTGGCTCGACCAGCAGTTCATCGACGAACTCGGCGGCCGCGCCGAGATGTCGGCGTTCATGACCGCCCAGGGTTTCGCCTACAAGATGAGCGCCGAGAAGGCGTATTCGACCGACAGCAATCTGCTCGGCGCCACGCATGAAGCCAAGGATCTCGAAAGCCTCGACAGCGGCATCAAGATCGTCAACCCGATCATGGGCGTGCCGTTCTGGCGCGACGATTGCGCCGTCAGGGCCGAGAAGGTCGTGGTACGCTTCGAGGAAGGCCAGCCGACGGCGCTGAACGGCCAGACCTTCAGCGATCCCGTTGCGCTGTTCCTCGAAGCCAATGCCATCGGCGGCCGCCACGGCCTCGGCATGAGCGACCAGATCGAGAACCGCATCATCGAGGCCAAGAGCCGCGGCATCTATGAAGCGCCCGGCATGGCGCTCTTGCACATCGCCTATGAGCGCCTCGTCACCGGCATCCACAACGAGGACACGATCGAGCAGTACCGCATCAGCGGCATGCGCCTCGGCCGCCTGCTCTACCAGGGCCGCTGGTTCGATTCGCAGGCCCTGATGCTGCGCGAGACCGCGCAGCGCTGGGTCGCGCGTGCCGTCACCGGCGAGGTGACGCTGGAGCTGCGCCGCGGCAACGACTATTCGATCCTCAACACCGAGAGCCCGAACCTCACCTATGCGCCAGAGCGGCTCAGCATGGAGAAGGTCGAGGACGCCGCCTTCTCGCCGGCCGACCGCATCGGTCAGCTCACCATGCGCAATCTCGACATCGCCGATACGCGCACCAAGCTGAAGCTCTACAGCGACACTGGCCTGCTCTCGGGCAGCGAAGGCTCGCAGATCTTCCGGCTCGAGAACGACAAGGGCTGAGGCCTTTGGTCGCCCGACCGGGCGACGCACGGCTTAATGACGATGTCATGCGCGATCGCTAGGCTTCCTGCTCCTGTCCGGAACGGAATCGCGGAGCATCGAGCATGGTCAAGGGATCGGCACTAGCCTCTCTCATCGTCCTCTGTTGGACGTCGTCATTGTCGGCGCAGACGATCTATCCGATCGATCGCGCCGAGATTCTGGCCGGCGCCCAATTCGACTTCAAGGTTGAATTTCCCGGGCCGGTCGATCCGGCCAGGCTGAAGGTGACGGTGAACGGTGCGGACTATGCCGAGATGTTCGGCCGCGCCGGGACCTTCGTCGAGCGCGAGGACGGCAAGGACCAGTCGGCGCTGATCCTGCGCGACGTCACACTGGCCAAGCCCGGCACCGTTACGGTGGACGTGAGCGACGGCACGCATCAGCGCAGCATCGCGTGGACGGTTTACGAGACCGGTCCGCGCAAGGCGAAGAACGTCATCCTGTTCATCGGCGACGGCATGTCGCCGGCGCATCGGGTCGCAGCGCGAATCCTGTCCAAGGGCATTGCGGAGGGCAAGAGCCGCGGCAAGCTCGCGATTGACGACATGCCCCATATGGCGCTGGTGGCGACCGCTGGCTCGGACTCCATCATCACCGATTCCGCGAACTCGGCCAGTGCCTATGCGACTGGCCACAAGAGCGCCGTCAACGCGCTGGGCGTCTATGCGGACCGCACCGCAAGCCCATTCGACGATCCCAGGGTGGAAACCATCACCAGCCTTGCCCGGAGACGCAACGGCATGGCGATCGGCATCGTCACCAACACCGAGATCGAAGACGCGACGCCGGCTGCGATGGTTGCGCACACGCGCCGGCGCGCCGCCTATGACGAGATCGTCGAACAGCTCTTCGCCGCGAAGCCGGATGTGCTGCTGGGCGGCGGCAGCGCGAATTTCCTGCCGAAGTCGGCCGCCAGCTCCAAACGCAAGGACGAGGCCGACTACATCGCGAAGTTTCGCGACGCAGGCTATCAGGTCGCGACGACCGCAAGCGAGCTCGGCGTTTCTGCCGCAAAGCCGGAGACGGGCAGGCTGCTCGGGCTGTTCGCCACCGGAAACATGGACGGCGTGCTCGACCGCAAATTCCTCAAGGGCGGCGGCGTGAAGAAGTTTCCGGAGCAGCCCGATCTGACCGAGCAGGTGCAGGCCGCGCTGAACATCCTCTCGAGAAACGACACCGGCTTCTTCCTGATGGTCGAATCCGGGCTGATCGACAAATACGCGCATCTGCTCGACATGGAGCGGGCGGTCTACGATACGATCATGCTCGACAATGCAGTGCGCCAGACGCGCGAATGGGCGCGTGCGCGCGGCGACGACACCCTCATCCTGGTCTTGGCAGACCACAATCATCCCAACAGCCTTGTCGGAACGGTCAACGACGACATGGGCACGACGCCCAACGTGCCGCTGCGCGAGCGCGTCGGCGTCTACGAGCAGGCCGGATTTCCCAATTATCCGGCGCCGGATGCCGAGGGCTATCCGTCACGCGTCGATGTGAGCCGCCGGCTCGCCATCTTCTCGGCCAGCCTGCCGGACCACTATGAGACCTTCCGCCCCAAGCTCGACAATCCCAACGAGCCAACCGTCAAGGCCGGTGACGACGGGACCTTCAAGGCCAACGACAAATACAAGGATGTCCCGGGAGCAGTGCTGCGTCCCGGCAATCTGTCGGCGATGATCGGTGCCAGCGTGCATTCGGGCGAGGATGTCATCCTGACGGCGACCGGGCCGGGCAGCGAGCGCGTGCACGGCTCGATGGACAATACCGAAGTCTTTCGCGTCATGGTCGAAGCGCTCGGCCTGGCCGCCGGGCACTAGCCACCCCGCGCGGTTCAAACAAAAATGGCCGGGATTGCTCCCGGCCATTTTGCATTTGTGGGTCGCCTTACCGCGGCGGCGCGGTGCCGGGCGGGGGCGGCGGCAGCGAGGCCTGCCCGCCGTTGAGTAGCGGCGTGATGTTGCGGATGGTGACGCGCCGGTTGATCAGGCTCGGCCCTTGCGTCTGCTCCTTCAGATACTGCTCGCCATAGCCCTGCGACGTCAGGTTCTCCGACGGCACGTTGAACTGCTGGGTCAGCAATTCGGCCGCGGACTGCGCACGACGGTCCGACAATGACAGATTGTCGACCTCGTTGCCGACCGCGTCGGTGTGACCTTCGATCAGGAACACCACGCGCGGGTTGGCCTGGATCGCACGGTTGAGACCGTCGGCGATCGCCTGCAGCTTCTCCGCCTGATCCGGTGGGATCGTCCACGATCCCGTTTCGAAGTTGATCGTGTTGACGTCGATGCTCGGCATTTGCATGCGAACATTGGGGCTGTAGCGGATCTCGTCGAGCGTGTAGCGACGATCGATCCGTTGCACCGGCGGTGCCACCATCGTCTGGTAGATCACGTCCGGCGACGCTTCTTGGGCGTCGACGATGTAGCGATCGTAGGGAATGTTCACGACCGGCGGCGGTGCATCGACATAGAAACCGCCAACCGACCGCGGATCGCGGTAGCTGTTGTCGATGATGATGATCTCGCGCCCGGCGGGGTCCCTGCGGATTCGCCGCAGCAACCGACCGTCCGGACCGACCACCGTGATGATCTCGCTGCCATCGGGACGGATCACGACGGTGCGGGTATCGCCGCCGATGGTGTCGGTGCGGATATCTCGGGCGCCGTAGCGGAAGCGATAGAGATCGTTGCCGCGGACGTAGGCCTGCCCGCCCGGATCGCGGATGATGATGCGATCCGGTTCGGTGTAGATGGTGCGGCCACCCTCGATGCTCTCGTGTCGCTGGTTGCGGTAGTCGGCGATGGTCGCGCCGATCACTGCGCCAGCCACGACGCCTGCACCGATCGCGAGCGGTGTCAGGTCACGCTGCGGCGGCCGCGGCGGAGGTGGCAGCGGTGCGACGACTGTCGGCGCGGCCTGGAAGGCGGGCGTAACCGTCGGTGCTGCGAATTGCGCCCTGTTGGGTGGCGGCGTTGCGGCCGCCGAACCCGGCACT